>CALACK010000219.1 GCA_937890395.1 uncultured Acidimicrobiaceae bacterium | reverse complement strand
ATTTCGCTCACAAATATAATCGACCAACTTTAGTAACAAATAGTTACGCGTTTCCCAAAGGCCACCAGTTCACTTTATTTTCTCTCCAGATGATTTTGGATGAGAGAAAAAACAAACTTTTATCAATTAGTGAAATGGCCAATCTAAGAGGAGTCCTGGGAAGGGTTTCCGAAATGAAGGACAGTGGTCTGACATTTGTAGAAAATTCGCCGTCAGAACTTGTAGCGTCTGTTACCGAAATGCTTAATTATGTAGACAATAAACTTCAATATTCTGAGCATGACCTTGCCTTGCTCTCTCAATTCAACGAAGCGCTAGTCAAATCCGGAAACCCGTCAATGCTCAAAAACTACTCGCGCCCGTGCGTTTCGTTTCTTCGTAAAAACCAAGATTTACTTCTCTAAGTCGAGAAATTATAAATCTATTTTGCTGAATTAGTTAGCTCTTCGAAAGAGCCCTCAGCTACGACTTGTGCGTCTTCAATTCGATAGAGGCGATCGCAGTGCTGAACGGTCGAGAGCCGATGAGCAACGATCAAAATGGTCTTGAAGCCTTGCAATGCACGAATCGCACTCATAACTTCGGTCTCAGTTTCAATGTCAAGACTGCTCGTGGCTTCGTCTAATACGAGCACTTGAGGCTCATGATAGAGAGCGCGTGCGATACCGATGCGCTGACGTTGTCCGCCCGAGACCCGAACACCTCGTTCACCGACAATTGTGTGTGTCTTGTTTGGCAACCCATCGACGAAATCCCAAAGTTGTGCTGACTTTAGTGCGCGCTCGAGAGCCACTTCATCGACATCTTTTTCTGCAATACCAAAGGCGACATTGCGACGCACGGTGTCATCTGTTAGGTAAATCGCCTGCGAAACATATCCGATTGTTGACTGCCATTCAAGATTGTGCTCCTGCATTTCGACACCGTCTATTAACAACTCACCGGATGTTTGTGGCAACAAACCCAAGATGACATCGACAAGTGTGCTCTTGCCCGCACCTGATGGCCCGATGAAGCCAACAGTCTCGCCCTTTCGCACAACAATATTGACATCGCGCAAACTCGGCGTAACTGTATTTGGGTAATTGAAAGTCAAGTTGCGCATCTCAACTTTGTCATTAAACACAATCTGAGTTTTCACTATGTTTTGCTGCGACTTGATGTATTCAAACTCTTGGTAGACCGATTCGACTGCTGGTTGTGAGTATCGAATCGAATTAGTCAGACCGATCACGCTATTTACAGTTGGCACGAATCTCCATGTTGCAATGACAAACAATCCCAACAATGGGATGATTCGATCTGGCGGGCGATCTTGCCACACCATCACCCAAACGACGACAGTTAACCCAGACATCGCTAAGAGTTCTGTCCACATCGGAGCAACTGACTTTAGAATTCCATAACGCAAACTTGCATTTTGGACAATCAGATTTTGGCTTTCGTATTGATTTAAGAAATCATTGCTACGACCGAGAACCTTGATATCTTTAACACCGCCGAAGCCCTGCAACATGTATCTTGTCAACGGCGCCTGAATTTTTTGACGCTGTTGTCCAAACCGTGTTACCATCGGCTTCGTTACTTTGAGATATAA
>CALACK010000218.1 GCA_937890395.1 uncultured Acidimicrobiaceae bacterium | reverse complement strand
CCTTCGTGCCGTATGCGCACCAACTTAAATTATTGCCAAGTTATTTACAACAACTAATTATGGAGAGTAACGGTAAATCGGTGCAGGTTGACGGTGAGCCGACCTCAATGCGAACCTCACCGGTCGTTTGGGGTGGTGTAGGCACAAATGTGCAGCACGCGTTTTTTCAAATGTTGCACCAAGGTACTGATGTCGTACCAGTTGAATTCATCGGGTTCGCTCAACCAACTCATGAAGAAATTTCGGCGCACGATATTTTGATTGCCAACATGTTTGCACAATCAAAAGCTCTGGCATTTGGACGATCTCTGGCAGAGCTAAATAGTGAGAACGCTGATGATGAAAATAGTAAACATCGCGTGATGCCTGGTAATCGACCTTCGACTACTTTGCTCGCGCCTCGTTTGACTGCTCGAACGCTCGGATCGTTAATTGCGATGTATGAACATCGCGTGTTTGTTCAAGGAGTGGTTTTTGGTGTTAATAGTTTTGATCAGTGGGGTGTTGAACTCGGCAAAACTCTTGCCACCGAAATAACTAGTTCACTAATAAAGCCATCCGAAAATGGAGAGAACCTTCAAGACTCGCAGGACGCGTCAACTCGAGGGCTTATCAACTGGTATCGCCTGCATCGTAGTAATCGTTAGATCACCTACGCTGGTTCTGTGCCCGTGAAAATCTCTCAAGCTGAGCGAATGCTAAATTTACTAGCACTGCTGGTAGATCGAAATCGGCCACTGACATTGCGTCAGGTTCGTCAAGAGTTGGGTAAGCAATACCCCAGTAGCAACGAGGCAGCGCGTGCCGCATTTGAACGCGACAAAGCAGCGCTCCGTGAGATGGGTATACCGATTGAGACGAAAACTTTGGGCGGTGATTCGGCTGGCGAGGTCACCTACTGGGTGAATCGGTCGAATTATGAGTTAAGTGATTTGAAACTTTCAGATGACGAACGGATCGCGCTTCAACTCGCAGTGGCAACAGTCAGACTTGGCGCTCAACACGGAGAAGAAGCGCTTTGGAAACTCGGTGGCGAAAAAGTTCTACGACCAACAGCAGTAAGTGTCAATATTGGATTCGTCGATCAGAACATGAGTGCGATTACTGATGCTGTGATGCAACGGCGAACTCTTGACTTTGATTACAATGGCGAAAAACGCCAAGTCGATCCTTATGGAATGTTGTCAAGAAGTGGATTTTGGTACCTAATCGGTTTTGATCATTTGCGAAAAGATCAGCGAGTGTTTCGTATTGACCGGATTGAAGGCAAAGTTACCGCGTCTACAATTCGTGCATTTAAAACACCAGTTGGGTTTGATGTCGCAGGTGCCGTACCGACTGAAAAACAAATGATGGCAGCGGGTGATGGCGAAATCACAACAGCAACCGTGTTAGTAGATGCCGCGCTTGTGGCTGGAGTGCGAAACGAATTTGGGGGTGCTGCAATTATTAGAGAGCGTGGAGACGGAAGTGTTGAGTTTGCGATTCCTTGTGCAAATATGTCGGCCTTTCGACTGTGGTTGTTTGCAATGGTTGAAAGTGCAGAAGTTCTAGCGCCCGCACCAGTGCGCGAACAGGTAATGCAGTGGCTTGAAGAATTGGCAGCGGGTAAGTGATGCCAGCTAATAAGAGCGTTAAAAAAACTGCTAAGAAAGTCGCGGCTAAAAAACCAGCCAAAAAA
>CALACK010000217.1 GCA_937890395.1 uncultured Acidimicrobiaceae bacterium | reverse complement strand
CAGAGCGGTGTCGTAGTGGTTTGCGTTTTGCCGCTCGCAGTTTGTTGCGCCTCGGTATTGTGTTGCTTGGTTTACAACTCTCGTTCTCTCAAGTTCGCGAATTAGGTGCGCCAGGCTTACTTCTCGTTGTTTTCGTCGTTGCGATCACATTTGTCGGCACTCAGTGGCTCGGCAAAAAGCTTGGGCTTTCACATGGATTAAGCCTTCTCGTCGCCACTGGTTTTTCAATCTGCGGAGCATCGGCGATTGTTGCAATGCGACCAGTTAGTGACGCTGATGATGATGACATGGCTTACGCAATTGCGCTAGTCACAATTTGCGGCACTATGGCGATTTTCTTATTGCCAGCATTTGCTGGAGTAATCGGCTTTTCCGGTGCGCAATTTGGTTCATGGGTCGGGGCGAGCGTGCACGATGTTGCACAGACTGTCGCTACTGCTTCAACAGGTAATCAAGAAGCGCAACACGCGGCCATTGTCGTAAAACTCTCTCGCGTGATGTTGTTAGCGCCACTGGTTGCTGGCGTTAGTTTCGCTCGCCGACGAACAACTGCGAATGCCACCAAGCTTCCGCCGTTGGTGCCGTTGTTCGTCGTGGGCTTTTTGATAGCGATCTCGCTTAACTCGTACTTTGACATTCCAAAGGTTGTGCTCAGCGATGCAAAGTGGATCGAGAAGTCGCTGCTGGCAAGCGCTCTCGTTGGTCTTGGCGCAGGGGTCGATGCACGCAAACTTCGCAGCATCGGCGCTCGCCCACTCGTTCTTGGTTTGATTTCTTGGCTACTTATTGCCACACTCTCAGCAATCGGCGTCGCAATTCTCTATTAGAACATTAAAACAAAATTATTTAGTCGATTTATTTAACCGAATGCACGCACGGGCCGCACTCTAAATGGAGTCGGAGGAACTGCATTGCCAGTCAGATTTTGATAGCGGTCAAACTGCTGACCATCTTTGAAGTACTGAGTCCACGCAGTTTTGTTGTTGTAGTCACTCGATGTCCAATAATAACCCTTATTGAAATTGCCAATTGGTGATTCTGCTCCACCAACTCGATTCTGCGCGACAATGTTGTAAGCCGCATCAAGTTCATCTTTTGACGGCAAAAACCAATCAGTTAATCCGCCGCAGACCGAATCAGTGGCGAACTGTGCCACGTTGCCGACACCCTTCAACTTGGCGACAATCAACGAAGTATTAATTGATCCCATACCAATTTGTTTGGCTTTGACGCGATCCATGGCTGCAGTCTGCCCAGAATAGATTGTGCCTTTACCTGAGCGCCAAGGAAGTCCAACCCCTTCACAACTAACCGGAGCGATCTCAAGAAATCGCCCCCAATTTTGGTGGGTTCCTGCATCATAAAAAACTATTCCGCCGCCCGGTCCAATGTCGCCAATGTTGCATGAGACACCAGTAGTGCACGAGGTGCTAACTGTTGTTTTTGAAATAGAGCCATTCGGCTTCACCCCTACTTTGGCACCAAAAGCACGAACCGGAATCACATTAAATGGCATCGGCGCGAACTCTGATCCGGCCACCATCGCCGCACCACCGTGCTTCTGACTAACGACTGTATTTTTATTTCCTGGCAATCCACGCACCACCCCGTTGGCATCGGTAAATTGCGTTCCATCACGCATTTCTTGATACCAGGCAAAATTAGCGTTCAGTTCTGTCGAACTCCATGAAGCGTTTTCTTTAAAACTTTTGACACTATTCAACTTGATAAAGCTATAAAGCGCATCTAGTTCGTCTTTAGATGGCACTGACCACCCAACAGGAACTTTTTGAGCGACACT
>CALACK010000216.1 GCA_937890395.1 uncultured Acidimicrobiaceae bacterium | reverse complement strand
CGATCGTCGCATCATCGGATTATTGTGCTGTCTCGCTGTAATTGCTCTTAGTGCCGTCATGCTTTCGCAACCAACGAACAACAACTGGACAATTTTGTTGTTGTTTCTAATCGGTGGGTTCAGTTTTCCGCTTTATGCCATCGGTGGTGCCTACACCAATGACTGGGTCTCGCCCGAACAAATGGGTGCTGCCGCCTCGCAACTCGTCACGCTTTATGGATTAGGCGCGATGATCGGGCCGCTTGTTGCCGCACCATTTCTTGACATTCTCGGCGCACAGGGTTTTGCATGGTCAATCATTTCGCTGCACATGCTGATCTTGTTGTTCTTGATCTATCGCATCCGCGCATGGCACGCGCCCGTCACGACAAAACATTGGGATGATGTCTCTTTCCACGGCCGCGCATTTTTCATCCCAGCAACAATTGCATCGTTAGGTGTTGGTCGAAAAACTAAAAGACCCTAAATCGACTAGTTAAATTAATTCGCTCGTACTAATTTGCTCGTTCTAATTTGCTAAGCAACTTTCGCGATCAACACTCCGACGCCGGCGAACTGCAGAGCAACAGCAACAACCGTGAACACATGCCAAACTTCGTGATAGCCAAAAACGGTTGGCTTAAGTTGCGGTCGCTTAAAATAAAACAAAATTGCGCCAACTGTGAAAACGATTCCACCGAGTGCAAACAGTAAAAAACTTACAAACCCAGTAACTCGATACGACCACGGCAAAACAATTAGTGCTGCCCAGCCAATAATTAAATACATCGCACCAGAAGTCTTATGCGCACGCCAAGTCATTTTTAGTGCGATACCAACGCATGCCGCCACCCAAATTGTTATTAAAAATGGGATTCCGATATGTCGTGGTAGAGCCAGCAAACAAACTGGGGTGTAAGTGCCAGCAATCAAAACATAAATCATCGCATGATCAAGCTGACGCATCGTGCGTTGTGCGCGTTGTGAGCGCGTCAGTAGGTGATACGAAGCAGATGTAGAAAAAAGCGCCAGCAGTGAACAGACATAAATCAAAACTGCCCATCGCGCAAGACCGTTCGGCGTAACCATCGTGAGTATTACGCCGGCTGGGATTGTCGCCGCAACGGCTACGCCATGAATGCGACCACGCCAACTTGGTCGCCACTTGCCGATTTCATGCTGAAAAACGGGAACATGCGGCACCTCATACCTCCTGAGAGGAGTGTATTCAGTTGCAGTTACCGCTAACCGTCTTTCGCAAGTACCTCTGAGCATGGAGTTACGTCAAAATATAAACCTAAATTACCGCTCACCTTCCCGCATTTTGCTTGTACAAGTTTTTTCGTGACTGATCCAGTTTTGTTAAAAATTCATCTAATAAGTTGTTCTCGGTCATGAGGCTCCAAAAGACTTTCACTAATTTTTTTGGCGATCTAGGCTAGAGTGGGCTTACCGCTAAAACCACAGGAAAGAGATAAGTAAAATGCGATATCTAAATACACGTATATGGATGTTGATAGTTGGAGCCTTAAGTACGCTTGGGGCACTTGTAAACATAATTACCGCTGAGACGGTAGCAGTTGATGCTTGGGGTAATTTGGCTGGCCGCGAACTGGACATCGCAGTCGGGCTGGAACAACTTTGGGGTCTCTGGTTCATCACAAGTGGAGTTGCGATTCTCCTGCTTGCCCTGCTCACTCATGGGATATCTCAAGCACGAACAGGAGCTGTTGTCATTGGATTAACTTTCGTGGGTCAGGTTTTAGCATTCTCGACACTCGGATCCAAAGGATATTTGGAAGAGAGCGGTGCACCAATTGAGCAAATACTGCCTTTCGCAGCCATTTATCTGATCGGCTTCATTGCCTGTGTTAAGGGCTGGAACGAAAAAACTAAATAGCTCTGCTTTAATATTTCATGATGTAGTCGCCTGGAGTTGTGCTTGACGGTGAAATAAATTGAACCCTCAAGTCAACTCAAGGTCCTGCTGAAAACTTTGGTGCACTAACTGCATCAGCGAAGATACTTCCAACGCTCCGGTAGTGGATCTTTGTCTTTTAGTTTATGAAACATAGCAAACAGTCCTTTTTACCTAGGACTTTAAGCAGAAGATTCCAAACGAGACACAAATCCCACCTGTCCGGCTAACCGTCTTTCGCAAGTAACTCTGAGCATGGTGTGACATCAAAATACAAACCTAAATCACGACTTATCAATGCACTCAAATAGGGTTTGTCTGATTTCAAAACTAAAGTTGAGCCCTCAGGCAATGCTTCACAGCCAGGGCGATCTGTCGAAATACCCGCAAGTGTCATAAATCCGCTCCACTCATAACCGCGAAAATCATTCTCGCGGCCGTTGAACCGAAGGGTCTGATCACCTAAAGATGCAATTACTATTTCATTTTTCGTTGCCTTCAATAATTCAACAATTTTTTCTTGCTTAAGTGATTGTAAAAAATATTGCGAACCCCAAAACATATTGAGACCAACAGAAACAACTAGAACTACCGACAGGAATAGATTCTTTTTCTTCCAATTAAACAGTTCGTTTAGCCCAACAACGCTCAAGGCCAAACCAAGTGGCATCAACAATTGATGCCTGCTTCGCCAATCTGCCCGAAACTCAAAAACAGTTATATAAGCAGGGCGACCCGCATATCCGACATAAAGTTCTGCCGCAAAATATGGAAACAGCGCGAGTGCTGTAACTAAAAATCCACAGACGAACAACACGAATCCAAAATGTGTTGGTTTGTTTTTTGAATGACGAAATGCGATTATCGACAAACCAACCAGACCAATCAATACTGGCCACAAACCAGTCATTAGACCTGCTGATGTCGGTTTCTGGTAGTCCTGCCAACTTTCATTCGGTGGCCAGAAGATTGATCGCAAAATTACATAAAGCACTGGCAATGCCGCAATCACCACGATTTGCAGATGTCGGCGATTTAATTTCTTGAAATCTAACAACTCAGTTTTGTTCAACCAAGCAAAATGCAAAAACGGCAACAACACAAAGAACAAAAAACTATGAGTTTTAAAACTCAAAAACAAAATTAGACAAGCTAATACAAAACTCTTTAACGACTTAAAACGAACAAGAATCAACCAACCAAGGAAAAACAAAAAATA
>CALACK010000215.1 GCA_937890395.1 uncultured Acidimicrobiaceae bacterium | reverse complement strand
GGCGTATTGTGAGTAGTTGTGTCAATTGACCCGCGAACTCCTGTGCTAGTTGGACAAGGTCAAATAGTCAACCACGCGATGACATTGGCCGATGCACGCGAGCCCGTGCAATTAATCGCCGAAGCGATTCGAATTGCCACAACTGATGCTGGCTTGAGCACTGTGCCAGATGTTGATGCATTGAATATCGTGCGAATGTTGTCGTGGCGATATGCAAACCCTGCGCACACTATTGCCAAACTTCTTGGGATTAACACCCGGGCTGATGGCATAACCCCGCACGGTGGCAACATGCCGCAGTTAGTTGTCAACAAACTTGCGCGCGAAATTCAAAACGGAGAACTAGATATCGCAATAGTTGCTGGCGGTGAATCAAGCTATTCGCGATCGAGGGCGCAACGCGAAAGTGCAACACTTAACTGGACATCAGACGCGCAAGGCACCCCAGCACCGCTACAAATTATAGATGATGCGGCAATGAGTAGCCCAGAAGAAATCGCCAGAAAGATTTTTCTACCAGTGCAGATATACCCGATGTTTGAGTCTGCAATTCGAGCAAAAGCAAACCGAACAATTGATGAACACGATCAGCTGATTAGTGAACTTTGGTCAAGATTCAGTGGCGTGGCTGCGGCGAACCCAAACGCGTGGAATCAAACTGCGCTTAGTGCCGAGCAGATACGCACTGTTACACCAAAAAATCGAATGATCGGCTCGCCATATCGCAAAGTGATGAATTCGAATAATCAAGTTGACATGGCTGCAGCGTTGATTATTTGCTCGGTTGAAAAAGCAACTCAACTTGGCATAGCAAAAGATCGCTGGGTTTTTCCAATTTCGGGCACAGATTGCCATGAGCACTATTACATCTCGAACCGATTTTCATTTTCTGATACACCGGCTGTGCGACTCGGTGGCGCAATGGCTTGCGAACTCGCTGGCGTTTCGCTTAGTGATATCTCGTTAGTTGATTTATATTCGTGCTTTCCGTCTGCGGTGCAACTTGGCGCACAATCGTTGAATTTGTCACTTGATCAACAACTCACAATCACCGGCGGATTATCTTTCGCTGGCGGCCCGTGGAACAACTATGTAATGCACGCAATAGCCACGATGATGATCAACCTGCGCAATGACAATAGTTCGACACAAAACGGTTTCATCTGGGCTAATGGCGGTTATGCAACAAAGCATTCATTTGGCGTTTATTCGACTGAGCCAGCAAAAAAAGGTTTTCGCTATGGTTCACCACAAGTGGACATCGACTCGCTTGACAAGCGCGAGTTAGCTTCAACAAGCGACGCTGCAAGCGATCTGGCTGGCCAAGCAACAATTGAGGCTTACACCGTGATGCATGATCGCCAAGGTGCACCCGAAACTGCCATCGCCGCAGTGTTGCTCAAAGACTCGCGTCGTGCCTGGGCAACTTCAACTGATCTTCAAGTCGCAACTGCATTGTGCACCGACGAATGGGTCGGCCGCAAAGTCAACCTCAACCCCGACGGCACACTAAACATTTAAGAAGTTTTAACAGCGAGTTAATGTTTGCGGGCGAAGGCGATGCGGTCGCGCTGAGAATAATCTTGGCGAATTTCAATATCTTTAAAGCCATTTTCGTCAAGCAAATTACGAATCTCCAGCGCTTGATCGTGACCGATTTCAAGCACCAGCAAACCATCGGTGATGAGCCACTCGCCCGCCTGCGAAATAATTTGTCGATACGCATCCAACCCATCGGTGCCTGCATAAAGCGCAAGATGCGGCTCATAATCACGAACCACCGACTCAACACTTGAATCATAAATAGCGATGTATGGCGGATTACTAATGATCAAATCGAAACTATTTTTAAGTTGTTTCGGCAATGCCAAAAACCAGTCACCCTGTGCAAGGCGCACATCACCGTCAACCAAACCCAATCCCGCCAAATTTGCTCGCGCCACATCCAGTGCATCAGCTGAAATATCTGTTAACCAAACTTCGGTTTTACCAAACGGTAGTTCGCTGGCGAGTGCTAAACCGATTACACCACTGCCGGTGCCAAGATCAACGACTCGTATCTTTCGGTCGATTTTTTGCGCAGAGTTGCGCAGTGAGTCAAGTGCAACTTGCACAACAAGTTCGGTTTCAGGTCGCGGAATCAAAACTCGTGGATCAACGAAAACATCGAGGTGTCGAAACGACCAGCGCTGCATTACATATTGCAATGGTTCACCCAATAATCGTCGCCGCACCATCTCGCGCAATGCAATACCGCAACGCTCACTGACTATTTCTGACAAACCCGAACTGAATTCGCTGGCGTCTAATCCACTTGCATGCTCACAAAGCCATCGTGCTTCTTGCTCGCTACCAAGATCGACCGAAGTTTTCTGAAACAATTCGTCCCAAGTTATCGTTTCGTCGCTATTCACGACAGAAATTATTTCTCGCCGGCGTAGGCCAACTGCTCAGTCTGATACTCAAGTGTCAATGCATCAATCACGGGATCTAAATTGCCCGCCAAAACTTCTTGCAACTGATGCAATGTAAAACCAATTCGATGGTCGGTAACTCGACTGTCTTTGAAGTTGTATGTACGAATTTTTTCGCCACGTCCGCCGCCACCAACTTGCGCTTTTCGTTCTGCCGAAGCCCGTGCCTGCGATTCTTCTTCTTGACGCTTCAGTAACCGCGCACGCAATACCTGCATTGCTCGCAAACGGTTTTGCAACTGACTGCGCTCATCTTGCATTGCAACCACAACACCACTCGGTCTGTGTGTAATGCGTACTGCCGAGTCGGTGGTGTTTACACCTTGACCGCCAGGGCCACTCGCACGGTAAACATCAATTTGTAGATCTTTTTCATCAATGTGAAGTTCAATTTCTTCAACCTCTGGCAAAACCATCACTGTTGCCGAACTGGTATGAATTCGACCCTGGTTTTCAGTGGCCGGAACTCGTTGCACACGATGAGGCCCGCCCTCAAATCGCATTCGAGTCCACGCGGTTTCTCCCTTCAAAATCATCACAACTTGATTGAGTCCACCTTTTGGCGAAAGATCGAGCGACAAAACTTCGACTGCCCAGTTGTTGCGAGCGGCAAATGCCTTGTACATGTCGAACAAATCAGTTGCAAATAAGTTGGCTTCTTCTCCACCTTCTGCACCGCGAATTTCGACGATGATGTTTTTACCGGCATTTGGATCTGGTGGCAATAACAAAATCTTGAGTTCGTTCTCAAGAGCCGCAATCGTCGAAGTTGCAGAAATCAATTCATCTTGCAACTGATCTCGCTCAGCACCAGTTGCGTCAGCAATCAGCTCTTTTGCCGCTTGCGCGTTGCCTGTTGCGGCTTGATATTTGCGAATGCACTCGACTAGAGGCGTCAATTGTTTATATTTGCGAGAAACTTCGCGCAATTTATCTTGGTTTTCAAGCACCTCTGGCGTGGCCATGCTCGATTCAAGATCAAGAAAATCTCGTTCAATTATGTCAAGTCGTTCTAGCACGATGATCAGACTATGGCTTTAATCTCGACCCCGTGTAGGTGCATCTAGAAGATTGCAACCAACGAAGCGTGCAGGGATGAATAACAACTCGGCAAGTTGAGCGATCGCTGGCACAATGTCGCGTTGCGGTGAAACAAAAATCAGTTCTGCCTTAGCGTCAATTGCCTGCCGCGCATCAGCACCAAATGAGATCACATCTGGGTCTATCCCGATGCTGAAAATAGCAACCAAAGACTGACCATTTCGAGAAATACCAACCGCACAACATGGAACTTGATCTTTGAGGTTGGCACGGGGCATCGGTGGCGCAACGGTTTGAAGTGAATCTGCATCAACTAAATGTGGCGATGCACAAATTAAATGTCGAAGCAATCGCTCTCTACCAAGTTGATTTAATGGATGCGGATTCGCGCCAACAATTCTTTTTGATGCGACTTCGTCAACAACTTTGCGCAAAGACTCAATCGTTGCTGTGCGGCCGTGCAATAACTGAAATGTTTCACGATCATGAGTGCCGACACCGATTTCAAGACGCGATTCGACAACTGCTGTGTCGGTATCGTCGTGAACCACACGACAAACTTCAAGACCACAAACCTCTCCAGCAAGAACACCGTGTTCGCGAGTTATTTCTGCACCGCTACTACGAATGAAGTCTGCGAATGATTCGTCGGCTGCACTGATTTCTTTCATCAGCACAGCGCTCGGCAAGGCAAGCACCGGGCTAACAGCGAGGTCACTCGCAATTTCATAAATATCTATTTTGAAATTAAAGAAATCTGCACGACGCGCAAGGTCACCAGCATTGTGTTCGGTAAAGATATTTAGTGAAGTTGCACCGTTACGTAAAGCCCAAATCATTGCTGGCCCTAAACCAAATTCGTGACGCGATGTCAAAATCACCCATGCGTGACTACCCCTAGAGATACCAACCGAAGAGCCGAATTCGGCTACATCAAATTCAGACCCATGATCTCTCGCGAGTTCTGCCGCGGCATCTAATTTAGAAATTTGCTTCGAGACTAGAGTTCGCAGACGCAAACCAGCCAATCGCAAAGCGTGACTATCGTTCGTCATCATGACGCAACGAAACTTATGACGTCGGTTGTTTAGCGATTTCGGCGAGGAACTCGTCGTTGTTCTTGAAAGTCTTTAGACGATCAATCAACAACTCGAGCCCTGGTGCGGCACTGCCTTCTGCGGCAAGACCACTCAGCACGCGACGCAACTTCCAGACCATCTGAAGCTGCTGCCGATTAAACAACAACTCTTCGTGACGAGTGCTTGACGCATCAACATCAATCGCCGGATAAATTCGTCGTTCTGCAAGTTTGCGATCAAGACGAAGCTCCATGTTGCCCGTTCCCTTGAACTCTTCGAAAATTGCATCATCCATTCGGCTGTTCGTTTCAACGAGCGCCGTCGCCAAGATGGTAAGACTGCCGCCCTCTTCAATGTTGCGAGCAGCACCAAAGAATTTCTTAGGCGGATACAACGCACCTGCATCAATACCACCCGACATCACACGGCCAGTTGTTGGCGCGGCAAGGTTGTATGCACGCGACAAACGGGTTATTCCGTCAAGAATGATTACGACGTCTTGACCCATTTCAACCATGCGCTTTGCTTTTTCGATCACGAGTTCGGCAACATGAGTGTGCTCCTCAGATGGTCGGTCAAAAGTTGAAGATACAACTTCACCTTTTACTGTTCGACGCATGTCGGTAACTTCTTCAGGGCGCTCATCAATTAACAGAACAATCAACTTCACCTCTGGATAATTTTTTTCAATCGAAGTTGCGATCGTCTTCATCACTGTTGTCTTGCCGGCTTTCGGTGGCGAAACGATTATCCCGCGTTGGCCTTTACCAATTGGCGAAATCAAGTCAATGATGCGTGCTGTCATATTTGTCGGGTCACTTGCACTTGAAAGTTCTAATTTCTCGTCAGGAAACAACGGTGTCAGGTCTTCAAACTTCGGACGCGGCTTCATTTTGTCGACATCAATGCCGTTGATCGTGCGAATGTCGAGCATGCCTGGATTCTTTTCGTTTCGACCAGCAGGTCGTGACATACCAGTTACATGGTCGCCTTTGCGCAAATTAAATTGCCGCGTTAAGCGAACCGAAACATAAGCATCACCTTGTGAGGCGAGATATCCATTGACACGCAAGAATCCGTAGCCTTCGTCACGCAGATCTAGATAGCCAGAAATTTCGATCGGGTCATTATTGATTGGTTCGTTAGATTCTTGTATTTCATTTGATTCATATCGATCTGCGCCTTGTGGGCCGTCGTCACGTGTATTGCGAAAGCCACCTGGTGTGCGACGACGACGATTGCGATTGCGATTGCGATTGCCGGCATCTTGATCGTTGTAATTTCGCGGTGGATTATTTCGATTATCGCGATTATCGCTGCGCGGTTCACGCGGTTCACGCGGGCCCCGGTTATCACGAAACTCGCGATTGTCACTTCGAGATTCAGATTGTTCACTTCGGCGACGAGCATCAGGAGCAATTGGTGTGCCTTCATGCTCGGCAAGTTCAATCTCCCATTCGGATAAAGGCTGACCATCGGCGCCAAGCGCTGGGGTATCTGTTTTGCCGGATACCGAACTTTTAGTTGATACTGATTTTGAATTTCCTGCAGGTGTAGACGGCGCTGACGGCGCTGACGGCGCTGACGGCGCTGACGGCGCAGTCTGCTCAAGAATCATTCCAATGATCTCCTCTTTTTTTGCACGTCCTGTCGATTTGACGCCAAGCGCTTTGGCAATCGCCAAAAGTTGGTCACGGTCTTTTGCTTCAAGTGCCGATTGTTCGAGGGCTCCACTAGCCACAAATGCCTACTTTCAGGGCAACTACTATTTGCCGCCCAATTTGCCGCTCACTCTCAAAATGCAGGTGCACAGATCGGTTTGCGTTGAAATGTGTCTGCCAAGAAATGGCGGGGACTTGCTCGGGAATCCGAGCAACACAACTCTAGCCGACTACTTACTCGTTGGCAACAACAGTTTCTACGAAAAAATTTAACAACATTTTGCCACAAATGCCTGAACTGACTTCAAATTATTAGGCAACGAAGTGACCCGCTCTGGACGACTCATTAAGTCGGCAAGGTGTTCGGGCAACTCGGGTGTTTGACCCGTTGCGCGGCGCACAGCATCTGGAAATTTTGCCGGGTGTGCAGTTGCCAAAGTAATTATCGATTGATTTTTTGGATAATTTACGCCAACGCTTTGACGGGCCGCAGACAAGCCAACTGCTGTGTGTGGGTCGATCAACATCCCTGATTGCTGATATACATCTCTCATTGTCGCCAAAGTTTGCTCATCGTTGCAGCGGTAACCCGCAAATACGCCGGAGATCCACTTTGCATAAATACTTGGAGCGACGATCAATTCGCCAGTGCTGCGAAACTCTGTCAGTTGTTTTGTAGTTAAATCTCCATCGCGATTATTCATTTCAAACAACAACCGTTCGAAGTTCGATGAAACCTGAATGTCCATGCTTGGGCTCAAAGTTGGCACAACATCATTTGCAGTCATCTGCTGCGACTCAAAGAATCGCGTCAAAATGTCGTTGGTATTTGAAGCCACAACAAAACCATCGATACGCGCGCCCATCTGCTTGGCAATCCATCCTGCCAAGACATTTCCGAAGTTTCCAGTCGGCACGCTAAACACTGCAGAGTCTCCAAGTTTTTCAAGAGCAGTGAAGTAATAAACAACCTGTGCCATCACGCGAACCCAGTTAATTGAATTGACTGCTGAAAGTTTATTCGCATCGCGAAACTTCTGGTCGTTGAACATAGCTTTAACTAAATCTTGGCAGTCATCAAATGTGCCATCAATCGCCACAGCATGAACATTGCTTGCAGTAAGTGTCGTCATCTGCCGTCGTTGTACATCGCTAACTCGGTTATTGGGATACAACATCACGATGTCAACATTTCGACACGACGCGACACCGTCAAACGCCGCGCCACCAGTGTCACCGCTAGTCGCACCAACGATCATTACTCGCTCATTGCGCTGAGTTAACACATGATCAAATAGTTTTCCGACTAATTGCAGGGCAACGTCTTTAAACGCCAAAGTTGGCCCATGAAACAACTCGAGCAAATATTCATCTGGTGCGATTTCGATCAACGGCGCTACATCTGGATGACGAAATGTTGAATATGCTTCAACACATAGTTGTTGAAAAACTTTGGCGTCTATTTCGTCACCAACAAATGGCGCCATTATGCTCGCTGCACGTTGCGCATAACTCGTAGATATTTCGTCACCCGCTGCAACACCCGCTGCAACACCCGCAGGCGCGACTTTATTTGGCCAAGTTTGCGGCACATACAAACCACCATCGCGCGCCAAACCCGCTAGCAAAACATCACAGAAACCAATTTCTGGCGCAGTGCCACGCGTCGAGATATATCGCATTGTTTGCTAGTCGGCAACAACACGCAATAGCGCGCCAACATGCTTAACAGCATCAAGAGATTTAAATTCTAAGAGGCAGCTTTGCACCGCCGATTCTTTGGCATCGTGCGTCAAGAAAACAAGCCGAGCATCAGAACCAATGCCATCTTGTTCGGCCGCACGAATACTCACGCTATTGCGCGCAAACACACCGGTTACTGCGTGTAGTACACCTGGCTTATCAGCAACTTCAAGACCAATCATATATTCACAATTAATTTCGCTAATCGGCAATAACTTTGCGTCCGTAAATGCTCCGAGCGGCGAATGAGTGTCTTTGCGTAAGTTAATTGCAGCATCAATTACATCACCAAGCACCGCCGATGCTGTCGGTTCGCCACCAGCACCTCGTCCATAAAACATTAACGAACCAGAGGCGCGACCATCAACAACTACAGCATTAAAACTTTCACGCACAGTGGCAAGCGGATTAGTTAGCGGCACGAGCGCTGGGTGCACGCGAACTGAAAGTTTCGAACTTGCGCTAGCTAA
>CALACK010000214.1 GCA_937890395.1 uncultured Acidimicrobiaceae bacterium | reverse complement strand
TTGTGGGCTGGCGACGCTGCTATTGCCGTATTCATTAGTCGTTGTACAAGCCTCGCTCAAAGGCTTGTTTAACGAGACCAGCAACACCACTGTCACGAACTCGTTCGTGATCTTCGCGATACTTAAGCACGGTGCCGAGAGTTGCTTGCACTGTTGACTCATCAAGTTCGCGCACGCCTAGTCGACCAAGTGCGGTAGCCCAGTCAATTGTTTCGGCGACACCAGGTGGCTTGTACAACTGCATTTTGCGAAGGGTCTCAACAGCAGCACTAACTTGGCGCGCGAGCGATTCATTTACTTGTGGTACTCGACGACGAACAATCTCGACTTCACGCTCAAAATCAGGGTGCTCGACCCAGTGATACAAACATCGCCGTTTTAATGCGTCATGCACATCTCGCGTGCGATTTGATGTCAGCACAACTAACGGTGGCGTGGTTGCTTTATAGGTACCAAGTTCTGGGATCGTAATTTGAAAATCAGAAAGAACCTCTAATAAATAAGCTTCAAATTCGTCATCTGCGCGATCAATTTCATCAATCAATAAAACTGGAGAAGTTCCATCGTGCTGATCAATCGCTCGCAACAATGCGCGTCGAATCAAAAACTTTTCACTGTATAACTGGCCTTCAAGTTTGTCAGCACCGAGCGAAGAAGCTTCTCCGGTTGCCTCAAGGGTTCGAAGATGTAACAACTGTCGCGAATAATCCCAGTCATACATTGCTTGTGCAGAGTCGATACCTTCGTAACATTGCAAGCGAATTAGCTCGCTGTTGCGAATAGTGGCTAAAACCTTTGCCAATTCGGTTTTGCCGACACCAGCTTCACCTTCAAGTAGTAACGGCCGATTGAGGGAGATCGCCAGAAATACTGCTGTTGCTAAACCATCGCTCGCAAGGTAATTGTTTGCGTCTAATGCACTTCGTACGTCGGCAACGTTCTGCAAGCTCATCTCATCCTCATCTCATAAGGATAATCAGGTGATCATCAACTACGAGTCGAAACCCAAACCAAGTCGGTCTAGTAGGCGAAGCCATAGATTGCGTTTGCCGGTGCGGTCTTCGTAGTCGAGCGACCATCGCGTGGCTTGTATGCCGATAAAACGAAACGGCTCTGGCGGAAACGCCCTCGGTTTGGTTTGCACGAATTCTGTTTGAGTGGCTCGAGTCGAACTACCTGCGAGCAGATCAAGCATTACTTCGCCACCAAATCGCGATGCTGCGACCCCGAGACCTGTATAGCCGATTGCATATGCGACGCGATTTTTATAGTGCGTTCCCCAGAACACGCTGTAACGCGAACAAGTATCAATTGGCGCACCCCACATGTGCGAGAACTTGACGCCCTCAAGTTGAGGAAAAGTTGTAAAAAACTGGCTTGACAACATCGCCCAACTCTCTGGTCGCGATTCGAGTTCTTTATCCATCTGGCCACCAAAGTAATAGATCGCGTCGTATCCGCCCCACAAAATTCGATTATCAGCAGTCAACCTAAAGTAGTGAAACTGATTTGAGCAATCTGCGAGACCTTGACGATTGCGCCAACCGATACTTTCAAGCTGTTGCGCTGTCAACGGCTCTGTAACCAAGCAATAGTCGTAAACGGGTGCAATGTATTTGTTCATCTTGCGTAGCAATGGTTTGAAAGTATTTGTTGCAAGTGCCACATTCTGCGCTTGAATTTTGGCTAAAGCCGTCTTGATCTCAATGCCAGATTTGCTCTCAGAAATTTCACCGGCGCGAGTGTCTTCATAGATTCGTACACCGAGAGTTTGCGCCACGCGTTTTAAACCCCATGCCAGTCGTGCTGGGTCAACGAGTGCCGAAGTATCTTTTGCCCACAAGCCACCCGTAAATACTGGCGAGTGCACCTCGGCATTCATTTCATCGCGGTCAAGCCATACGACATCGTGTCCGAGGTCGCGCAAAATTGAATAATCTTCTTTCAATTCATCCGTGTAGTTTTCTGGATGCCAAGTGCTGGCAACTTCGATTGCGCCATTGCGTTCAAAGTCGCAATCAATGTTGTACTCGCGAATTACTTTTTCAATCTCGGCGATATTTTCGCGGCCGAGTTGTTCGAGAACATCTACTTCATCGGGAAATCTTTGTTGAGCGTTGGCGATGCCATGGGTCAACGAGTAATCCATGAAGCCACCATTGCGACTGCTCGCACCTGAGCCAATCTCGTGCGCGTCAATAAGAACGACATCACGATTTGTGTCGCGTTGTTTCGCGATGATTGCTGTCCATAGGCCGGTGAAGCCGCCACCAACCACGCACAGATCGCAGTCTTCGTTGTGCACTGCAGTTGGGTTCGAGTCGGGCTCGTCAACGTCGTCTAACCAATAAGGAAACGTGTCCGCATCGGCTATCGCATCAAGGTAACGCTTACTCGACCGCGGCGGGTTTGCCGATCGGTCCATTTAGTCTCACCACCTAACGCTTCACAGTCTATGAGATAGCCGATACCTGGTGCGCTAATCTGAACACTTATGGATCTTGCGATTAGCGGACGTACGGCTGCAGTGGCTGGTGGATCTGCAGGGCTAGGTTTCGCAACTGCTCAGGCGTTAGCAAATGACGGAGTGCGAGTCGCTATATGTGGTCGTGATGCCAAGCGAGTAGCTGATGCCGCTACAAAAATTGGTAACTCGTGCATCGGCATTGTTGGTGATGTTTCAAGTGTCGCTGGTGGCGAAATATTTATTCGCAATGCAACTGCTGCACTCGGCCATCTTGACATTGTCGTTTTAAACGGTGGTGGGCCACCAGCAGGAAACTTCGCAAGTACAAGTGTTGAAAGTTATGAAACTGCTGTTCAAAATGGTTTGATGTCGATGATTGCGATGACAAAACTTGTTGTGCCTGAGATGCAGTCACGAAAATGGGGCAGAGTTGTGGCTATAACTTCTATTGCCGTGCGCCAGCCAATCGCTAATTTGATTCTGTCAAATACGATGCGTGCTGGACTTACTGGCTTTCTGAAAACTGTTGCCCGCGAAGTTGCTGGTGATTGTGTAACAATAAATACTGTGCAACCAGGGACCCACGCCACAGACCGAATTACACAGTTATATGGCAAAGCGCCTGATGCTAGGGCGCTAGACATTCCGGCTGGGGTTGTCGGTGACCCAAAAGACTTTGGTGATGTTGTTGCATTTTTGTGCAGTGAGTCGGCAAAGTTCATTACTGGCGTAAACTTGCAAGTTGACGGCGGCCAATATTCGGGTTTGATCTGATGTTGCAACATGTCGTGGCAATCACATGGAACGATCAAGTTCCAGATAATTATGCCGAGGTAATCACGGCAGTACTGAAAGATATGGCTTCAAAAATACCGTCGGTGCGCGATTATCACTGCGGCCCAGACTTAGAGGTTTCAGCCCCGACTAACGCTAACTATTTGATCGCTGCAACTTTTGACGATGTTGCAGGTTGGCGTGCTTACGACGAAGACCCATTTCATAACGAGATTCGCGCGAAGTATTTTAAGCCGTATATCGCAAGTCGCGCTGCGTCACAAATTAGTTACTAGTAACTAATTGCTGAGACTTCGGTCTCGACGATTTTTCTTTGCTCGTAGCGAGTTGCAACATAACTTGCAGCGCCGACATAGAGCCAGCCCAGCAAAATATCAGTGACATAATGCTCACCAAAATAAACAAGCGCAAATGCCATCGACAATGGCAAGATCATTGAGATAATTCGCCAAGGTGTTGAGATCCATTTAAAAAAGAAAACTACAACCAACAGTGAAAATGCTGCGTGCAGAGATGGCAACGCCGCCACTGGATTCGTAATTTCTTTGCCGCGGTCAAAAACTTTTGACACAGTTGAAAGCCCCATGCTGCGCCAACCACGAGCAGTGATTCGAGCGATATGGGCTATGTACCCGTCGCGCGCAGCCATCCACGGTGGTGCGACCGGAAACAAAATATAGGTTGCTACACCTGAACCAAGTAACAGCGCGAATCTGCGCATGTAGCGCTGCCATTGGTTGCGATTACGAAGCCACAAGATGACCGCGATTGCAACTGGAAACACAAAGTGAGTCATATAAACAACTGCCAGTGGAAGTTCATACCATGAAACTTTGCGTGAAACATTAAAATTGTTTTGCACCCAAACATTTGGGTCGTTGCCGAAAAACAAAAAGCGATCGACATCACGAATCGCTGTCATATGAACTTGCGTGCCAAGTTGGTCGGCGATGCCCCGGCTGTAATCGTATGCAAAAAGTAGAGCAACCAAGATCGCCCAGTCGCGAACCATTGCGCGTTGTTCACGCAACGGTTTGCCGAAGTTACCGCAAACGAGTGCACCCAATAACCACAACACGACCGCAATGCGGTCAACTGGTAGCCCAAAATGTTTAGCCGACCACCCAAAGATTACAAAGTAGGCAAAAACTAGTGCTGGTCTAAAACGAGTAAGAC
>CALACK010000213.1 GCA_937890395.1 uncultured Acidimicrobiaceae bacterium | reverse complement strand
TTGCTTAGCGAACCTTGCACCGAGCATTGCATCGAGGCACTCGGCAGCGCCGCTGATGACCCAAATATCGAACACTTGCGTTCGACTTTGCCAGACGCGATCGAGAAGTTCGGTCTAGATGCAACTCGACTGATGGCGATTCAATATTCGGCAAGTTTGAATGGATTCAAACAGTTGATCATGCAAGACGAGCGCTTTATGGTGCCGAAAACTGGAAACACTATTGCTGCTTCTGCATTAATTGCAGCCAAACCAAACACGGCTGAAAGTCAAGAAAAGCGCCGAGCGAGACGAGAGCGTCAAGAAAAAGAGCGTGAGACAAAACGCGTAGCTGAATTTCAGCGACGAAAAGCCCGTAACCGGGTTTAAGAATGGCTTCTGCTCGTTTAGGGTGCGTTGATGGTCGCGCAGTTTTCATAACTACTTCGCTGGCTGGTTACATTGACGTCGAAAAAGTTTCTGGTGGCAAACTGTCAAGCGACCCGATGTCATGCTTCGAGCACTGGGCCGAGGTTTGCAAAGTTGCAACAAATTTAAGCCAAGCTGACGAATCAAGTGCGATCGAGCTTGATGCCAACAAACTTGAATGCCCCGTGCCAAGACCTCGCCAGATTTTCGCGATAGGCATCAACTACAAAGCCCATGCTGCTGAAATGAACAACCCACTTCCAAAAGAACCGTTGGTTTTTACAAAGTTCCAGAGTTCGCTGAACAGCCCGAATGGTGCTTTGACACTTGTTGGCGAAAAATGCGACTTCGAGGCAGAGCTTGTGACCGTCATAGCTAAGGGTGGTCGAAATATTTCAGCGAGCGAAGCATGGGGTCACGTTGCTGGTTTATGTGTCGGTCAAGATGTTTCAGATCGTGCGTTGCAGTACGCAAACACTCCACCGCAATTTAGTTTGGGCAAAAGTCGTGCTGGCTTTACGCCAATTGGCCCGTGGATTACCGACGCCGCATCACTTACCACTCGCAGCAACCTCGAGATGACTTGTCGTGTCTCTGGCGAAATAATGCAACACACCCAAACTGACGACATGATTTTTGAGATCCCCGAAATTATTAGATATCTATCGTCTATCTGTGAATTGTTTCCTGGCGATGTCATCTATACCGGAACCCCATCGGGCGTCGGCAAAGGCCGCACACCTCAGAGGTTTCTGCGCGCGGGCGACGTGATCGAAACAACGATCCAAGATCTCGGCACACTAATTAATAAATGCATCTGATCATCACTCGCTAAACTTTCAACATGGCCTGCACAATTATCGCTGAATGTTGCCAAAACCATAACGGTTCGCGAGAAATACTCAAACGAATGGTGCATGAAGCGGCAGAGTCTGGTGCAGATTATGCAAAAATTCAGGCGTTGCGTTCAACAGAACTATCTCAACGTGAACGTTTCGAAAATGGCATGACCGACAAAGACGGAACTGTCAGAGCCATAAAGCGACCTTATGCAGCAGAGCGAGAACGTCTTGCAAAATTAGATCTCTCTGACGCCGACGAGCAGTGGTTTGCTGACGAATGCAAGCGGGCAGGAGTC
Organism: uncultured Acidimicrobiaceae bacterium; assembly: GCA_937890395.1. Classification (GTDB taxonomy): domain Bacteria; phylum Actinomycetota; class Acidimicrobiia; order Acidimicrobiales; family Ilumatobacteraceae; genus BACL27. Next base: position 62 of record CALACK010000213.1, on the reverse strand, counting down.
AAGTCAATGATTACGGCATTTACCCGCTTCTCAACACAACGTTTTGTTGCTGCTGGTTTTGA
>CALACK010000212.1 GCA_937890395.1 uncultured Acidimicrobiaceae bacterium | reverse complement strand
CAAATACTCGCATCACGCATTACTTGACCAAGATCACGCAATAGTTGCAAATCAACTGCCGCGTTGCCGGTGCCAGAAGACTTAACTAGGCGAGCGAGGGCTTCCTGTTGTCGAACCGTGCCAACACGACACGGTACGCATTGACCGCAAGATTCATCACGAAAGAAAGCCGCAATTCGTTGCAACTGGTCAATCATGTCAACGTCTTGATCAAGCACCATCACGACGCCAGATCCAAGTGTCGTACCTGCTGCTCGAGCAGCTTCAAGTGTGAGCTCAAGATCTAGATCTTCTGGACCGACAAATCCGCCAGCAGCACCACCCAACAACACAGCCTGTAAATCTGAGCCAGATTTCAATCCACCGGCGAGATCAATAAGTGCTCGCAAAGTTACACCAAAAGTAACTTCGTAAACGCCAGGTTTGTTTACGGCGCCAGAAATGCAAAACAATTTTTTGCCCTTAGAGCCAGCCGTGCCCCAAGTTGCATACTTCTCGCCCGTGTTTTGAATAATCGGTAGAACATTCATCAGCGTTTCGACATTATTGACAACTGTCGGCTTGCCGAACAGGCCAACCTCGACTGGAAACGGCGGCTTGTTGCGAGGTTCGCCACGAAATCCCTCGATTGAATTAAAAATCGCAGTTTCTTCGCCGCAGATGTAAGCACCTGCGCCTCTAAAAATTGTGATGTCGAAACTAAAACCCGATCCCAAAATATTCTCGCCAAGCATTGATCGTGATCGCGCAGACTCAACTGCGTTTGTGAGATGCTTCAGCGCTCTCGGGTATTCGCCACGCAAGTAGATCCATCCGTGTTGGCAGCCAGTTGCGAATGCAGCAATCGTCATTGCCTCAACTAGCGCAAACGGGTCACCTTCCATTAGCACGCGATCTTTGAAAGTGCCTGGCTCAGACTCATCGGCATTGCAAATTAAATAACGAGTTTTAACTGGCTGACCAGCAACCGCAGACCATTTACGGCCAGTTGGAAAAGCCGCACCGCCGCGACCGACGAGCCCTGATGCGGTTACTTCGGTGATCACTTGCTCTGCACCGATTTCGATCGCTCGACGCAAAGCAACGAAACCATCAGATGCGATGTAATCGTCAATGCTCAATGGATCAACTCGACCGATGCGCGGCAACAGAACTAAAGATTCGTTCGGTGCTTGCGGTACGGCGGTTGCGACTTCTTGTTCTGGGCCAGCAGACTTTCCGGCTACAAGATCAGCGATGTCGTTTGTAGATGCTGGAGCGAGAACTTCGTAACGCGGTGTTACTCCAGTTTCAATAACTAGTACCGCAGGTGCACGCTCACAAACGCCAAGACATGGCGACGCAATTGCGCCAGTTGGTATTGAATCTTCTTTGCAGCCCGACATTGCGCGACAGGCAAGGTCAACGCAAACATGTACTTGCCGAGCAGGGCGCTCGTTTGTATCAAACAACGCATAGAAAGTTGCCACTCCGTAAATATCTGCCGGTGCGATATCGAGTCGTTGCGAAATGTAGTTAATCGATCCGCGGCTTAACCAACCGATGTGGTCATTGACGGCATGAAGAGTAGGCAATAAAAGATGTCGCAAGTTTCGAAGTGATTCACCACCGCGTGCAACTCGATGCCCAGTTTCATTCCGTTCGCCTCCCTGAGATGTTTCTGGGGCGAGCCCGAGTAGCGAATCAACTGCTCTTTTCTCTTCGGCTGTAGCCGTGGCTGACGCTATTTTGAGATCCATTGCGCCTTTGACTTTACGACTAAATTCGCTCAACCCACGACTTCTCCGTAAGATCATTTGTTAGTAATAGTCGTGTAATTGTCGTTCCGTTTATTTTGGGAGTGTTTCATGGTGAAAATCATTGCCAGTGAATACGTCGACTTAATTAGATATCCGATCCACGAAGTTGGACCGGCGCGAAAAGCACTGATTAAAGAGTCAAATTTGGCTATCAAAGATGACGGCTGTGTGGTTCTCAAAGGTTTTGTTAGACAAGAGCGAATTAGTGAATTAGTTGCCGAATGTGACCGAGTTGAGTCACGAGGGCATCGCAACTTCACTCGCACGAATCCCTATTTCTTGAATGATCGCGAAGACTTGCCACTGACTCATCCGTTACGCCGTTTCTACGATCGATCTAATGCATTTGTGCCGGCAGACAACTTTGGCTCTGAAAGTATCCTTCGGGCGATTTTTGATTGGTCGGCTTTCTCGCCATTTATCAAAGAAGTGCTTGGTGAAGAAAATTTCTTTCCATACGCAGACCCATTGGCAGATGTGACGGTGAATCTGGCTGAAGAGGGTGGCGGGTTTCCGTGGCACTTTGATACGAATAATTACACGGTGACTTTGGCGATACAAAACGCCGAGCATGGAGGGGATTTTGAATACAGTCCGATGGTGAGATCACTAATCGATGAGAATTATGAGATCGTCGAAAAAGTTTTAGACGGTGATAAAAATTTGATCAAAACATTGAAACTCGAACCTGGCGATTTGCAAATATTCAAGGGGCGTTATTCTTTGCATCGGGTCGCGCCGTTGGCAGGTTTGCGCAAGCGCTATGTCGCAATTTTTAGTTATGTCGCTGAACCCGGCATGGTCAGCAGTCCGCAACGCGCCAAAGAGCTCTACGGTCGTGTTTTACCAATTCATCTTGAGCGCGCGGGTTTGCGTGCCGATGCATTAATTGACTAGTCGCGATCTTGTTATGAAAGCAGTTGTCACGACTGGTAATGGTGGCTACGAGAAGCTTGTTTATTGCGATGTGCCGATGCCTATCGTTGGCGCTGGCGAAGTGCTGTTGCAAGTTCTTGCTGCTGGTGTCAACAACACCGAGATAAATACCCGACTCGGTTGGTATTCGTCAAGTGTGATTACTGGCACAAATACTGCCGCTAGTGATGAACCGCGATCAGAGCTTCAAAAAATTGACGGCGGATGGAACGTCGCAACGCCGTTTCCGTTTATTCAGGGCACCGATTGTTGCGGGCGAGTAGTTGGTGTGGCGCCTGATGTTGATTCGCAACTGCTTGGCGCACGCGTAATCGTACGACCATGTATGCGCCCAGATGGTTTTGATTCATTGCGCAACATCTGGATGGGTTCAGATTTCGATGGATCGTTCGCACAGTTTGTGAAGGTGCCGGCATCAGAGATTTTCGTAGTCAATTCAGATTGGAGCGACACTGAGTTGGCATCACTGCCATGTAGCTACGGCTCAGCAGAAAATATGTTGCATCGCGCCAATGTTCGTGCGAGGGAACATGTATTAGTTGCTGGGGCATCGGGCGGTGTTGGTTCTGCAGCGGTGCAACTCGCCAAACTTCGTGGGGCGAAAGTTACGGCAATTGTTGGTAAGTCAAAAGCGCAACAGGTTCGCGAGATAGGTGCCGACGAAGTTATTGATCGCGACACTGACATAGTTAAGTTTCTTGGCGACGAGTCAGTAGATCTCGTAGTCGACAATGTTGGTGGCTCATCGTTTGCGTCTATGTTAAAAGTTTTGCGACGCGGTGGTCGATATGTTTCGTCTGGCGCAATTGCTGGGCCAATAGTGAATCTAGATTTGCGTGATCTTTATCTTAAAGACCTTCGTATGATTGGCTGCACGGCATGGGATGAAGCAGTGTTCGCGAATCTTGTTTCTTATGTTGAACAAAATCAAATTAAACCATTGGTGGCGAAAACATTTGCGCTGCAAGAAATAGCCAAGGCTCAACAAGAGTTTCTTGAGAAAAACCATGTCGGTAAATTTGTGCTCGTCCCCGAGCAAACTAGTTAATGAGCTAATTGATGGGCTAAATAATCAGCTATTGAGCTAGCTATTCGCCAGCAACAGGAGCGAGGGCATCTAACCGCTCAATCCGCACGGCAGCAGCTTTAAATTCTGCAGTGCCAGACTTCGGATCTGTTGCATCAATCGTTATCAAGTTCGTATTCACTTGATCAGGAAAGTGCATCGTCATAAATACCAAACCTGGTCGCAGACTCTTGTCGATCCGCACCGGCACTTCAAGCGAGCCGCGCAAAGAACTCACCCGAACTACTTCTTCATCTTTGATCGCTAATCGCACAGCGTCTTCTGGTGAGACATCAATAGTTTCACCAAACCGCAACGGACTATCAAAGCCGCGAGTTTGAACGCCCGTGTTGTACGAGTCAAGTCGGCGACCAGTAGTTAGACGTAGCGGAAACTCAGGTGTCGTTGCTTCAACTGGTGGGTCGTCGATCACGACGCTGAACGGTGCGAGGCGTCCACGTTTCGCCGGGTCTTTATCCCACAGGCGACCATGCAAAAATGGCGGCTCTAGTTTGTCTTCGCTAAAGCACGGCCACTGGATTCCACCCAGTTCGGCAAGCCGCGCGTACGACATACCTGCATGCATCGGTGAGAGGCTTCGAAGTTCATTCCAGATTTTTTCAGAAGATTCATATTTCCAGTCGTGCCCCATTTCGCGGGCGAGGTCAAGAATGATTTGAATGTCGTCATGCGCATTGCCTGGCAAGTTGATTGCTTTACGCACGCGCTGAACGCGACGCTCTGAGTTCGTAACTGTGCCGTCGCTCTCGCACCATGAAGCTGAACCGGGCAATACCACATCAGCAAGTTGTGCTGTTTTTGTCAAGAAAATATCTTGTACTACCAAGAAGTCAAGATTTTCTAACAGGTGCGTTGCGTGGGTTCCGTCTGCTTCTGATTGTGCTGGGTTTTCGCCGATCACAAATACTGCACGCAGATCTCCGCGCTCCATTGCTTCAAACATCTCGGTTAGGTTCCAACCATTTTTCGGCGGAATAGTGCAGCCCCAGAGTTGATCAAATTTCGCGCGGGCAACATCGTCGACGACATCTTGAAAACCTGGCAATTTATTTGGTAACGCACCCATGTCGCCGCCACCTTGCACATTGTTCTGCCCGCGTAACGGGCTCAGACCAGCACCGGTGCGACCGACATGACCACACAACAGCGAAAGATTGATTAGTGAAAGAACATTATCGACACCGTTGTGGTGTTCTGTGATGCCAAGGGTCCAACAAAGTTGAGCGGTTCCGGCTTTCGCATATGCGTGTGCTAATTCGCGAATTGCATCCACTGGTACTCCAGTCACTTGACTGCCACGCTCAAGAGTCCATTCTTCAACTGAGTTTGCGTATTCAACGAAACCCGTCGTGCTTCCTTCAACAAATTCTTTATTGGCTAAACCGGCATGAATGATTTCGCGTGCGATCGTATTTGAAAGTGCGACATCGGTGCCAATATTCAGACCGAGCCAAAGATCTGCAAACTCTGCCGAAGCAGTGCGACGTGGGTCAACTACGAATAGCTTTGCTCCGTTACGAACGCCTTGCAAGACGTGATGAAAGTAAATCGGATGTGCTTCGCGAGCGTTTGAACCCCACAACACAACTACGTCAGTAGTTTCTACTTCAGCGTATGAACTTGTTCCTCCGCCTGCTCCAAAAACAGTGGCCAGACCGACCACCGAAGGGGCGTGTCAAGTTCTATTACAAGAATCAATATTGTTCGTGCCAATAACTGCACGAGCAAATTTTTGGGCGATGAAGTTCATTTCATTAGTCGACTTTGAACATGAGAAGAAGCCAACTGCCGATGGTGAGAATGCATCTCGCGCACTTGCTAAGCCGGTCGCAGCCTTAGTCAATGCTTCTTGCCAAGTGGCGACGCGCAACTTGCCATTTTCACGAACCATTGGCTCTGTGATTCGCGAGTATGGCTCGAATTTTTGTTTCGTCATTTTCTGTGCCACTTTTTGCTCCGCGTAGACGTTTAGTATTAGATGATGATTCAAACTTTAGCGACTCTAGATGGTCTTTAGACGGTTATCTCGTGTCTGTAGAGTGGGGGGTCGCATCAAACTACTGAAAAACAAACTACTGAAAGAGGAATAATGGGTTTCCCATCTGATCTTGAAATCGCCCGCAAAGCTACTGCTAAACCGCTCACAGAAATTGCTGCCCAGATGGGCATCGGCGCCGAGTTTTTAGAACCATATGGCAAAAGTCTCGCCAAAATAAGTTTGGATGCGATCGAATCTTTGAAGTCTCGACCGAAAGCAAAATATGTCGTCGTAACCGCGATCACGCCCACACCACTTGGTGAAGGTAAGACGACGACAACTGTTGGTCTTGGTCAAGCAATGAAGCACATCGGTAAAAAAGCCACGATCAGTTTGCGCCAGCCAAGTATGGGGCCAACTTTCGGTATCAAGGGTGGTGCTGCAGGTGGCGGTTACAGCCAAGTAATACCAATGGAGTTGTTGAACTTGCATCTCACCGGAGACTTTCATGCTGTGACAGCAGCGCACAACTTGCTTTCAGCGATGGTCGACAATCATTTGCATCAAGGTAATGAATTAGATCTCGACATCAACAACATCACTTGGCGTCGAGTAATGGATGTCAATGATCGTTCATTGCGAAATTTGATTATTGGTCTTGGCACAAAAGAAGACGGTGTCGTTCGACAGACTGGTTTCGACATAACTGCAGCATCAGAAGTGATGGCTATTCTTGCGCTCGCAACTTCAAAAGAAGACATGCGTGCTCGCTTCGCCCGCATCGTCGTTGGATACGACTCAAATGGTAAGCCTGTAACTGCAGAACAATTAAGTGGAGCAGGTTCAATGGCGGTAATCATGGGTGAGGCGATTAAGCCAAACTTGTTGCAGACGATTGAAAATACACCAGTGATTGTGCACGCCGGACCGTTTGGCAATATTGCGCACGGCAACTCATCGATCGTTGGCGATTTAATCGGTATTCACTCAGGTGATTATCTAATCACTGAGGCTGGTTTCGGCGCCGACATGGGAGCAGAAAAGTTCTTCAACATCAAGTGTCGTGCTTCTGGTCTAGTACCAGATGCGGCAGTATTGGTCGCCACCGTTCGTGCGCTCAAAGCTCACTCGGGCAAATACAAAATTGTCGCGGGCAAAGCTTTGCCAGAAGATCTCTTGAAAGAAAATCCTGGCGATGTTATTGCTGGCGCCGCGAACTTGGTTAAGCAAATTGAGAATGTTAAAGCCCACGGTGTTTCACCAGTTGTGGCGATTAACGGTTTTCCGACTGATCACAAATCTGAGCATGATGCAATTCGCAAAATCGCCGAAGACGCCGGCGCTCGAGTTGCGGTTTGTACACACTTCGCCGATGGTGGTGCGGGTGCTACCGACCTTGCTAAAGCTGTAGTTGAAGCGTGCGACGACAAAAACAATTTCCACTTCTTGTACCCAGATGAAGCATCTCTGAAAGAAAAAATCGAGAAGATCGCAACGACGATTTACGGTGCAGCAAAAGTTGAATACACCGGTCTTGCCAATAAGCAGATCAAGACGTATACGGACAACGGTTTTGCTAATTTGCCAATTTGTGTTGCGAAAACTCACCTTTCAATTTCGGGTGATGCTTCTTTGCGTGGCGCACCAACTGGTCACACACTTAATGTGCGTGAAGTACGAGCATCAATCGGCGCTGGTTTCATCTATCCAATTTGTGGAGACATGCGCACGATGCCAGGACTCGGAACGAAACCGGCCGCAGCAATTATCGACTTTGATGCGAACGGTGAAATCGTCGGACTCTCATGACACAAGTTGCTGCGCGAACCGCCGGTGGAGCAATTTTGCTCGACGGCGTTCAATTGCGCGATGAAACTGTTGCCAAGATCAAAGCGAAGATCAATCAAGCAGGAAACCCAAAGATTTGTCTTGCAACTGTGCTGGTCGGCGATGATGCACCTAGTCATATATATGTCAAAAGTAAACATCAAAAAGCTCAAGAAGCAGGCATGACCTCTAAGGGTGTTAATTTGCCGGAGAATTCAACGCAAGCACAAGTTGAACAAGCTGTTGCGACTTTGGTTGCAGACAAGCAGGTACACGGAATCTTGGTTCAGTTGCCATTGCCGAAACATATCGACACTGAAGCGGTGCTTAGCTTGCTGCCAGTCGAAAAAGATGTTGATGGTCTAACTGAGAAGTCACTCGGCCGACTTGTTCGCGGTTTGCCTGGCCATGTGCCATGTACTCCGCTCGGTGTTGTGCGTTTACTTGAGCGCCACAATATTGCGACAGTCGGCAAACGCGTTACTGTCATTGGTCGTTCAGCACTTGTTGGCTTGCCACAAATGTTGTTGCTCGTTCGCCGTGGTGCTGATGCAACTGTAACTGTGGCGCACAAATCGACAACCGACATGATCGAAGTTTGTCGTGCCTCAGACATAATTATTGCTGCGGCAGGTGCTGCACGAATGGTGACTGCTGCGCATGTTAAGCCAGGTGCAACTGTTATCGATGTCGGAGTGTCGCGAGTCAACGGCAAGATTGTCGGCGATGTTGACTTCGAAGCCGTACAAGCCATCGCCGGCGCAATCACTCCGATGCCAGGCGGCACTGGCCCAATGACGATTGCGTGTTTGCTCGAGAACACACTTGAAGCCGCACGAATGCTTGGAGACTTCTGAGGAAGTCTTCAGCCGTTTACGATTTCATAATCGTTGGTGGCGGTTCGGCTGGCTCAGCGCTGGCGAACCGACTTAGTGCTGACCCGAAAAACAAAGTACTCGTACTTGAAGCGGGTCGACCTGATTATTGGTGGGATGTGTTCATTCATATGCCGGCTGCGTTGACGTTTCCAATTGGTAGTCGTTTCTACGATTGGCTTTACGTCTCAGAGCCAGAACCACACATGAACAACCGTCGAGTCACTCAGGGTCGAGGCAAAGTTCTGGGCGGATCATCAAGCATCAACGGAATGATTTTTCAGCGTGGTAATCCACTTGACTATCAACGATGGGCGAGTGACCCTGGTATGTCTACTTGGGATTACGCGCACTGCTTGCCATATTTCAAGCGTCTTGAAAATTGTTTAGCAGCCACCAGTGATGACGAATATCGTGGTCACGACGGACCGCTCGTACAAGAGCGAGGTCCAGTTAAAAACCCGCTTTTCGGCGCATTCTTTGAGGCAGTTCAACAGGCTGGTCACGAACTCACAACAGACGTAAACGGTTTCAAGCAAGAAGGTTTTGCTGCATTCGATCGCAATGTTCGTCGGGGTAGAAGACTAAGTGCGGCTCGCGCGTACTTGCATCCAGTTATGCACCGTAAAAATCTCACCGTTAGATGTCGAGCATTAGTTACCAAATTGATCGTCGAAGACAAAAAAGTTACGGGTGTGAATTTTGAGTTACCATTTGGCCGTAAGCGAACTGTTTCTGCTGGTGAAGTTATTTTGTGTGGTGGGTCTTTCAATTCGCCTCAGTTACTTCAAGTTTCAGGTATCGGCAACTCCGAACTTTTGAAAAGTGTCGGCGTCGAACTAGTGCATCATCTGCCAGGTGTCGGCGAAAATTTACAAGACCACCTTGAGGTTTATGTTCAACACTCATGTAAGCAACCGGTCTCGCTAAATCCGATGCTGAAGTTTTACAAGAGACCATGGATTGGATTGCAGTGGCTATTTCGGCGTGGCCCCGGTGCCTCAAATCATTTTGAAGGCGGAGGGTTTATCCGCGGTAACGAATCGTTTAAATATCCGAACTTGATGTTTCACTTTTTGCCGATTGCTGTGCGCTACGACGGCACAGCACCATCTGGCGGTCACGGTTATCAAGTTCATATCGGGCCAATGTATTCAAATTCGCGAGGTTCGGTTCGAATTAAATCGCCAGATGTGCGCGTTAAACCTGAGTTGCGACTGAATTATTTGTCAACGCCAGAAGATCGCCAAGAGTGGGTAGAGGCAATTGCTGCAGCGCGAAAGATTCTCGCCCAACCAGCTTTTTCTGAGTTCGACGGAGGCGAGATTTCACCTGGTCCAGCCGTTAACGCAAATGACGAGATTCTCGAGTGGGTTCGCCGAGACGGCGAGACGGCGTACCATCCTTCTTGCACTTGTCGCATGGGGACTGATGAGATGTCGGTTATCGACCCTTTGACAATGCGAGTTCGAGGGATGTCTGGTATTCGGGTTGTGGATGCCTCGGTAATGCCGTACGTAACTAACGGCAATATCTACGCGCCGACGATGATGATTGCCGAAAAGGCTGCCGACATAATTCTTTGTAATCCGCCATTAACTTTGCAGACGGTGAAGTTCTTCAGCCACGCGAACTGATAGCGTTTCACTTCGTTGTGATGAGTCACAGCGAAAATAGAGAACCCCCGATTATCTAGACATCTAACAAACCTAAAATGGAGCAGTTGTGAGCAACGAAGAATTCGAAGACATCGACCTCGCGCAATTATCAGACGAAGATCTAACTGCGCAGATGCATGACGACCTCTACGACGGTCTCGGCCCAGAAATTATTGAAGGCACAACGATCTTGTTAGATCGCGGTTGGACGCCAACAAAAGTTTTACAAGATGCACTCGTTGAAGGAATGCGAATTGTTGGTATCGACTTTCGCGATGGCATTTTGTTCGTGCCCGAAGTTTTGCTTTCTGCAAATGCAATGAAAGGTGGAATGGCGATTTTGCGACCTCTCCTGGCAGAGACTGGTGCAGAGTCTGTCGGCAAAGTTGTTATCGGCACTGTCAAAGGCGATATCCACGACATCGGCAAGAACCTAGTCGCGATGATGCTGGAGGGTGCTGGTTTCGAAGTTATTGATCTCGGTATCAATACTGATGTCAACAAATATCTTGCAGCGCTTGAAGAGCACAAGCCAGACATTCTCGGAATGTCGGCGCTACTGACAACGACAATGCCATATATGAAAGTTGTCGTTGACACGATGAAAGAAAAAGGCATTCGGGATAAATACATCATCTTGGTCGGTGGTGCTCCATTGAACGAAGAGTTCAGTGTTGCTGTTGGTGCCGATGCATATTGTCGAGACGCTGCAGTGGCATCAGAAACCGCAAAGCAACTAGTCGGTGCTCGTCGTTTGCGAAATGCCGAACCACCTGGCCCATCAGTCGCCTAAGTTTTAGTTTGCGATGTCTTCTGACACGCGCCCGTTAATAATTGCTTGTGGTGCATTAGCCACTGAACTTCGGGCTGTGCTTCGCGCTTCGGGTGTTGAAGACAGAATTGAAGTTAAGTATCTGCCGGCGAACCTGCATAACCGTCCCGAAAACATCACGCCACAAGTTGCTGAATTGCTTGAGCAAAATGGTGAGCGGGCAACCTTCGTGGCATATGCAGACTGTGGCACAGGTGGTCATTTAGATCTGCTTCTCGAAAAGTATCCAGCAGTTAGTCGCTTGCCAGGCGCGCATTGCTATGAATTTTTTGCTGGTACTGCTGATTTCTTAAATGCACATGATGAAGAACCAGGAACTTTCTATTTGACTGATTTTCTAGCCAAGCATTTTGACGCACTGGTCTGGCAGGGTCTCGGTTTAGAAGATCATCCAGAACTGCTTAGTGCTTATTTTGGCAACTATCGTCGGGTCGTGCTATTTTCTCAAACTGCTGACCAAGAAATTGTGAGCGCTGGGCAAGATGCTGCACAGAAACTTGGTCTATCGTTTGAGCATCGCCATGTCGGTTTGAAACATTTTGCCAACTCGATACCAGTTTTTTTCAAATCGTTGAGCAAATCAGGTGAAACCAAGGGAGAATAACTAATGCCTCGCGGAAGTAACGAAGTGATTGTAATTATGTGGCGTGATATCCCGGCACAAGTAAACGCGCAAGCCGGCCGCGAACGCAAGCAGGTTCAACTCTCGGATAAGTTTCAACGGGCGATTGATCGTGCGAAGCGTAAGGCGCATATTTATACCGCCGATGAAGACATTGCTCAGTGGCGCCGAATTAGTTTGCCACTAGTTGGAGATCTCGCAGAAGCGGCTCAACGCGAAGCCGATCGACTTGACGGCGAATATTCGCGTGAGCGACTCGGGCGACTGGCATTTGCTGGAGGTTTTGAAGCCGATGTTGACAATTCAGCAATTAGCGTGACGGAACTCTTGGCATTAGAAGAACTCGAAGAAAACGAATAGAGAAAGAATATTTATGACAGACACAGTACTTTCATCAGCAACTAAAGAAGTTGTAATCGGGTTCGGGCGACCATTCGTGATGATTGGCGAACGGATTAACCCAACTGGCCGCAAACTTCTTGCAGCCGAAATGAAAGAAGGAAACTTCAGCCGTGTTGAGTCTGATGCGTTAGCACAAGTGGTTGCGGGCGCTCACATGTTAGATGTCAATGCTGGGATCCCTCTGGCTGATGAGCCTGCATTGTTAGCAAAAGCAATTCAACTCGTGCAGTCGATCACTGATGTGCCGTTGTCAATTGACTCATCAATTATCGCAGCTCTTGAAGCAGGGCTTGCTGTATATAGAGGTAAAGCACTTGTCAACTCTGTAACTGGCGAAGAAGCCAATCTCGAGCGCGTATTGCCTCTTGTGGCGAAATACGGTGCTGCGGTTGTGGCGATTTCTAACGATGAGACAGGCATCAGCATGGATCCAGATGAGCGTTTCGCTGTCGCAAAAAAAATCGTTCAGCATGCCGCAGATTACGGCATCCCGGCGTGCGATGTCGTCGTTGATCCACTAGTAATGCCAATTGGAGCAATGGGCGATGCAGGTCGCACAGCATTTAAAATCATCCGTCGTTTGCGTGAAGAACTTAAAGTTAATACCACATGTGGTGCGTCAAATGTAAGTTTCGGGATACCTTCGCGTAATAACATCACCGGCACATTCTTGGCGATGGCAATTGGTGCCGGCATGACTTCGGCGATTATGAATCCAATGCATCCAGAAGTAAAAACGCTTGTGATGGCCGCCGACGTACTTGTTGGTAACGACGAGAACTGCTCAGCATGGATTCGTGCGAATCGCGACCCGAATGAAGTAAATGCAGATCGTGCTGCTCGAAATAGTCGCGGTCGACGCAAGACCGAATAAATCGCAATGCAACGACGAGTCGTCTTTACCCCGTCGGGGCTTGATGGCGTAGTTGAAGACGGCGTGACCGTTCTTGAGGCCGCTCGCCAACTTGGTGCAGATATCGATTCTGTCTGCGGTGGCCGCGGAATCTGCGGTCGATGTCAGATCACTCCGTCAACTGGTGTCTTCGCTAAATGGGGCGTCACCGTCACCGAATCTTCGCTTTCAAGTTTTGCTGAAACAGAAACTAACTACCGCGCGAAGCGTGCTCTAGTTGCCGGTAATCGTCTTGGTTGCGCGGCTCGAATCTGTGGCGATGTTGTCATCGATGTACCTGCAATAAGTCAAGTGCATAAGCAAATCGTTCGAAAAGATTTAGATCTTGAGCCGATCACTGTTGACCCGAGTTTCAGTCTTTATTACTTGACAATTCCTGAAGCGCAACTCGGTGACTCTGTCAGTGCTGCCGATGCACTCGCCAATGCAGTAGCTGTACAACACAAAGTTAAAACTCCGCAAGTAGCGCGTCGTGCGCTCAGCACGTTGCACTCAGCGATGGCTAAAGCCGACGGTGAAGTGACTGTTGCGGTTCGCCATACCGAAAATCTTGATCAAATAGTTGCGGCGTGGCCGGGCTTTGTTGACGCTGCATACGGCATCGCAGTTGATGTTGGTTCAACCACTGTTGCAGGTCATTTGTGCGAACTTTTGACCGGTGAGATCATTGGCAGTTACGGATTAATGAATCCACAAATTCGTTTTGGTGAAGACTTAATGAGTCGCGTGTCGTATGTGATGATGAATCCAGGTGGTGATCGTGAATTAACAAAAGCGATTAGAACTTCGCTTGATGATCTCGTTGGCAACCTTGTTGCAAATGCAAAAATTTCTCGTGCCAATGTTTTAGAAATCACAATTGTTGGCAATCCAATCATGCATCACATCGTGCTTGGCATCGACCCAACACCTTTGGGTATGGCGCCATTCGTGTTAGCAACAAACGAATCAGTCAGTGGTTGGGCGAATGAACTCGATCTTGATTTACCGAACGCTAGTTATTATGTCGGCCCATGTATTGCCGGTCACGTTGGTGCAGATACAGCGGCAGCGATTCTTGCTGAAGGGCCGCATCGTTCAAAAGAAATGCAACTGTTAGTTGACATCGGCACGAACGCCGAAATTGTTCTTGGTAATACTGTTCATCAGTTCGCTGCATCAAGCCCAACTGGGCCCGCATTTGAAGGTGCACAAATTAGTGCAGGTCAGCGTGCAACTGCCGGCGCAATCGAGCACGTTCGCATTGATCGTGAGACTCTTGAGCCACGCATAAAAGTTATTGGTTCAACGTTGTGGAGCGACGAATCAGGTTTCGCCGAATCACTTGGCGACACAGCAATCACTGGCATCTGTGGGTCGGGAATAATCGAAGTCATCGGTGAAATGTATCTAAGTGGAATCATTGATACTGACGGTGTCGTGCGCGGCGAACTTGCTACAAAATCAAATCGCATCGTGGCAGATGATCGCACTTTCTCGTATTTATTTTTTGAGAAAGATGAAACTAAGTTATTTGTAACCCAAAATGATGTGCGTGCGATTCAATTAGCCAAAGCTGCTTTACGCGCTGGTATTGATTTGCTGGTCGAACATGCTGGTTCGCCAGTTGTGCATGACATTCGTCTTGCTGGCGCATTTGGTGCGCATATTGATCCGGTTTATGCGATGGTGCTCGGACTCGTGCCAGATTGTCCTGTTGCTGGTGTCCGTTCTGTTGGCAACGCCGCAGGTGCCGGGGCAGTGCAATCATTACTGTCTCGAAAGTTGCGATATGAAATGGAGGTAACAGTTCGCGGTGTCACAAAGATTGAAACTGCGACAGAACCTCGTTTTCAGCAACTTTTTGTTGAAGCAATGGCGTTTCCACATAAAACAGCGCTTACGCCGAATCTTGCGACTGTCATTGATTTGCCAGTAAGAGCTGAAAACTCATCAGATAGTTCGGGTCGATCTGGTCGCCGTCGCCGTTCAACTGGCGGCGTGGCAGACTAGATCTGATGACTGACGTAAATCGCACAAAACGCTCGGGTGGGCGAGCAGGGCGGCAGACTTTGCGTTCGTCGCATGAGCCTGATCGGGACGCGTTCATCACTCGGTTGATAAAGCCTTACGAACTTGTTTCAGATGAAGGCCTTGAAATTATTGAACACAACGCTGACACAATCCTCGAAGAAGTCGGTATCGAAGTTCGAGATTACCCATCAGCAATCGCACGGTTCAAAGACGCAGGTGCAGATGTAACTGGCACTCGCGTGAGATTTCCTCGGGGAATGTGTCGTAAGATAGTTTCTGCAACTGCGCCAAGTATTTACACGCAACACGCTCGAAATCCGCTTAACAATGTGCAAATCGGCGGTAATGCAACTGTGTTCGCCCCAAATTATGGCTCACCATTTGTATACGACATAGACAACGGCCGACGATATGCGACGATCACAGATTTTCAGAACTTCGTCAAACTTGCATATATGTCACCGCGTATGCATCACTCGGGCGGAACAGTTTGCGAGCCAGTTGATATTCCGGTTAGCAAGCGTCACCTTGACATGGTTTATGCGCACATCAAATACAGCGACAAAGGTTTCATGGGTTCGGTCACTGCAGGCGAGCGTGCACAAGACAGCGTCGAACTAGCGCGAATTGGTTTCGGCGGCGACTTGCAAGATCGAACTGTGATGACGAGTTTGATTAACGCATCTTCGCCTCTGGTGTGGGACGCTTCAATGCTCGCATCAGCAGAGGTGTATGCATTAAATAATCAGGCGACAATTATTACTCCATTTATTTTGGCAGGAGCAATGGCTCCATCTACTTCTGCAGGTGTTGCTACACAAACTCTTGCCGAGGCACTCGCGGGCATGACGTTCACACAACTCGTACGTCCGGGTGCGCCAGTGATCATGGGTTCGTTTGCGTCATCAATGTCAATGCAAACTGGTGCACCGACTTTTGGTACCCCAGAACCAGCGATCGTTTTGTACACGATGGCTTCGCTCGCGCGCCGACTTGGTGTGCCATTTCGATCTGGCGGTTCGTTGACAGCGTCTAAATTGCCTGACGCTCAAGCGGCTTACGAAAGTGCCGCGACTTTAATTCCGACATTGATGGCAGGTACTAATTTTGTTCTACACGCAGCAGGTTGGCTTGAGGGCGGTTTGGCGATTGGTTACGAGAAATTCATTTTAGATGACGATCAACTTGGAATGATGGCAACTTTTGCCAAAGGTTTAGATATTTCGCCGAATGGTCAGGCGCTTGATGCGATTCGTGAGAACCCACCAGGTAATCACTTTCTTGGCACGGCGCATACTTTGGCGAATTTTGAATCTGCGTTCTATCGTTCAACAACTTCAGACAACTCAAGTTTCGAGCAATGGCTCGAAGACGGCAGCGAAGATTCGGCGAAGCGGGCAAACAAGATTTGGAAGGAGCGACTTGCGAGTTATGTCGCCCCACCACTTGACGATGCGATTGACGAAGAACTTAAAGAATACATTGCAAAGCGAAAGAGTGAGTTGCCAGATACTTTTGCGTAGGTTTTGATTTACTACTGAGCAAAGTCAACGAATAATTACTTTTTGCCTCTAGTATTGCGACGATGTCAATTTTCTCACGCCTCAAAAAATCGTCCGTCGAAGTTAGCCCAGCAGTAAAAAATCTCGTTAGTAGCATGCGCTACGAGCTCATCCCGATGAAGAGTATCGAGCAAGCAATTTTAGATCTACCTACTGGTGCGCCAGTCTCGGTGACATGTTCACCCGTCAAAGGCATCTCTGCAACACAAGAAATCTCTGCACGACTGATTGCTTCTGGTCATGAAGTTGTCCCACACTTCGCGGCGCGTCTGGTTGAGTCTCGCGAACATGTTCAGAAACTTGCAACGTGGGTGCGCGAGCAAGGCATCAAAGAAGTTTTTCTGATTGCTGGTGACGCAGAGAAGCCTGCAGGGCCATACTCAGATGGCATTGAACTATTACGCGACTTCCTCGACAGCAATAGTGGTGTTTCGCGAGTTGGTTTCGGTAGTTACCCAGACGGTCATGCTTTCATCAGTCGTGATGCATTGAGCACAGCTCTATATGACAAGCAGAAGTTATTGCAAGAGGCCAGCGTTCAAGGATTAGCTTCTACTCAAATGTGTTTTGATGTCGCTCAAATTCGGCAGTGGATTAAAACCGAACGTGAAAACGGTTTCGCGGTACCAATTCAACTCGGTGTGCCGGGGGTAGTAGATCGTGCGCGACTGATGAGCCTCGGCGTTCGAGTTGGTGTCGGTGCTTCAATGCGTTATCTCAGCAAAAATAAGGCCTCAATCATGAAGATGCTTTCCCCTGGTGGCTACGACCCAACAGAATTAGTTGCGGGTCTGGCGAAAGATGCACAGTCTCTAAACATCGTTGGTCTGCATTCATTTACGTTCAATAGCGTTGCCGATACTGCGGCCTGGCAGCGAGAAGTGCTCGCGAACAAATGAAAACCGATGTAGTTGTAATCGGTGCTGGCGTAATCGGTGGTGCGGTTGCGCTAGAACTTGCTAAGGCTGGTCGATCTGTAGTGATCGTAGACAAAGGTTCGGCAGCCGGTGCTGGCTCAACATCGGCGTCGTCGGCGATCATTCGGTTCAGTTATTCAACTCATGACGCCGTGTTGATGGCCTGGGAGTCAGCAACGATTTGGGAGAATTGGGCAGATTATCTAGGCGCGATTGACCCAGATGGTATGGCGAAGTTTATTCGCACTGGGTATTTGGTTTATCGCACTGCGGGCTACGACGGTGAATCGGTTCGCGTGATTTGGGATGACTTGAAAATTCCTTATGAAATTCTCAGCGCCGATCAATTGCGCAAAAAGTTTCCGGCGCTTGATGCCAACAGTTATTGGCCACCAAAAAGAATTGATGACCCTGCTTTTGGTGATGACGCAGTTGGCGAATTATCCGGTCTTTATGATCCACTAAGTGGTTTCATGGATGACCCGATGCTGGCTGCACATAATTTAATTAATGCCGCAAAAGTTCTCGGTGCGCAGACTCGTTTCAAAGAAGAAGTCGTTTCAATAGATAAACATGGTTCGCAGGTAACTGGCGTGACCCTTGCGTCAGGCGAGCGCATTGAAGCAGCAATTGTTGTTAATGCCGCTGGGCCTCATGCCAGTAAAATTAATAAGATTGCGGGTGTCCTAGACGAAATGAACATCCGTCATCGACCTTTGCGTCAAGAGGTTTATATTGCGCCGGCACCAAATGGATTCAAACTTGAAGACAACGTTCCGGTTGTTGCCGATCTTGACACTGGTATTTACTTTCGGCCACATCTCGGTGGCACAATAAATCTTGGCGGCACTGAGCCAGCATGTGATGAGTTGCATTGGATTGATGACGCCGATGATTGGCGCGAAGAGACAACTGTTGAGATTTGGGAGACGATGATGTTGCGTTTGGCTCGTCGCATGCCTGATTTCGGTGTTCCCGTTTCGCCATCTGGTATCGGTGCGCTCTACGATGCCACCGATGATTGGGTGCCGATTTATGATCGTTCAAGTATTGATGGATATTTCATGGCGTGCGGCACAAGTGGCAATCAATTCAAGAATGCCCCAATGGCGGCAACGTTTATTCGTCTGTTAATTGAGGCTGCAGAGGCTGGGCGTAATCACGACACAGATCCGATTTCGTATATCGGGCCACGGTCTGGACGAGCCATTAATGTCGGCGCTTTCTCACGACTACGCGAAGTGCAAAACACATCCGGCACGGTGATGGGTTAGCCAACACAGTCTCTCAGTTACTGCCATAATTGGTTATGCGCACAACTCTGTCAGAACTTTTAGCAACAGGCAAGATAATTCTTGCCGACGGTGCCACCGGTACCAACTATTTCGCGCTCGGCTTAACTTCTGGCGAGCCGCCAGAGTTCTGGTTAGATTCGCACCCAGAGCGTATAACTGGTTTGCATCAACAATTTGTTGATGCTGGTGCTGACATTATTTTGACAAATACATTCGGCGCCAATCGCCATCGTTTGAAATTACACAACGCGCAGGCTCGAACTTACGAACTTGCCAAACGAGCGGCAGAACTGGCACGCCAAGTTGCAGATGCTTGCTCGCGACCAGTGGTTGTTGCAGGTTCGGTTGGTCCGACTGGCGAACTTTTTGATCCACTGGGTGCGTTGACGCCTGCAGAAGCGATTGACACTTTCGAGGAACAAATTCGTGGGCTCAAAGATGGTGGCGCTGATGTTGCATGGATAGAAACGATGTCGGCAATTGAAGAAGTTCAGGCCGCGGCGCAAGCAGCAATTAATGTTGGCATGCCGTATGTTGCGACTTGTAGTTTTGATACTGCGGGGCGCACGATGATGGGGCTGAAGCCAGATGGATTGGCCGTAATTTTTGCTGGTCTCTCGGTTCAACCAATTGCGATGGGCGCGAATTGCGGAGTCGGTGCTTCAGATATTTTGGTGACTGCAATCGAGATGGCGACAACAGCCGCAAATGTTGGTGTGCCGATCGTTGCTAAGGGTAATTGTGGTATTCCCCGATTTGAGGGCATCGAAATCAAATATTCTGGCACTCCTGAACTGATGGCGCGTTATGCCGATCTGGCGATTAATGCCGGCGTGCGTATTGTCGGTGGATGTTGTGGTACCACTCCTGAACATTTGGCTGCGATGCGTTTAGCGATTGATAATCACAAAGCCGGGCCATTGCCAACTATTGAATCAATTATTCAAGACATCGGTCCGCTTACAAATAAGCCACCGACCGACAACGACCCAAATCGCCGCAAATCCCGCCGCAGCAATTCACAGTGACTAAGAGTAATAACTTAGTCAAACTATTCTCATTTACGTTATTTGCCGTTTGTATCTTTAGCAGTTGCTCAGGTTTTGACCGCTCGGCAAGTGATAATGGCAAGGTAAAAGTTTTTGGAGTTTTCGCGTCTCCGAGAGAAGAGCAATTCAGTGGAGTGATTGACGCGGCGCTTCGATCCGCAGCAGATGAAGGAAACATCGAATATTCGTTTATTGACCGAATTGGTTATGACGGAGAATTTGAACAAGTTCTTCAACATATATGTCAAAAAGAAGACGCGGCGATCGTAGTCGGCGATGGATTTGGAAATGAAGAAGCGATAGTTAGATCTGCGGCTAACTGCCCGAACAAGATTTTTGCTTTTAGTCAGGATGGAACTTCCGTTTACCCGAATCTTCTGGTTTTTGAAAACCGAGTTATTGAGACTGCTTATCTCGCTGGGATTATCGCCGGAGGTTCTACAAAAACTAATATCGTTGGCATTGTAGGCGCGAAACCGCTCGCACAAACTAATCGAATGGCTAACGCGTTTATCGCGGGAGCCAAATTCGCAAATCCGAAAGTGGCAGTAAAAGTCTCATTCAATGGTAGCTATTTTGATAAGTCGTTGGCAGAAGATGGGGCGATCTTACAAATTGAGTCGGGTGTCGACGTCATTTATGCACTTTGTCTTGGGGTGCTTGACGCAATTGGAGACAATCAAGTCAAAGTAATAGAAAACCTAAGCGTGGAAACTGAAAATCTTACGAGGTTTGGTCTGGCATCGGTAGTTTGGGAAATAGCGCCGACAATTGACTATCTCATTAGTCAAGTCGCTAACGGAGTGTATTCGTCTAGGGATGTTAAGTCTTTTTCGTTGTCAAAGGATCGCGGTTCACCACTGACAAGGCTAGATACAAAGTTTGTTACACCAGAACTCGTAAAAAAAGTGGCTGATCAATTACAAGCAATACAAAGTGGTGTATTAAAAATCGATCTCAACGACCAGTTACCTGCCGAATCAATTTGGCCTTAATTTCTAACGAGATTTGATGATCTGTTGTAGGCGAGTGTCTGTTGCAGGGCGAGCGCCAAGGTGCTCGATCACCCAAGCAGCAACTTTGGTCGCAAACTTAGCTGAGTCAACAGCCGAATTTGAATTCAGATAATGCGCAAGAAACGCGCCAGCAAATGAGTCACCAGCGCCCGTGGCATCCACAAGATTGTTGGTTGCAGGTGCGATTTGTGTTGATGTTTCGCCGTTGTATACGAGAGCGCCATCCGCATCAAGTTTTAAGATGATCAAAGCATCTTTGTATGTTTTTGCCAGAGCTTTAATGATGTCGTTCGGGTCATCGCAACCTGTGAGCACCCGACCTTCATCGTAATTTGGAAACAAAATATTTATACCTAAATCTTTTGTCCATGATAAAAACTGATCAACACCCATCTCTTGAATCATCTGAAAAGAAGCCGGATCAAAAGATATTGTTAAGTTGTTTTGTCTTGCGATTTGTGCTGCGATTCGAGATGCTGATCGCGGTGGGTCAGTAAAAAAACTCCATGCTGTGAGATGCAGATGGTTCGCAGAAGTTATAACGGCACGTGGCAACTCTGACGGGATTAAATAGAAGTCTGCTCCGTGGCCAGAAACCATACTTCGCTCACCCGTTTGATCAACAAATACGGCGACGCTTCCTGTTTTGTATGCTTCCGTCTCGACAAGATGATGGATTACCGATTCGCTTTCTAAATCTTCTCGAGCAAGTTGTCCAAAACGATCTCTACCAATTTTGCCGACGAAGTGCGTCTCAAGTCCGCAACGACGCGCCCATACTGCTAAGTTCGCGGCACTTCCACCTGGGGTCAGCATTACTTCGCCGAACGAGTCTCCACCTTTGAGCAGATCGTTGTTTGTACGAATCAGCACGTCCCATGCAAAATCCCCAATCACACAAAGCGAATTTGACATCGGTTACAACGGTATCGGCATCAAAATGTCAGTTGGTCGGTCAGTTAATGCGGTATCTCTGTCTTGTTACGGGTTTCTGATGCAGCCAAAGTCCCAACTGCTCCGATTACAAATACGGCTCCAATGATTCTTGCAAGGGTTAACGATTCTCCGAGAAATAGAACTCCAGCGACTATTGACGAGACAGGTTCGAAGGTCTGAAGGACCGCGGTTTTACCAGTGCCGATCATTTGCATTCCTGAATAGAGCGTTGCGGTTGGGATGACTGTGGCGACGGTTGCAAGGAGAATTACGCTGATCCAACCATTGACATTTTTTGGGAAATCCATCGCAACCGAAGATGGTGCGGCGAAATACAATAGTGTTGCAATGAAATATCCAAATGCCCCTAGTAAAAATATCTGAGCGAAAAGTTTTGGTTTTGGCCAACTAGTCTCTTTTGAGGAAACCCTTCGAACCAATAACATCAGTAGCGTTGCAGTGCAAAATCGTGTCAGCAAAGTTCCGACGACGCTCGCCCCACTGTCGTATGCAAAGTTCGCAAATGTCGGAGACAGTCCAAACCCAATACTGCTAGCAATAATCAGCATCACACCGAGCGAGTTTTGATTCTTACGCACCAGTTGAATCTATTGCATTCTGATTAGTGCATGCCGGAAAAAGGCTAGAGTTCTGACGTGATCGATGGATTATCGTTGAAAACTTATTCTCCAGCCTTGAACCTGAACGCTCGCTTGGCATTTTGGTTGTTTACGTTGCTGGTGCTCACCAGGTTCTCACCGGTGAGTGCGGGTTTGACCGTGTTGGTAGTTTCGGCTCAAGTTTTTATTGGTTTTGCGTTACTAGTAGCTTTTCGCATCACCGACAAATTGTCAGCGCTTTCTAGAATTGGATTGGGTTTCTGTCTCGGTGCAATTCTTTCAACATTGGTTTATGTACTGGTTGTTACCGTCACTGCCGTATTTGCAGCCGTCTGTAGTCAGATTGTTTTGCTCTGTCTTGCTCATTTTGCTCAACGAAAGCTAATTAAACCAGATCAACTGCCAATAGAACTTGAAGAGATCGCAATTGTGAAATGGCTCGCAGTTGCAGCATTGGTTGGGTTGTCTCCTGAATGGTTTTGGCCGTTACCGGTTGCGGGTTTTTTAGTAGTGGTATTCGTCGGATGGAACGCAATGCGGTCAAAATCACTATGGCTTCGATTTACACTTATTTCGCTCTGGGCGGGAGTCGGAGTATTTATTTGGCAACATATTTTGATCACACGTCCCAATCGGCCATGGTTTCCAGACGACCAGTTCGGGGAAATATGGTCGCACAGTCTCGGTAAGTGGGGTCTTTCACATAACCCAATGCTCATGGGTGAAAGTATTTCGTATCACTGGTTGTCTTTTGCATGGGTTGGGCTGCTGTCAAATCTCACAAGTGTCAATGTTGATATTGCGTTAACGCTTTTTGCCCCCATTGTCGTCGCCGTTGCTTGTTCGGTTATCGGTTTTTCAATAGTTCGATCATTTGTTAAAAGTTCTAAGTTGGCGGTCTTGGTGTTATGTATCGCCTTTGTAGTCGATACTGAGCGCTTTTTTAGAGGATTCGGATTTCATGCTTTTCAATTAAGTTCATTTAGTCAATTTTTTTCATTTTGTCTCGGACTCGGTATCACTTTAGTAGTCGTAAAAATAGAATTGCAGACCTCAACAAGAAATGTTTTTTTAATCACTCTCATGCTTTTCGGAGTCGTGGGATCCAAGATTTCGTCTGGAGCTACAGTATTCTGTGGCCTCGTCTTTATGTTGGTTTACCAAATTTTTTTGAATACTGCCGCAATTAAGAAGTCAATAATTTTTATCGTCGTATCGGCATTCGCATTTTTGCTGTCTTTTATTTTTTTTCTTGGCAACCCCAAAAATGGCTCAACAAGTGTGATCAGAAGGCCTGGCTGGACTGTGGGTAACATTGGCGACTTAGTTCACGTTTATAACTCGACTTTAATTAGATATTTGCCAATATTGAGTTTTTTGATTCTTGCGCTCGGCGGATTAGGTTTGCTGACTTTATTGAATATTAATAACGTGTCAGCGATATTTGGCACTCACCGAGTTGTCGGTCCATTTCTCGTCGGCTGCTACTTAGCATCATTTTCGCAGATGTGGGTCGCTCAAGCAGACGGATCAAACACAATTATTGCAGACTCTGATAACACGCTGTATGCATATCAATTTATTACAGCGATTAGCATCTTGATCGGAGTATCAGTTTTCGTTGGCATGTTTGAGAACCCACTAGTGCAAAACGTTGGTAAAAAGTTTGTTATATCTTTCGCAGTTTTGGCTTTGTTTGTAGTGTGGGGTTCACGACACTTGATGGTCGAATTTTCGGGCTCGTATGCGACACCTTTTTTTACGAGTCTTCGACCAGCGTTGCCCTTTTTGATTGGGTTTATTATGGCTCTATTGGCTTATTCCGCTTGGCGATCGAAAAGAAGACTAGGTTTCATCGATTTCGTTGCGACTTTTAGTGTTGCATCGCTGGTTATAGCCGGAGGATACATTTTTATTGCAAATTATGTTTCTCGCGCGCCGAACCAACAAGCAGAATGGCGAACTCTAGATAATTTGTATGTAATTTCAGCGGATGTCTCAAGTGCGACTGGTTGGATTAAGCAACATGTAGATAAAAATGAAATTGTTTCGATGAAAGTTCAAAGACAGTCAATTTCGGTTTTGACAGAGCGTCGCGATTTCGTTGGTTTCCCAATCACAATCAGGTTGGCTGGTTTAAATAGCGATCTAGAGATACTCAAAAGAAAGCAAGTAGATAGGTTTGCGATATCTGGCGACTGCACGTCGGCACAATCTCTGAACGACTATGGGGTTTCCTTTTTTCTAGTCGATCTCACTAATGTGCAAACGCCTGAGATTGAGAGATGCGCCGACGAGGTGTATCGTAATGAAACAATCGTTATCTATTCATTCAATTAGTCGCAGGGTTGAGAGTTCAGTCAGTTCGTCGAGAATATCAAAGTGATTTCGGTTCTTGACTTCGAGAGTTCTGGCGTTGCGCTTATTTGCAGATTGAGACCAAACTTGTGCAAACTCAATTGATTGTCGCTTGAATTCGTTCGTTTCGTGCTCGCCCCAAATAACCGATATTGGTGTATTTTTCGCCGATGATACGTGGTGAATAGGCGATAGCCGATGAATTTTGTCGACGTCAAGTCTTACCGCGTCGTTGACTGACATGTGCATAATTGGTTCAAGATCGAATACGCCAGAGATAAATATCGCTTGTACGAATTGATGTTGAGCGGTATTGCACATTGACATTGCCACTAGCTGCGCACCTGCTGAATGTCCTATCAGCACAGTATTCTGAGGTTGATGTAATGCGGATAGGAAATTAATTGCTCGTGAAGTTTGATCAACGAGCACATCAAGCTCTTCGGTAGGGCATAGGGAGTAATTGATAGAGGCAACTGAGTAGCCCAGTCGATGCCAATTTGGGGACAAGAATGTGCAATCATCGGCGGAGAGTTTTCGCCAAAAGCCCCCGTGCACAAAAACAATTAGTTTCTTAGGATGGCGAACAGTCGCTGGTGCATACCAAAGCCACTCATCAGGATGATCTCCGTAGTGCATCTTTTGATGATCTACTGCGAGTCGCGCAAGTTCGCCTCGACGTTTGTAACTATCTAAATATATTTGGACATCTCGAACTAGGGACGCAGGAGTATATTCGCGCTCCAAAGTTTCGTCATCAAAGTCACGGTAACTCAAATTTAAAAGATTCTCAGCAAAGGGATTATTTTCGAGCGGGTGACGGGGATCGAACCCGCATAACGAGTTTGGAAAACTCGGACTCTAGCCATTGAGCTACACCCGCAAACTTGCGTTAGATCATTTTAACAGCAAAACCTGGTTCAACCGATATCTGAGAATACGGCTTTCGGCTAATCTTTTATTGATGATCCCTAATTTTGTTCGTAAAAAGTTTCGTGGTGTTCAAGTACCACTTGGTAAATGGATCGTCAGGCATGTTTTTGAGTTCATAATTCTCTCTCCAGCAATTCTGGCCACTTTTCTTTGGCTCAAACTTCGTAAATACGAAGTGTTACAGATCGGTGAATCGCCTGTAATTTCTAGATTTATAGCTCCATTAGAACCAGAATTGCGTCGGCGCTCGCTGGTTCCTCGTTTACTCCACAAAACTATTGTTCTTAATCTTTGCACCGATGCAAACTCGCAAATTCGTCGCATGTACGACCGAATCATCAACATTTACGGCGATGAATCAAGGCTTCGCCGGCGAATCATTTGGTGGGCGAGTCGATTCGGGTTCAATTACAGGTTTTTAAAAGAAGATAAAAGTGACGCAATTTGGTCGGCTGATATGCAACTCCATGAATTTACTGACAAAGAAAATAGAGATGGCAACAAGTTTCTTTCTGACCTCGAGATCGTAGAAGGTCAAGAATATATTTGTTATGCGGTTCGTACGGAGTCTTATTATTTGCGTCTTGCCGAGCAAGGTGTGGCAGTCAAACCTAGAAGCGTGCGAAACCCTAGTGAGGAACTTTATTTAGAAGCGCTATCTCAAATTAGCGGCACTATCATGCCAGTTTTTCGCATGGGTAAAGATATAGAAAATGCTCTAGATGGTAAGAAATTTTCTAGCGTGATTGACTATGCAAATAGTCAAAGATCAGATTTCTTGGATGTATTCTTGCTTTCACGTTGTAAGTTTTTGCTTGTCGGTAATACCGGACTCTTTTGGATAACTGCCATTTTTGGCAAGTCAACGTTGCATTGCGACTTATACGACATTCGACATCAGGTGTTGACACGAGATTTAATGATTTTTCAGAAGGTTTGGTTGATAAATGAGAAGCGGTTAGCGAGTGTTTCTGAGATGTTGAAAATGAAATCTGAGTATTCAGATGAGCGTCACCAGGCGCGATTAGGCGTTGAATTAGTTAAAAACACTGCAGATGAGATCTATTCAGCATGTCAAGAGATGAACGCTCGAATTGATGGAACGTGGAAATCAATGCCAGAAGATGAAGAACTTCAACAAAAATATTTAGATCTAGTAATCAAATACTCTGATCAGCCAACTTGGCGTGGAGGCGGGCGGGTTGGCACTCAGTTCTTGCGCGATAACCAAGATTTGCTCAGATAACTAGCGATGTCAGTAAAGACTTTCTAAGTCACGAGCCAATAGTGTGGTTGTGTGAGCGATGACATTCTTGATGTAGATCTACTCGCCTTTGAGCGTGGCACAACTGCTGCGCGTCAAGCGGTAGTAGATGGAGTAATGCGAAGTCTCGCCACTGGGTTCGTCTACACGAGTCACGATTTATCTGAGGATTTACTGGACACTGCATACGCGATGCTCGCAGAGTTTTTCTCGATGGCGATTGAGGATAAGCAACGATTCATCGCGCACGGCAGCAACGGCCAAACTGGTTATACGGGTGTTCTGCTTGAAACGGCAGCATCAAGTGAGAAGCCCGACTGGAAGGAGATGCTTAATTGGTCGACGCCGATTCCACAAGGGCATCCATTGCGTCGCCGCTATCCGCAGTCATATCCCGAGCCGATGTTGCCTGAAGAGATTGTCCCGGGTATTACTGATGTTCTCTTCAAATTTCATGATGCGATGATCGATTTGCAAACAAGATTCCTAAGAATTATTGCCGTAGGCGTGGGTTGTCACGAAAGTTTTTTTGATGAAATGGTTGGCTACGGTTCTGCACTTACCCGAGCAATTCGTTATCCGCCAATGAAGCAGCTCCCCGAAAATGGTCATGTTTGGGCCGCAGAACACGGTGATATCAATTTGATAACTGCGTTACCAAGAGCGACAGCGCCAGGTCTGCAAGTCAAATTCAAAGGCGAATGGATTGATGCTTTGCCACCTAAGGGTCGTGTGATTATTAATTCGGGCATCATGCTCGAACGATTAACAAATGGTGTTCTGCCGATCGGTTGGCATCGAGTAGTTGCATCACCTGGCTTCGAAGGTGAGCGTTACAGCGTGGTTCAATTTTGTCATCCACAACCGAGCACGATGCTTGCGCCCGTACCAAGTTGTGTAACTCCTGAAAATCCTTTGCGATTTTCGACGGTTTCGGCTGCCGATGCCTTAGAAGAAGTTATTTATCAAATCAATTTGGTTGAAGACGCTCGCCGAGTTGGTGACTAGTAGCGCGTAAACTCCGCCGTGAACATTGGTGTTTTAACCGGAGGGGGAGATTGCCCAGGGCTCAACGCGGTGCTTCGGGCGGTAACGCGAAAAGCGGTCGATATAAAAGGTGACAAAGTTTTTGGTTTTTACGACGCATGGGATGGCGTACTCGAACAGCGCTTCCTAGAACTCACAACTGATGCAGTTCGCGGAATCTTGCCGCGTGGAGGAACAATTCTCGGCACGCGTCGAGGTAGCCCATTTGATACGGCTGATGGCGTTGATCGTGTTAAAAAAACGTTTTCAGATCTCAATCTTGATGCACTGATTGTGATTGGAGGTAATGGCTCGTTGACAGTGGCGTCAAAGTTGTACGAGCAGTTTTCTCTGCCAATGATTGGCGTACCAAAAACCATTGATAACGATGTAATTGGCACTGATGCAACTTTCGGCTTTCAAACAGCAGTGCAAATAGCGACAGATGCGATTGATCGTCTGCATACGACTGCAGAAAGTCATGATCGGGTGATGGTTGTTGAGGTGATGGGACGTGACGCTGGATGGATCGCTCTCCACGCAGGCATCGCAGGTGGGGCAACTGCCATCGTTGTGCCTGAAGTGCCATTTGATATTGATGAACTTTCTCAAATTGTGCGCAAACGCCACGATCGTGGCAGGTACGCGTCAGTAGTTGTAGTTGCCGAGGGGGCCAATCCAAAACCTGGGACTCTCAAATTACCTCTCCGAATTGACGATATTTATGGGCGCGAAAAACTTGGGGATATTGCTCACGTAATTGCACCAGAGATATCAGCACGTACTGGTTTTGAATCTCGTGTTGTGCAACTCGGGCATATTCAGCGGGGTGGCACGCCAACTAGCTACGACCGTGTTCTGTCAACTCGTTTTGGATTAGCAGCAGTCGATGCAGTCCACGACAAAGCATTCGGTGAAATGGTGGTGCTGAAGTGCGGTGCAATCTCGCGAGTCAGCATGGCGGTAACTGCGGGGCAGACTCGCACGATTGATCTTGCGCTGTTCGCTGATGTGGCGACAACTTTTTTTGGCTAGGAAGATTTAATTAACCGACAAACATCATTACTGTGGCGGACCAAACTGACGATCTCCAGCATCACCAAGGCCTGGCACAATAAATGCGTGCTCATTGAGGTGGCTGTCGACTGATGCAGTCACAATGTGCAAATTCATTCCAGTTGAGCGTAAGAATTCAATGCCTTCGGGTGCCGCAAGTACACAAGCAATCGTGAGAGGTTGTGGTGCTCCACGGTCTGCAAGAATTTTGCAAGCATGGGCGAGTGATCCGCCAGTTGCCAACATCGGATCAAGTACCAAACACGTACGACCATCTAGTCGTGCTGGCAACTTGGCGACATATTCGGTTGGCATGTGAGTTTTCTCATCGCGTTGGACGCCTACAACAGCAATATCTGCATCTGGTAGTAACTCCATTGCTGCGGGCAACATGCCAAGACCTGCGCGCAATATCGGCACGAGCACCGGTCGGCTTGCAAGGGCAGTGCCATCAGTTTCTGCAAGCGGTGTGCGCACACGTGTTGTGATGATCGGCAAATTTCTCGTCGCTTCTGCAACAACGACGAGAGACAGTCGTCTAAGTTCAGCACGGAAAAATTGATTAGAAGTATTTTCGTCCCTCAGGTGGGTGAGAGATTCGGCTGCAACTGGATGTTTAACGATGGTGACTTCAACAGGCATGGCTTCAATCATTGCCGAAAAGATAGGGTTTATTCAAATGACTGAAGTTGAGATAGTTATTAAGCCTGAAAAGGCACATCAACTAGCGAAGGTCTTGGTATCGGTTTGGGGTGGTGCCGATCCGATTCCGCCAGATGTGATTATTGCAATTATCCAGGCAGGCGGATATGCAAGTCTGGCTTCACAAATCGCCAATGGTAAAAAGCAATTCGTTGGTGGCTCATTAGCGATTGTCGGTAGCCATCAGGGAAAATTGCATTCGCATGTCACTGGAGTGATACCCAGCGCAATCAACTCTGGTGTCGGTCGCGCACTAAAGGATCATCAATGGTCGTGGGCCAAAGAAAATGAATTCTCGACAATCTCTTGGACATTCGACCCGTTAGTAAGGCGCAATGCATATTTCAATTTGATCGTGCTAGGTGCAAATGTCGTTAAATATTGCCAAAATTATTACGGCGAAATTAACGACTTAATAAACGCCGGTGATCAAACTGATCGATTAGTTGTTGAGCGACAAGTTAAAGGATTAACCGTTGCGCCGAGTGGCAGTTTATGTGTAGCTAATGGCG
This sequence comes from uncultured Acidimicrobiaceae bacterium, assembly GCA_937890395.1. GTDB lineage: Bacteria > Actinomycetota > Acidimicrobiia > Acidimicrobiales > Ilumatobacteraceae > BACL27. The sequence goes on along the minus strand of CALACK010000212.1, from coordinate 145 downwards.
ATGATTTGATAATTCAGACGCCACCAGACATAGTCTCACTGCGCAATACCGACCGAGAAACTGCAAACAGATTGCGGCTTGAGCAACGCATTAGTTTCGAATCCGCCTTTGCGAACTCTTTTTCAGTTCAAGGCTTAACGGGCGA
>CALACK010000211.1 GCA_937890395.1 uncultured Acidimicrobiaceae bacterium | reverse complement strand
ACTTCTGTCGTTCTGGCGAGTAATAAAACCGGTGACCGCGGCAGCTACGGAACAATTAACTGAGCTCTTTTTGAATACGAATAGTTTGAGTGGCGAGTTGATTCATTTCGTCGGTCGTTAGCGCTGCAGCGATTGCTCGACCCATCGCATTATTGGTAGTGACTTCAGCAGCTTGGCGCTGTTCAACGAAACCAGAGCAGTCAGGGTATGGCGGCGCCCAGCCGTGCAACTTTGCGATGCTTTCATCGTTTTCACCTGCAAGCGTTGCCTGCAGCCCAGATAGACCGTGCGACACCAACGCAGCAATGTGATAGCAACCGCGAAGTTCGCGCAACAAATCTATTAACCGGTAGGCCAACGCAGGCTGATCAGTTGGCAAAGGCTCTGCTCTAACCGCCGCAAACAATGACAGACCTGCGACATCAATGCTCTTGACCAATTTTTCGGCTGGCGCAACGAATTTTTTAAGTTCTGAAACGTTCGATAAATGCTTCCGTCCCCAATCATCACAACACTGCATATAGCGCTTCCCTGCTGCACGAGCGCCTTCTACCGCGATACCTCGAATCCAAAGTTTCTCTATGAGCGCCCTGTCGAAAAACATAAATGCCGCATACACAACATCCGCATCAACATCACCCAATACTCCGCCCCGACCTGCAAAATAAAAAGCAAAACTGCTCGAATATCCTGCCGCTAAACCAGCAGCATTTGTGTCGGGGTCGAGCATGTACTGCGCACCAAGTGATCCGATTATCGGTGCGATAACCGAAGCCACTTGAAACTCGTTCAATATTGTCACGTCCAAAACATAGTACGATTCGGGTTGCCGATACTTTCGTACGGGAGAGTGCCTACACAGCCAGTGCAGGTACACCGAAGGAGCAACCACCCCGGAACCTCTCAGGTAAATGGACCGTTCGAAAGTGGCGACACTGGAAATCGAGGTTTGGTTATATCCGAGCCTCTACCGAAGGGGAAACTGATGGAGCAATCTCTCAGGAAGCTCTCAGGTGCCTAAACAGTTGGGGTGTTTAATTTCGCATACCCAAAACGAGGCACCAAATGAGAAAATCAATTGAAGAATTAACCGCAAAAGATGATTTCATCTCACGCCACATTGGTGTAGATGATTTAGCTCGAGAAACGATGCTTCACCGCATCGGCGCAACAGACCTAGAAAATTTGATTGAGCGAACTGTCCCGGCATCAATTCGTCGCGATCATTTATTAAATCTTGGCGAGCCGATGCTCGAAACCGACGTCTTAAAGCAACTGCGAGAAATCGCCAACAAAAATGTCGTCCGTACAAGTTTGATCGGCATGGGTTACTACAACACAGTCACCCCGCCGGTGATTGCCCGCAATGTATTAGAGAACCCAGCTTGGTATACGTCGTACACGCCGTACCAACCAGAAATCAGTCAAGGTCGCCTCGAGGCGCTTCTTAATTTTCAGACAATGATCACTGAGATCACTGGTTTCGATATTGCAAATGCTTCTCTGCTTGACGAAGCTACTGCTGCCGCCGAGGCAATGACTATCGCGCTTCGATCTAGCAAATCTGATTCGAAAGTCTTCGCAGTCGATATCGACACTCACCCGCAGATTATTTCAGTTCTGCGAACAAGGGCATTACCAATCGGTCTAACTATCAGCGTTGTCTCACTTAACGAGATGATGACTACAAGTTGTTTCGGAGCATTAATCTCGTGGCCCGGATCATCCGGATCAATCGCTTCCGCAGAACAGATCAAGAATATTTGTCATGCAGTGCACTCGCAAGCAGGATTGACTATCGCTGTTTGTGATCTTCTCGCATGTATGTTGCTGACCCCGCCAGCAACTTTGGGATTAGACATCGCAGTGGGTTCGGCACAGCGATTCGGGGTTCCGATGGGTGGTGGCGGGCCGCATGCCGCTTTCTTAGCAACTAGTAACTCACAAGCGCGTGCGCTACCTGGTCGTTTAGTTGGCGTCAGCACCGATACTGGTGGTCGACCTGCATTGCGTTTGGCACTGCAAACACGTGAACAACATATCCGTCGCGAAAAAGCCACTTCGAATATTTGTACGGCGCAAGCACTGCTCGCAAACATTGCAAGTTTTTACGCAGTATGGCATGGTCGTGAAGGACTCGAACGAATCGCGGAGCGAGTCAACCGACTCACATCAATTTGTGTCGCTGGACTTCGTAAATCAAATATTGAAGTAGCTAATACGACTTGGTTCGACACCATCGTGGTACACGTGAAATCCAGTTATGAAATTCATCAACGAGCGCTCGCACACAATATATTGTTACGCAATATTGACGACACTTCAGTTGGAATCAGTTTTGATGAAACCACTAATTTGGAATTGATCGAAACGCTATTCAATATTTTTGAAATAGAAGAAGATGTCTTAGAACTAGATCTATCGTGCGAATTAGGCATCACTCAAGCGATGAGACGCAGTGATGATTTCCTAACGCAGTCAACTTTCAATAGATATCGCACCGAACACGAGATGTTGCGCTACTTACGACGCTTAGCCGATAAAGATTTGGCACTGGATCGAACGATGATTCCACTTGGATCATGCACGATGAAACTCAACGCAACTACAGAAATGATTCCGGTTACATGGCCTGAATTTTCAGATATTCATCCGTTTGCACCCACTGCCGATATCGCTGGCTACACCCAATTGGTAGATGAACTCTCAGCGATGCTGATTGAGATCACCGGGTATGACGCAATAAGTTTGCAGCCCAATGCCGGAAGCCAAGGCGAACTTGCTGGCCTCCTTGCAATTCGTGCCTACCACCGCAGCCGCAACGAAGTGCAAAGAACTATTTGTTTGATACCAAGTAGTGCACATGGCACTAACGCAGCCAGCGCTGTAATGGCAGGCATGACTGTGGTCGTCGTTGCTTGTGATGACAGAGGCAATGTTGATTTAGACGATCTGCGATCCAAATGCGAATTAGCCGACAACAAGCTTGCGGCACTAATGATCACATACCCATCAACACACGGCGTATTCGAACAGAAAGTTACGGATATTTGTGAATTGGTTCATTCGTTTGGCGGACAGGTCTATGTAGATGGAGCGAACCTAAATGCATTAGTGGGTGTTGCACAGCCTGGTCACTTTGGCGCAGACGTGAGCCATTTGAATCTGCATAAGACTTTTTGCATCCCTCACGGTGGCGGAGGTCCTGGCGTCGGACCAGTCGGTGTCAAAAAGCATCTTGCCGAGTTCTTGCCCTCTCACCCACTGTTAAAAAACGATGAAAATAAAGTTGGCGCTGTCGCCGCTGCACCCAATGGCTCAGCATCGATATTGCCAATTTCGTGGGTGTACATAAAATTGATGGGAGCAAAAGGTTTACGAAGCGCAACCATGCACGCAATTTTGAGTGCCAATTATATTGCAAGTCGATTAGACCAATTTTTTCCGGTGCTTTATCGTGGCGAAGGTGGATTCGTTGCACACGAGTGCATCTTAGATATTCGTGAAATCACAAAGTTGACAGGTGTCACTAACGACGATATTGCCAAGCGACTGATGGATTTCGGGTTTCACGCGCCAACAATGAGTTTTCCAGTGAATGGAACCTTTATGGTCGAGCCGACTGAAAGTGAAACAATCGCTGAAATTGACAGATTCTGTAATGCAATGATTGCGATTCACGCTGAGATCCAACACATCGCAAATGGAATAATTTCTCACGACGACTCACCGTTACATAATGCACCACACACGGTCGAAGATCTTTGTGCGCCGTGGAGCCGCAAGTATTCGCAACAGCAAGCGGCATATCCGATTTCAGCAATGCACGGTCGCGGCTATTTTGCACCAGTCTCACGGATTGACGCAGCATTCGGCGATAGAAATTTAGTTTGCTCGTGTGAACCGCTTGAGTCTTACGCTACTTCTTTGCAATAAATGGAAGCTTGACAACTACACCGTCAAGTCGAGTTCCTCGTACATCAATTTCAACCGCGCTTCCAAGTGCAGGTTGCGAATCAACCAGAGCGATCGCGATTCCGTGTTCGAGCAGAGGTGAAAAATTTCCACTTGTCGTTTTACCAATAACTGATTCCCCAATCAATACATCGCATCCATCTCTAGGAGGCCGACGCCCAACTGTAGTAATGCCGATTAAATGTCGCTTGACTCCCGAATCACGCTGTTTTACAAGCGCATCGCGACCCGCAAAAGTTTCTTTGCTCCAAGAAATAACCCATTCCAAATTTGCTTCCAACGGGCTTATCTGCGATGAAAGTTCATGACCGTGAAGCGGCAACCCAGCCTCAAGCCGCAGTGTGTCACGAGCACCAAGTCCTGCAGGTATCACACCAGCTCTAACAACCTCATGCCATAAATCGCTTGCATGCGAAACCGGTACAGCGATTTCGACACCTTGTTCACCTGTGTAGCCAGTTCCTGCGACAACGCATTGCGCACCCCGCCAATCAATTTGACGAACTTCAAATTTCGAAATATTTGAAAAGTCATTGCTTATTGTGGCTAAACGTTTTTTAGCCTGTGGGCCTTGCACAGCCAACACGGCACGACTCTGCGTTACATCGACCCCACCGATCGCAGATAAAACATGGTCAGTATTCGACGCATTTGGCATCACATCAAAACGATCATCACTAACCCACCAAACGATGATGTCATCAAGAACGCAACCCGCATCATTCAGCAAGTGCGTGTACTGTGCTCGACCAACTGAAATCTTGTTGAGATCATTTGTAAGCACACCTTGTAGCGCTGCCTTGGCATAAAAACCCTCGACACATACAGTGCCCAAATGAGACACATCAAATACGACTGCATCTCTGCGACATGCGAGATGCTCGCTGATCGTGCCTGATGGATACGCTACGGGCATATCCCATCCACCGAACTCAACCATTTTCGCACCGAGTGCACGATGATCACCATCAAGCGGTGACAGATGCAACTTTGTCATTCTTAGATCGAAACCGCCAATGTGCTGACCGCTTGAGATTCTGCGTTCTGAATCGAGACTTTGTTATTCGAACGATTCGAACTATCCGACCTATCCGAACGATCCGACTTCAAAATTTGTGAATCTATCGACAAGATCATTGCATCAACATCACTCTTAACTGCTGCAAGAGGTAAAACGTTTAGTACACCTTGACCTTTGCGAAGTACGTCAACTAACTGGTCTCCTTGACAAAACACGACTGCCTTGCCACTAATCACAATGTGTGCCGCTGCGATTTCAGTGTCAACATGATTCCGAAGGTACGCAAATACTTCGCGAACTGATTCGAGTTTGATACCGGCGTCTAATAAATTCTTAATCACTTTGAGTTCGAGTAGATCGCTATATACATAACTGCGTCGAGTACCACTGCCTTTCGCATCAACCGCAGAAGGCCTTATCAAATTCGTCCGGGCCCAATAATCAAGTTGGCGATAAGTTATTCCGGCTATCTTTGCAGCTTGAGCACCACTGAAACTCACACTAGTCATCAGCAACCCCCATGAAGTACGAACTGAGTTTCAAGGATACGCCGAGAAATCTGAATGTCAAGACAAATTAACTTTGAAAATCTTCAGGTCGAATTGAATCAATAAATTGTCTGAAATCGTCAATGATTTCTTCGGCGTCGTCGCTCGGCGTGTCTGGTACGACCTTACCTACCTCGTCCAATAAGTCATCTTCTGCATAAATCGGAATCCCCGAGCGAACTGCGACCGCAACACCATCAGATGGCCGACAACTAATGACTACTACCGTACCCTGTTGCAAAAAGTGCAAATCCGCATAGTACGTGTGTTCTTCTAGTTTAGTGATTACTAGTTTGACAGGTTGAGCGTTCAATCCATCTACGACATTAATCAACAGATCATGCGTGAGCGGACGATCAGGTTCTAAACCTTCAAGGGCATAGTGAATCGATGATGCCTCTGGAGCACCAATTTGAATAGGAATCACGCGCCGACTTCCTGATTGCTCTCGCAACATCAACACAGGAGTATTAGCCGGTATCTCGAGTCGAATACCTTCTAGTTGCATTTCAATCATCGTCTAAGCGTATCTGCGACAACTAAAGCGCACTAGCGAGATTCAATATGATCACGAGATTGAGCAGCGATAAATGCTGCACGCAAACGACCGCCTTGCTCGACTAGGTCTTTGAGCATTGCCAAAGCTTCTTGACGAGCGGTGGGATTACGCTGACGCATCATCGGCACAATACGTGTTTCGAATAACGATACTTCCTGCATCGCCGCATTCTTCCAGGTTTTAAGATGCCTTGCTTCAAACCCAAGATTCAGAAAATTGGCGGCCGTTAAGAGAATCTCTAAATCGATTTCGTCATATAAATCGGTCACTCCTACTCGTCGCGAACGCAGTATCCCGAAATGCTCAAGATCAACGAGGGTCGCCTCATCTATTGATGCGGCAGAAATAATTTCTGATCGGTCATACGATCGAGGTATTTTTGGATCAGTAGCGAACAACGGCCGAACCAACGAAATGGTTGGTGCCAAAAGTGGTGGTGCTTGTGATTTAACTTGCCCAGATGGATGGCTATTTACTTGTCGTGTCGGTATGTGCCCAAGGCCTCGCGGGGCTGTTGTGTCATCAACTCTCAACATCTCAGCACTCGCATCACTATCCAATCGCGTACGGATCACTTTTAATGGAGTGAAATTCTCGCGCTGTTCACGCAAAATAAACTTAAGTCGATCTACTTCTGCTTGTGAAAATTTGCGATAACCCGATGCAGTGCGCTCTGGCTCAATCAAACCTTGGCTCTCAAGAAACCGAATCTTCGAGATAGTAACGTCTGGAAAGTCTTCAAGTAACAACGCAAGTACTTCGCCGATTGATAAATAATTAAATGCCGCGGTCATCTGCCCATCACTCTCGAAAACATCATATTAAATTATCTGCTTTACTAAACAAAATCATATGAAACTTACCCACCTGCAACTCGTCACCGTGAACCAATTTCGACTGGTCAATAATCTCGCGATTGATATAGGTGCCGTTTAATGATCCGAGATCCCTAACAGTCAGACCATCTTCACTCGCAGTAATTTCGGCATGGCTACGCGAAACTGTGATGTCATCAAAGAGAATTTCACATTCTGGGCTTCGGCCGATGCGAGTCATCTTATTATTCAATGTAAAACGTGTACCAGTCATCTCGCCGGAACGAACGACCAGTACTCCCCAACCGGTGACATCACCTAATCGGATTGAAGCATTATCGTGAGCGCCAGGCGCATCTTGCATAGGGTCAATTTGCGCAATCACAATCGTTCTGTCATCAGGTAGATCGAGCACCTCACCACACGACGAACAAAAGGATGCTCCCGGAGGGTTTCGATGACCACACTGGTTACAAAACACGTAAGACATAGTTTTTATCCCTCAATAAACTGTCTGTAAGTCGAAGCATCTAGTAACTCTGCTACGCCAGATAAATCGCTGACTTCAATTTCCATAATCCAACCGTCGCCATATGGATCAGAATTTATCAAGTTTGGTGATTCGCTTAGTAAGTTATTGACATTAGTGATTAAGCCTGAAACTGGCACATAAATATCTGAGACACTCTTGGTACTTTCAACTTCACTGCAACTCTGCCCAGCCTCAACTTTTGAGCCGGACACGGGTAACTGAACGAAGACGACATCACCTAGTGCATCTTGTGCGTAGTCAGTAATTCCCACTCGAACAGTCATGCCAGATAGGCGAACCCACTCGTGATCTTTTGAATATTTCAAATCCTCAGGAATGTGCATACAACAAATTTAGCCTGAACCTGAGGCTCGCCCTAACCGCAGATTAGTCATAATTAACGGCATATAATTGAAGGCTGTCGTATATGAGATTACGAGTGCAGGGACACCGAAAAACCAACCCAGCCCTGTAACCCACTGTGACCCGGCACCCTCTGCTTGCCCTAAAAGAATTAATGGAACCGCGAACATCAGCAAAAATGTGTAACGCTTACCCCATTTGTTGACAGCAAATCGTTTCATACCAAAGGCGGTGGCGATTGCCATGACGCTCGCAACGAAAACTTCTCGTGCCAATATCGCCCCACCAAACCAAATTGGCATCGACTGATCAATCAAAATCGCGATTACAGCAACTATGAATAATCCACGATCAACAGATGGGTCAAAAATCGCACCAAAATCGCTCTGTTGATTAAACCGACGTGCCACCCACCCATCAACCCAATCTGTCGCACCGAGACCGCCTAGTAGCCACGCTGCAGCACCACGATCCTTAACAGTGAAAAGTAGCCACAAAAATAGGGGCAAACAGCAAAGCCGCAACAGCGTAATTAAATTCGGTACTGTAAAAATCTCTCGCTTGGGCACACGAAGATCGTACAAGACTCCAACCTATGCTCAAATCATCTACGCTCGATTCATGTCTCAAACGCTCTTTACACGAATTATCCAAGGGCAGATACCTGGCACATTTGTCTATCGCGATGATCTTTGCGTCGCATTCATGACGATAAACCCGATATCCGCTGGACATGTACTCGTTGTGCCGATCGATGAAGTTGATGAATGGACAGATCTATCATCTGAGCTAAGTTCGCACTTGTTCGAAGTTGCAGCGCAAATTGGGCGGGCTCAAAAAACAGTCTTCAAATGTGAGCGGATCGCACTAATAATCGCTGGCTTTGAAGTACCCCATTGCCATTTACATTTGATTCCATCAAACTCGATGGCTGACCTAAGTTTCGAAAACGCTGCTGCTACTGCTAGTCGCGATGAGTTAGAACAATCGTCCACTCTGATCATCGCCGAGTTGCGTCGAATGAACGTTGCGGGTGCGCTCTAATCGAGTAGTGACTTCATGAACCACCACATCGTTTTCTGCTGGCACGAGTAATCCAAGTGGCGCCAGATCTGTTGGGTCAAGCCATTGCCTAACTGCATCTTTTTCCAGAATTACGGGCATGCGGTGATGAATCGGGCGAAGCGAATCATTGGCGTCTGTGGTGATAATCGTGCAAGTTCTCAATATCGACGGCGATGCTGGTTCAACCCATTGGCTATTTGGGTCAATCCAAGTTGACCAAAGACCAGCAACCGTCATCGCTTCACCATCTGCCCTTGATACATAGTGTGCCTGTTTGGTCGGTTTAGGCGCATCTGAATTGGTGATACTCCACTCATAGAAACCCCGCATCGGGATGACACATCGATGGCGAGCGATGAGATTTCTAAAGCTTGGCTTCTCAGTCAGAGTTTCGCAACGAGCATTTATCATCCCTGCCGATTTTGTTATATCTTTCGACCAAGACGGCACAAGTCCCCAACGAAAAGTTGACAACGCCAATGAATGGGACTGACCAACTTCTTGCGAGATTAGTGCGTAAACCTCGGTAGTTGGGGCAACATTGAAATCGGGCGCAAGTTGGTCACCGATTAAAGTTGCATCAAAACTCTTGGCAAAATCTGCGCCACTAGCTAGTGAGTTAAATCGCCCACACACAACACTTATTTAACCGCTGAGATCAGGAGAACTCATTTGGCGAGGACATGAATACCCAATCATCGTTTGCGAGTTTAATGATGGTACCCATCTGATAGTTACCTGTATCAAAACCAATTGCTGCTGCCACAAAATTGATCGTTACACCAGAAGCAGGAGAAACAATCAAAAAACTTTTTCGATTAGCAATATCTATTCGAGTTCCAACAGGGATCGGAACAGATGCGTTAGTCGGTAAAAAGATAGTCGTCCCGTCGCGCGAGATCAATAATTTTCCGGCATCGCTGGCTTGTACGGTATGCGTTACTGAAATTTCTTTAATGCTGTAGGTTGAAGCAAATCCGCCTGCTGAACCAGTCGCACCAGTCGCACCAGTCGCACCCCTTGAGCCTGTCGCGCCTACCGGGCCAGATTCATTAACCGTCAGCAGCGTCTCTGCGCCAGCCTTGCAGGTCTTGTCTTTGCTGTAGCGAACTTTGGAATCTTTAATTGAGACACAAATCGTGACCGAATTATTTAGTGCCGATGCAACAACGAAGTTGCCGACTACCGACGCAGTGACTGCCGCTAAAGCGCAGACAACTATTTTTTGAATTCGATCAGAACTCATGTGCTTGATGAATTTTCATCTGGGGATCGAAGGAATAACCATTCGTTAGTTCCCACTTTGACCAGCACACCAATTTGAAATGCTCCACGATCAAATGTTTGCGATACTGCCGACCCGGCATTGTTTAGGGCTTGGTCGTTAATTGTCACCCCGGCACTTGGGTTTACGAAAATGATGTTCGAAGAAGTAGCGCCCAATTGACCGACATCAATCCTCGTACCGAGCGGAAACGCCACTGACGCATTAGTCGGAACGATAATTGTTGGCGAAGAACGCGAAAACAAAAACTTGCCCGCGTCTGTGAGAGCCAATGTGTAGCTAGAAGTTGTTATTTCAAAAAAAGATTGAGTCGTCATTGACCCGGCAGCTCCAGTCGCGCCAGCAGGGCCTGTGGCTCCTGCAGGACCAACCGGACCAGCAGGTCCAGCAGGACCCTGTTGACCAAGTACTAATTTTGTCTCTTTTGCCCTCTTGCAGCCACCAGAAGCCGAATATCGCATCGCGCCATTACTTTTAGCCGCACAAACTGTGACTTTGGCAGGTGTGGCGTTTACCGCATACACGCCGCCTGCGACGAGTGCTACTACTGCAGAGACCAATGCAGGTAAAGCAAACTTTTTGAAAGATCCTGCTATTGAACGAGAACCCAAAAACCTTGTTTTATATGACATAGTTCTCCTAAACCTTGAAAATATAACTTTAGTAAAAAATCATTGGAGTATGGCGGATGCTAACGCAATATCAAAAAATGCCGTTCGGGGTCGCAAAAAGCCAAACCAACAGAGGTGTTATTACAAGCCCTGGCAATAACGATCCGAGACGAATTCGCTTTATCTCAAGCAAATTAAGACCTATCGCCAAAACTGCTAAACCCCCAGCCGAAAATAGCTCTAATCGCATTCTTTCGGTCAATAAAGTATCAAGACTGGTACCAAAGAGCGTTAGCGACCCCTGAATAACGAACACGCTGGCGGCACTAAAAATAGCGCCAACGCCATAAAGAGCCGAGAAAATAATCATCATAAAACCGTCAAGCGTGCCCTTAATTATGTACAACTGAGGTGTCTTTCCGCTGGCATCTTCAATCGCTCCGAGAATCGTTAGCGGCCCAACACAAAATAAGAGAGTCGCCGTGACAAAACCTGTTACAAATTTGCTCTCACTTTTGGGATTGGTGAATTTTCTACGCAAGATTTCGCCCAATTCTTCTAGCCGGTCTTCGATTCTCATCAGTTCACCGATAATCGCACCCAAGACCATGCCAACCAAAGGGAACACCATGTTTTCTGTATTGATTACATCACGCAAACCGATTGCAATTGTGACAAGACCAATAACTTGAACGATGATCAGACGAATGCGATCTGGAATTCGATTGCCAATCAGTAAGCCAAGACCGCCACCAGCAAGAACTGTTGCTGTGTTGATAATTGTTCCGAGACCCCGCATAATAAATCTGATTTAGTAGTTAGTTAACTGGCGTTGGCGGTTCTTGGTTATTACAAATAGCTATCGCATTACTAGCTGCCAAGGTGGCCATTGCGGCACGAGTCTCTTGGGTTGCTGAACCTAGATGCGGAATCAGAACGACATTTTCGCGAGTCAGCAGACCAGCATTGACTAAAGGTTCGAACTCAAAAACATCAAGACCTGCCCCCGCTATTTCACCCGAATCGAGCGCATCAACAAGTTGTTGTTCATTAACGATCGGTCCACGCGCTGTATTAATTAAAAAAGCTGTCTTTTTCATATGCTTAAGTTGTGCCGAACCAATTAAATGATGTGTCGACTGATTAGATGGGCAGTGCACCGAAACGACGTCGCTGGTAGCCAATAAGTCGTTAAGCGATAACTGTGTCGCATTCAATTCTTCGGCAATATTTTTATCAATCGCAGAGCGCGAGAAATAAGCAATAGTCATGCCGAATGCTTTCGCACGACGCGCTGTCGCAACACCTATCGCGCCCATTCCGATAATGCCGAGTTGGCGATTTTGGATTCCGGCGCCGAGCATGTAATTCATCCCCCATTGCCAGGGTTCAGTACTGCGAATAACTCTCTCGCCTTCGCCAAGACGACGCGTCACCATAAGAATCAAACCGAACGCGATATCCGCAGTCGCATCTGTCAATACACCGGGCGTATTCGTCACACGAACATTACGTCGCGTACATGCGGCAACATCGATGTTGTTATATCCAACTGCGACATTGCAAACAGCTTTTAGTTGCGACCCCACCGCATCTAGTAATTCGTCGTCAACTTTTTCTGTGAGAAGTGTGATCAACACTTCAGCGCCTTTAACAAATTCAAGTAATTCGGTGCGAGTTATCTGATGATCATGATCCCATGTGATCGGCGATAATCCAGCGTCCTTCAGCGCCTTTAAACCAGCGCTCGGAATCTTTCCCGTTACAACAATTCGTGGGCTCATTTTGAATTTACCCATTCGGCAAGACGCGCGAGGCCTTTGTCAATTTGTGGATTATTAATACCGCTGTAGGCAAGTCGAATGTAATTACCTTTTTCATTGTCAGCTGGGCGACCAAAATGTTTCCGTGTGCAAAACGACATTCCTGAGTTGTGTAATGCATCGGTGGCAAATTTCGCTACATCGTCGTGACCAGTGCGAGCCATCGTTTGCGTCACTTCTGGAAATACATAAAACGCACTATTTGGCGTGTGCACTCGCATTCCCGTGACTGTCTGAATTCCTGCGATTGTTGCATCACGCCGAGTTTTCAGCACTCGCACTAACTCGTTTGCGCCAGACTGATCCCCCGTAATTGCCTCAACGCCGGCCCATTGCACAAACTGAGCAGTGCAACTTTCTTCGTTGGTGTTCAGTTTCGAAATTCGATCGACGAGATCTCTCGGGCCAATTGCGGCACCCAAACGCCAACCCGTCATCGCGAACTTTTTCGAAAATGTATACAAGATTACGGTGCGCTCTAACATCCCTGGCAGCGAAACAACGCTCTTGCTTTGGCCGGCATATCTGATATCAAAATATGCCTCGTCAGATAGCACCCAAAGATTGTGTTTGATCGCTAAATCGGCGAGTGCTTGACGTTCTGTATCTGTCATTTCAGCAGCCAAAGGATTTTGTTGATCATTAAGGATTAAAGCCTTGGTTTTTGAATTAATCTTCGAAGCCAAGTAATCCAAATCAATTTGAAAACCATTTTCGGTATCGAGATACCGATACGGCACGGCAACGCCATCGTTGAATTCGATTTGACTTTCATAAATCGGAAATCCTGGATTCGGATACAGAACTTCATCGCCAGGGTTCATCACACTTCGTAAAAATTTGCCGATTACTGGTTTGCCACCAGGTTGTACCGCCACATTTTCTGGCAAGAACGATACATTTCGTTGCAGCCCGAGACTCTCGGCTAACGCCGCACGCAATGGCGCAATGCCCGCATTCGGACAGTAGCCCGTTTTGCCTTCGACAACTGCTCTTTGCATCGCTGCTGAGATATTTTCGGGTGTCGAAAGATTTAGATCACCGAGATGAAATGGAAAAACCTCATTGCCTTTTGAGACCCAATCAGCCGCAGTTGCTGCAACAGCGAAGGCAGTCTCTGTACCTAAACGATTCAAACGATCGGCTAATTTCATGATTCTCCTTTTTGTTATTAACTATTTTTCACGCGAACCTAGAGACTTGTCGGGCTGGCGGGATTTGAACCCACGACCTCTTGTCCCCCAGACAAGCGCGCTAACCAAGCTGCGCTACAGCCCGCAACCTCACTAACTCTACGGAAGTCATATAAATAACGACACAACTCGCCAACTTAAATAAATGACTAGCGCAACCACAAGTAATTTAAAGTGCCATGGAACTTTCTCTGAACCTGGGTCGCCAGCGGATGCAAGAGCACGAAGGTCTAGATTTTTGGCCGTAACCCGACCATGAATATCGGCAGCGATTGCTCGCACCCCACAACTCGGACAGTCACCCGAAGTGGTTAATGCCGTCGGTGCAAAATATTTTGCGCAAGGCTCACACCACGGCATTGATCTCTACTCTGCCCGCTTGCGTACGCGAATCTTGATCGGCACCGAACCGAATTCAAAACCTTCTCGAATTGATCGCTCGAGATATCTCAAATAGGTTGGCGGCAACTCTTTATTAACAAATAAAGTAAACGTCGGTGGATCAGACGCACCTTGTAGTGCATACAACACTCGACCGCCACTTGGGGCTGGTTGCTGCTGTTGCGCTCGCGCTATCACCCTGTTGACATCACGAGTTGGCACGCGACGATGATATTGCTCAATTGATTCTTGCAACACTGGGCGTAGTTTCTGAACACCCTTGCCAGTTAACGCTGACATTTTCAATACTGGTGCATCGCCAACGAAAAATAATTTACGACCGATTTCAATATCTATTTCCGCACGCTCATCCGCATTTAGCATTTCCCACTTATTAAGAACTACGACCACAGGGCTACCGGAGGCATCAATTCGTTCAGCGAGTCTTTGATCTTGACTCGTAATACCTTCGGTTGCATCTATTACGAGTAACGCAATATCTGATTCGTCAACGGCTCGCAACGCACGAACAAACGAGTAATACTCAGTTGATTCATCGACACGACTTCGTCTGCGCATTCCGGCAGTGTCGACAAACATCATTGGCCCGTCTGGCGTTTCGACAACCGTGTCTATTGAGTCACGTGTTGTACCAGGCATGTCATGGACGACTGCACGATCTTGCCCAACGAGTCGATTGAAAAGTGTGCTCTTGCCAACATTCGGTCGACCAACTATCGAGACACGCGGAATGCCAGGCGTTCGATTTGGACCTTGTCGCTCAACTTCTACTTCGACTTCGTCATCACCTTCTCGTCGCGGAACGCGAATTAAAATTTCATCTAAAACATCGCCGGCTTTGCGTCCATGTAGTGCCGAAACCGGAAACGGATCGCCGAGTCCAAGTGAGAGAAACTCCCATTTGTCGAACTCGCGTTTATCTGTGTCAACTTTATTTGAGATAACCAAAACTTCTTTACCGCTTGTGCGCAGCCACTTTGCAATTGCTTGATCATCATCTAAAACACCGACAGTTGAATCAACAACAAACAACACGAGATCGGCTTCTTTCACGGCCGATTCAACCTGGCGGCTAACTTTGCCGTCAAGCTCTGTTCCGCCAGGCATCCATCCACCTGTGTCGACAACATTGAAATGACGCCCTTGCCACTCAACTTGACGCTCAAATCTGTCGCGAGTTACCCCTGGCGTGTCTTGAACAATCGCCACTTGAGAACCCATAAAGCGATTAAACAGGGTGCTTTTGCCGACATTTGGTCGTCCGACAATGACAACTGTTGCTAGGGATGTTGTCACGCCTGCAGTTTACCGTTGCATTGACAAGGTATTCTTCGAAGCGGTGAATAACGTCGACGAAGTTATCCTTGCGTCGCCTCG
>CALACK010000210.1 GCA_937890395.1 uncultured Acidimicrobiaceae bacterium | reverse complement strand
TGAAGTCAACGACTTTCTCACTAGTCATTTATTCGCCCTTGAACTTTGCTTGGCGCTTTTCGATAAACGCACTGCGACCTTCTTCAACATCGCTGCTCGCCCATGCACGATCACGCGACGATTGCACGAGTTGATCGATTTCTGGCGCTCGAGATGAGGCGTTTAGCGCTGCCTTGTGACCAGCCATTGACAATGGCGCAAGCAATGCGATTTCATTTGCCCAACTAATGGCATCTTCAAGTTCACCCAGACGATGCACTGAGCCAAAATTCGCGAGTTCAGCACCTGAATAGTTTCTCGCCGCAAGCAACATCGCCCGTGCCACTGGCCACGAGCATTCACGCGCCAAGCGCTCAACTGTCCAATGATTTACAACAAGGCCGAGTCGCGCCGCCGGCACGCCAATGACACTTTGCGCTGTAGCGACTCGCAGATCGCAACTCATTGCAATTTGCGCGCCAGCACCCAATGCAGGGCCAGCGATCGCCGCGATCGTCACGCTCGGTAACGTCGCGAGCTGAATCAAAAACTTGTGCAACGCATCAGTGAACTCTGTTTCACGAACACCAGATAGATCGGCACCTGAACAAAATGCTGGCGCCGTTCCAGTAATTATCACGACTCGAATTTTTCGTGTCACTGATTCGTCTAGTGCAGTTGCGAGTTTGAGCAGTGTCGGTTGATCGACTGCGTTGCGGCGTTCTGGTCGATCAATTGTGGCAACAAGCACCGACTCGCCCCAATTCAACTTCACCGTCATTGAGAACCAGCCCCTAACATAAACACAGATGAATTCTCGCACACAACACCACGAGACAAATAGTGCGAGCGCTAGTTCTGTAACAAGCGAACTAGACAGCTCAACAGCGAGTGACCCGATTCTCGTTAAGCGAGCATTGATTTCTAATTGGGCTACGCGTGCTAGCCGTTTGGGATACTCACTCTTTGGAGTCTCAATAATTGCCGTGATTTGGGGACTAACAATTGAATTCACGCCAAATGCAAGCCGAGTCGCATCTGCAGGATTAATCGTTGGAAGCATTGTTTTGGCGCCGGCAATCCTTGTGCAATATTCAGTTAAAGCAGCAGTGCGCGATGAGCGCGAACGCGGTTTATAGAACCAATTAATACGATTGAGTGCTCAGAGTTAGACTCAATTCATGCATCAAACCGCTGAGCACCACCCAGCGTTTGAGGAATATTGCGAATGTCTTTACGAACTCGATGAAGATCAAATTGAATTAATTCAAGCGCGCATCGCAGATCGCCTAAATGTTTCTCGTGCATCAGTTTCAGAAATGATCAAGCGAATGCAGGCTGAAGGGCTAGTCGATTTAACTGGGCCAAGAATCGCTTTAACCGAAAAAGGTAAAACTCTTGCCGAAGGAGTTGTTCGCAAACATCGCCTTGCAGAATGTTTTTTAATTGATGTGCTGGGTCTACCCTGGGCAACCGCGCATCACGAAGCTTGCAAATGGGAGCACGTAATTACAGACGAAGTTGCAGTTGCTCTGGCAAAGATGCTCGGTCACCCAACTGCATGTCCGCACGGCAACCAAATCCCAGGTTCTAACTATCAAAGTGTGCCGTTTACGAAACTCAGCAATCTTGAAATCGGAAAGTCTTTTATTATCGTGCGAATCTCTGAAGAGTTAGAAGAGACTGCTGGCGTTCTAGACAGTCTCGAAGTAAACCGAATGTTCCCTGGACGTGAAGGCGTAGTGACGAACAAATCTAAAGACGGCGAAATTAGTTTCTTGATGAATGAATCAGGTTCTCAAGACTCAGTCACTGTTAGCTCATTTATCGGCAGTCGGTTACTTGTAACAACTCGACAATAATTCATTTAGTTACCCATAAGGTCTAGATATGAAAACTCGTTATTGCTATCTAATATCTTTAATTGTTTTTGCGTCGAGTTGCGCTACGACCATTAACCAGTCAGCTGTTACAACAGTTGCGTCAAGTTCGGAATCGATAACTCAAGCAACGATCAACAGTCAATTGACAACTGATGAGTTGCTTGGCGAATTATTGCTTGCCGTTGAAGATTTAAGTAAAACAATGCAAAAAACTGAGCGCCGACAAGTACCTCAACAACTTGCGCGAGTAGTTTCTCTCGGCGATGTAATTCGTCCAAAAATATTGACGACTAGCGAACAACTTGCATCAGATTTTGATCGCATCATCAACTTGACGAAAAGTGCAGTCGAACGCAACCGCCCTGCCGATGCTGACAAAGCGTTGCGGTTTTTGCCACTAATTATTGAGTCTTTTGCAAAACTATAAACCGCAAACTACTAATTAATCTGCGTCAAATCATTTCTTTTGGCAATGGCTCACTGTGTAAAACACTCAGCTGTTTCGTCGACCGTGTGAGCGCAACATACAGTGCGCGCAAACCGTGGGTCTGCGCAGCAACAATTTTCGCTGGTTCAACGACGATCACTCCATCAAGTTCAAGACCCTTGACCACACTTACTGGCACGACTGTGAGCCCGGCTTCAATACCAGAAACCCCAGCGCGGCCATGAGCGATTTGCGCCTTGTCTAGTGCAGTCGAGATAGTTTCAGACATCGAATCAGGACAAACAATCGCAACATTGCCACCACTCAGTTCGCCCACCATTCGTTTCGTGTCTTTAATCAGTTCGCTAAAAAGTTCATCGATAGTAGTTGCAATTATCTTCGGTGTCTCATCGCCTTCGCGAACCGAAACTGGCGAAATTTGTAGTGGTGCAGCAGCTTTCAAAACTCGAGTTGCGAGCTCCATGATTTGGCGCGGAATTCGATAGCCAATTGTTAGCCCAATAATCCGTGACGGATTCTTCTTCGGCAAATGGGCCAAAACTTCCTTCCACGATGCGGGGGCATGGGCCGAAGTCGCCTGTGCAATATCACCAACAATTGTCATCGCGCCATTAAGTGATCGACGCGAAATCATTCGCAGTTGCATCGGTGAAAGATCTTGCACTTCATCGATCACGATGTGGCCATAGGTGCGAACTTCGTCTGCGTCGTTGATTCGACCGTTTCGGCGAGGCTTTGGTCCGAGTAGCGATAATGCTTCGTCTAGCACTGCAACATCGGCGTCACTGAACTTGGCTTCTGTCAAAGACTCTGCTCGTTGACGATGCAGTGATTCATACTCTTCTGGTGTGCAAACTTTTTGGGCGGCAAGTCGTAACAATGCCTTTGACGAATACAAGTCGTGTAACAACTCTGCGGGCGTGAGCACAGGCCAGATGTAGTTGATCACAGCGCGAAACTCTGGCAGATCTCGCAACGCACTTCTCATTGTTTCAATATCGGCATCTGGATTTCTACTAGACGCAATCATCGTGGCGATAATTTCTGTCTCAACCCAATGGTTTGCTGCGTTGTGTCTACGAAAACGACGACGTCCATCGCTAACTAGCACCTTGGATTGATTAACGGTCAGACGTAGATAGCCCGCGCCGAATGCAATTTCTACATCATTGCGTAATGATCTTTGACGATCTTTAATTGCCGTCGCAATAATTTGCGACATCCGTAGATCGCCTTTGATGCGCGCGACAGCTTCGCTGTCTTTCGCACCAAAATTATGCCCGCGCACGAGATCGGCTAAAACCACTTGCTCGACGCCAGCTTCGCCGAGAGACGGCAAAACTCGTTCGATATATCGCAAGAAAACTCGATTCGGACCAACAACTAATACGCCCTGATCTTCTAACGGAAATCTAAATGTATAAAGCAAATATGCCGCACGATGCAACGCGACAACTGTTTTACCCGTACCTGGCCCACCTTCAACTACCAGCACACCTTGTTGCGGTGAACGAATAATTTCGTCCTGCTCGGCTTGAATCGTCGCCACGATGTCACCAAGTTGGCCAGTGCGGCCGCGAGATAAAATGCTTAACAGTGTGCTGTATCCCCGAAGCGTCGGAGCACTAGACACAGGCTCGCCGTCTAAACCTTCATCATGACCAACACCAAGATGGCCCGCACCAAAAAGCTCATCTTCGATGCCGAGCAATTCTCGACCTTGCACTTCGAAGTGTCGCCGACGAGCAAGCCCCATTGGTTCTCGGCCTGTCGCGCGATAAAACGGTTCGGCAACTGGCGCCCGCCAATCAACAACAACTGGTTCTCGTGCCGAGTCGGCTACCGCAATTCGACCGATGTGAAAACTTTCAAATGCATCAGGCGACTCAGTCAGACGATCTATTCGCCCGAATACGAGCGCTGAATCACCCAGATCAAGTTGCGTCAAACGACCAACAAGAACTTCATCAAATGCATTGCGCTCAAAGCGAGCCTGATACGTGCCGCCCATCGATGCTTCATTCATTTCGCGGATCTTCCACGCATCGGTCTTTGTTATTTCAAGGCATTCGTAGGCATGGTCAATAAACCTCTGCTCGTCCTCAAATTCAGGGTGCTGTTTGGTCATTGTTTTGGTCGCAGATTCTAAAAAATAGAATTTTACAATTCTACCGACTGTCTTTGGCTTTTTTACTAGTGGTGAATTGAGGATTAAATAGCGTCACATTGTTGTAATTAGCAGCACGGTTTGACATTGCTGCACACATCACGGGCACACTGCCTTTTCGGCACTCTGCGGGGGCTAATGCTTGATATTAAATTAAAGAAGCCACGACAGCAGAAGATTTTTTTGTTTTTAATTGGGACATTTTTCGTTTCTAGTTGCTCGTCCTCGCCAACACTGAGTTTTGACGATCTGGCGAGTGTTACGAGTACAACTATTTCAACTAGTACAACAAGTACAACAAGTACAACAAGTACAACAAGTGTAAATACGACGGATAGCACAAGTTTTGAAGAGACTAAACTAAATTACGACCAAACTGTCAGACAGCAGTTTCAAGAACTAGTGCGATGGCAAGACAAGTGCTACCAACAACCAAAGTCGTGCCGCGTTGAAGAATTTACAATCGTTGGCACCAAGTATCACCAAGCACTTAGCGAGCAAATAAGTCTTTACGCCAAAAACAATATTAATAGTCGCCCAGGTCGCGGCAAACGCGAAGTTGCGATTGAGTCGATCACATTTGATGACGCTGCATTAGTCGCGCAAGTCGACGCATGCATTCATGACACTGTAATTCTTTACATGGATGGCTTTATTTTTAACGACCATGTCTCGTCATCGCAAACTCTTTGGACACTGCAATTAGATAACCAACGTTGGAAGTGGATCGACTTTCAAATTCTGCATCGCGAATACAACACAAATATCTGTCAAGAACAAAAATGAAATTTAAGATTTTTGCTTGTATCGCAGCACTGGGGTTGGGCACTGCTTGTCTTGCTGTTGCGACTACAAGTACGGTTGCAAAAGCAGATTCAAATGGTCCGCATGTTGTGACTGACGAATACGGCGCAGTCGTCGACAAAACAATCATCGCCGGAGTGATCGTCCAACAAAACGATGCACCCGGCAGTTCGGATTCTTGCCAGTGGTCGCCTTCTTTAGCTCGTGACTCTGGTCAAGGTCAGGGTGCAGGTGACGAAGTAACAAAACAAGTTGGTTCAGTAAGTTTTCGACTTTACGATCACGTGTGCGAGGGTGAGGCTACGACTTACTATTGGATTCCAGAAATCTCAACCGAACAAATCGCGCGCTCGGCAGCCAGTGTCGTTTACGATTTGATACCGGCACCATTTGGCGAATTCGCTCCGCCGGCGCGTCAAGGATTAATCAACATCGGCACTTGGTTTTGGGTTGAACCAACCGTGTGGCAACCAAAAACAGTGACTGCGTGGGTTCCAACTCCAGAGGGACCAGTCTCAGTAACCACCACTGCTACTCCAACGAAACTCGTTTTTCATCCAGGTGACGGATTCCGGGGCAATGGTGACAAAACTTGCACTGGTCCAGGCCCAAAATGGTTCAGCATGTTCGGAGATCTGTCACCGTCAGCATGTATGTATTCGTATCGGCACTCGTCGGCGATCAATTCAAGCGGTCTATTTTCGGCAAGCCTCTCAATAATTTGGCGTGTGGCATGGCGTTCAAACTCAGGTGCATCTGGAACCCTGCCAAATGTAATTACGAGTTCCTCCCATCAAATGAATATCAGAGAATTTCAAGCCCTAGTGACGTCGTAAACCCATACCTTTTAAGGTCATTGAGCAACGGTCTAACAGATATTCTAACGAAATAAGAGCCAGCCAATTATTAGGAAACCTGGTTTCAAGTTGCTACCCTTATCAAAGCGCTTTCGATCATGACTGCGTAATTCAAATAACAAGAAAGAAGTACAAGCTATGCCAACCGGTACCGTGAAATTTTTCAATGACGAAAAGGGTTACGGATTTATCTCGCGCTCTGATGGAGAACCAGATATTTTCGTTCACTTCTCAAACATTGAAGGCACCGGGCGTCGCACCCTTGTTGCAGGCCAAGAAGTCGAGTTTGAACTCGGCCAAGGTCGCAAGGGCACCGAAGCCAACAACGTCCGCGCTATCTGAGTAACGCGCGTTAGCGCTTCTCGTGCTCGTCGAATTTTTCGGCTGGTGCGTTTCATCTCATTAGTTAGGTTCACCACCAGTTAATGGTGCGTGTATTCGTTA
>CALACK010000209.1 GCA_937890395.1 uncultured Acidimicrobiaceae bacterium | reverse complement strand
CGCGACTAGCACGCGCGGTCTCACCGCAACTCTCACTTACAAAAAACTTTAAACTTCAGCCATAATGATGTGATGCGAATTACTTTGCCTTCGGGCACGCAATGCGAAATTGATAGAACTGTCAAAAATCCGGTGATGGGTTTAGTTATTGCTCCAGATATTTTCGGTTTGCGAGAGTTGTACGACGGACTAGTTGCGCGTTTGGCTAACGAATGGAACATGGCCGTCTGTGCTGTTGAGCCGTTTCCTGGTCTCGTATTAGGCCCCGAGATTGAGCCAAGGTTTGCTGCAGTTCAAATGCTTAGCGACGAAACACATTTGCGCGATTTACATGAGGCAGCCGATGCACTTTCGGCACCAGTTGTTGGTCTAATCGGTTTTTGTATGGGTGGAATGTATTGCTTTAAATCAGCTGAGTCAGAAAGATTTAAAAAAATTGTTTCGTTCTATGGGATGATCAGAATCCCAAACGGTTGGCAAAGTGCGACACAAGGTGAACCGCTGGATTACTTGCAAACTGGAAATGCCGACCGAGTGCTAGCAATTATCGGAGGCAAAGACCACTACACACCGCCTGCAGATGTTGCTGAACTTCAAAACCACGGTGTGCAAACTGAAATTTACTCAGATGCCGAACACGGCTTTGCCCACGATGCTTCGCGGCCGGCGCATCGCGCACAAGACGCGAAAAATGCATTCGCGCTTGCACGCACTTGGCTAATCAACTAGCTAGTTAATTAGCTAGTTGACTCGCTCGTTGACTAGCGAGTTAGCTAGCCCGTACTTCGAGTTTCTGGCGCATCAAGATTCGATAACGACGATCATGCTGTTCGAGCCAGCCCAAACGAATAAAACTCGCGATCGCTTTGTTGACTCTTTCGCGAGAAGCGCCAACCATTCCGGCAAGTTCTTCTTGAGTAATCGGAAGAACAAATTCGTCTTTACCACTCGACAACTCAAGTAACCGCTTCGCTGTTCGGCCAGTTACATCTAGAAACACGCTGTCTGAGAGAACTTCATCCATTATTCGCAAACGCATCGCCAACAACTTTGTTACTCCCCACAACATTGTTGGGTTCAACTGCAACTGTTGACGAACGATCGAATAAGGAATCTGTAGTAATGACGACGGCTCAATCGCTCGAGCCATTGCGCTTCGTTTGCCATTATCAAGAAGCGCAAGTTCGCCGAACAAGTCGCCTCGCTCCATTAAAGCAAGCACGCTCTCTCGACCATCAATCGGTTGATTGCCAATTGCAATTGCAATTCGCCCTGACAGCACTATGTACATTGACTCTGGAGCATCGCCCTCACTGAACAGCACGTCGCCGCGCTGCAGATTTTTTGTTTCGCCACTTGCTGCAATCAGAGCAAGCACATCTGCAGGAGTCTCGGCGAAAAATGCACTACCAGCAAGAAGTTGTTGAGCCATATCCGTACGACGGTACTACCCTAAACAAGCGTGAACACCATCGCTACCCAAAAAATTGGTGAAAAGATTTGGACGATTGTCGTGGCAGCGGGTTCGGGCACCAGATTTGGTAGCCCCAAACAATTTGAGTTAATTAATGAACGCCGAGTTGTGGATTGGGCAGTTGAAACTGCTCGCGCAGCCAGTGACGGCGTGATTGTTGTTTTGCCTGCGACTCATGCTCAACGCGAAAGTGGAGTAGTTGGCGGGTCGACACGGAGCGCATCTGTGCGCAGTGGTTTGGCTGCGGTTCCGCTAGACGCATCAATAATCTGCGTTCACGATGCAGCACGACCGTTTGCTTCGGAGTTTTTGTTTCACGAGGTCGTTGATGCAGTGTGCGCTGGTGCTGATGGTGCGGTGCCAGGATTACCGGTTGTCGACACAATTAAATTTATTTCCAGTGACAATGTCGTGGTATCTACCCCAGATCGTAGACAACTCGTCGCAGTGCAAACCCCTCAGGCATTTCGTGCCAAAGTTTTGCGCGACGCTCACTCCTCAAACCCAGAAAGCACTGACGATGCAACATTGGTTGAGGCGAATGGCGGCCGAGTCGTGGTAGTTCATGGCGACCCGCTAAATCGCAAATTAACAACTCCGGAAGATATGAACTGGGCTCGCGCGATTACTCGCGGCGAAGTATAGATACTTAACCATGACAACGAAAATTCGAGTTGGACAAGGTTTTGATATTCATCGCTTCGTTGAAGCGTCGGATAATGATCGAAAACTCATCTTAGGAGGCGTACATTTCGTCAATGAACGCGGATTAATTGGGCACAGTGATGCTGATGTCATCGCTCATGCAGTAACCGAGGCAATTCTTGGCGCATGTGGACTCGGCAACATCGGCGAACACTTTCCCGACACAGATCCAAAATGGAGGAACGCCAACTCGTTAACTCTGTTGGCGAGCGTCGCCAAAATGGCGAACGATAATAAATTTGAAATCGGCAATGTTGACTGCAGTGTTGTCTGCGAACAGCCAAAGATTTCACTTCACAGAGACGAGATGCAAAATAAACTAAGTGCCGCCGCAGGTGCGCCCGTGACGATTAAAGGTCGTCGTGCCGAAGGCCTCGGCTCACTGGGTCGTAGCGAAGGTATTGCCTGTTGGGCTGTCGCAATAGTGACACAGAATGAATAATTTTTAATTATGGCTCAAAATCGAAACAGTCGACCAAGTAAGCGCAATAAACCAGGCGGCCCAAAAAAATCTGGTCGTAATCCGAATAGTCCGAAACGAATCGACTTATCGCGGCGACCAAATAAATCAGATCGCGGTGGCAGTCGACCTGTTCACAAAGAACATGGTCTAGGTGGCGAACAAGTTGAAGGTCGACAAGCAGTTAGAGAACTGTTGCTGGGTTCACGACGCAGAGTTCACGAAATCTGGATTGCAAACGACATTGAGAGTAGCCCAGTGATTGATGATATTTTAGAAATTGCACGCGACCAGAGAGTTCAGGTGCTGAATGTTTCGCGCCGTGAAATCGAAAGAGAAGCACGTAGCGAAGCACCACAAGGGGTTCTCGCCAAGGCTGCGCCACTCGAAGAGACATTGTTAGCTGATCTACTTGTGGCACCGCGCGATAAACCACTTTTATTAGTTGCGATTGATGGCGTAACTGACCCAGGAAACCTTGGAGCTATTTTACGATGCTGCGATGGCGCCGGCGTTGACGCTGTCATTTTGCCTCGACACCGCGCGGTTCACATAACTCCGACTGTCGCAAAATCATCTGCTGGCGCAATTGAATATTTGAACATGTGCGTTGTCGGTGGATTGCCAAGTGCGTTGTCCGAAATGAAATCTGCGGGACTTGTCGTTGTCGGGTTAGATGACTCAGCGGAGAAAAGTATTTTTGAATTGGGCGCTGCGGCAGTTGAGTCAATCTGTCTCGTGCTCGGCGCAGAAGGATCTGGTTTGTCAAGACTCGCACGCGAAAGGTGCGACTTGCTAGCCAATATTCCAATGCTTGGATCGTTGTCTTCTTTGAATGTTTCTGTTGCGGCGGCTTTAGCAACCTATGAGATTGTGCGAACCCGCAGGATTTCTAAGTAAATTCAAGAAATTCAAATACATATACGCCGAATATCTGCCGTACACTGACCGCGAATAAAAAACGCCGGGGTAGCTCAGTGGCAGAGCAACCGCCTTGTAAGCGGTAGGTCGTGGGTTCAATCCCCACCCTCGGCTCGATTTGAATATTCGCTAGATTTTCTGGCAAATTTACCGAGACTGTCTGTCTTTATAGCCATGTTTATAGCCGTGTTTATAGCCGTGTTTAAATTTCTAGTTATTGCGGTATAAGCCATCTAGTTATATCTATGCGATAACTTAAATAGGTATGAGCCAAGAGCAATATCGCCCAAGTCGCGGAGATTCTGACAGGCAGTTTTCGGGCGGACGATCTTCTGGTGGGCGCTCATCAGGCGGACGATCGTCGGGTGGCGGGTCAAATGTCAATTCGACTTTGTCAATCATCATTGCAGTTCTTGCTCTATTGCTCGGATTCTTTATCTTGCGCGATATCCGTGGCGATAACACCAGCCAAACAATTACTGCACCAACTCAAAACAACGTTGTTACAACTGAAACAACAGTGCTTGATCTTCCTGTTCAAACAACAATCGTCTTAACCGCATTTAAAATTCAAATCGCCAACGCATCAGGGATCGCAGGAAGTGCTGGTCAGCTAACTACTGAGTTGCAAGGTCGTGGCTTCATTGTGCAACCGGCTCTCAACAAGAGCGAAATCACACCAAAACAAACAGTAACTGTGGTCTACTACCTACTTGGCAGTGAAGCTGTCGCGGCTTCAGTCGCTAAAGAACTCGGTGGAGTTGCAGTTGCAGCAATGCCAGAACCGATTCCGACCGAGACCGGAAAACTCGGTGAAGCGAGCGTGTTGATTTTATTAGGCACTGACATCGCCGGCATACCACTTCCTCCAAGCACCTCTGCAGTTGCTCCTGTCGTAACAATTGCGCCAGTGGCTCCAACTACGACAACAGGGTAATCAAACTTTCAGATTATTTTGCTTCGCGCAAAATCTTTAACGCTGCTTGTTCAATGCAATGCAATGGTTGGTGCATCGCACTCTCGAGCCCAAATAATTCAACAAGACTTACTGCATTAAGTCGACCTTGCACATCTTGGTGAATATCACCGCAGATCGCCGAGATCTGAATTTTTTTTTCAGCGGCAAGTTCTGCCATTGAGCCGACGACTTTCCCTGAAAAACTTTCGTTGTCCATATAGCCCTCGCCGGTGATGATTAAGTCAACATCAATCAGTAGTTCATCAAGCAGAACTTCTTGCGCAACGAGATCAAAACCTGGCACAAGGTTTGCTCCGAGTGCTGCCAAGCCACCTGCTAATCCGCCTGCCGCGCCTGCACCAGGTAACAGCGAAACATCCACGCCATATGTCTCTTTATACATCTGAACAAGACGCTCAAGTCGAGTTGTGAGCAACTGAACTTGCGCTGGTGATGCGCCTTTTTGTGGTCCGAAAACTTTGGCAGCGTCAGTGAAAGTCGTCGTCACGTCACAAGCAACTACAAACTCAACGCCTTTGAGTCGCGCCGGTGTTTGAATTGCACGCACTGCTCCGAGCCCACCGTCTGTAGTGGCAGATCCACCGAGACAAACAATGATTCGTTTTGCTCCAAGATCTAATGCGGCATCAATGATTTCTCCGGTGCCCGTTGTCGACGCCGCGACAGCATCATTTTTTTCTCTGCCGCCCGCGAGCAATAATCCAGAGGCGCAAGCCATCTCAATAATTGCTGTGCCTCGATGCAAACGCCAATCTGCATTAACAGGATCACCCAACGGACCAGTGACGAGTGTCGTTCGGTTTGCACCGCCGAGTGCTTCAAGAGTTCCTTCTCCGCCATCAGCAAGTGGACGCTCAATGCAGTCGTGACCAAGTTGCCAACACGCGTGGCCAATTGCAGTCGCTACTTGCGCCGCGGTAGCCGTGCCACGAAACTTGTCAACGGCGGCGAGTACTTTCATGCGTTCAGGTTAGATGAGATCATGATCACAAGATGCCCCGAATATGCGCCTAGCCTTACACACAATGTTTTTTAAAGGCCGACTTCAAATGTCGCTACTTGCAATCACAATTATCAGTGGCGTTCTATCGCTAGTATTTGCTCAACAAGGTGACGATCCGCCGCCACCAACAACTCTCGTGCCAGTATCGACATCTGTGCCAGTGACTACAACGATTTACACACCGCCAGTCAGATACATAATTCAATCTGGCGACACTCTCTACGGTATTGCTTCAACTTATTTATTAGATATGAAGGCGTTAATGGATTTGAACGACATTACAAACTCTGACCATGTTGAAACAGGGGATGAACTTATTTTTCCACCTGCAAATGGTTTTGTTCCGGTTGCACCGTCTACGACGATGAAACCTTAAATTATTTTTGGCGATGCTTCACTGAGATTTCAGCAATGTCTCGCATGATTCTAGCGATGTCAAAATCTTTCGGAGTATAAACCGCCACGACACCTAGATCGGTTAATTTCTTACGATCATCTTCAGGAATTATTCCGCCCACCACAACAGGCGAACTCACACCTGCTTTTTTCAACTGCAACATCACTTCTGGTACAAGCGCTAGGTGCGACCCTGAAAGAATTGAAAGTCCAATTACATCTGGATCCTCATCGCGTGCTGAGGCTGCAATTTGTTCTGGCGTTAAACGAATACCGCTGTAGACAACTTCCATTCCAGAATCACGCGCAGCAACTGCTATCTGTTCTGCCCCACTCGAGTGGCCATCCAAACCAGGCTTTGCCACCAATAATCTCGGCGGGCCACCGACAATCGTTTTGACAAAATCTGAAACCTCATTCAATAGATGACCATGTCGCCCAGAGACACCACCTACACCAGTTGGCGCACGGTACTCACCAAAAATGTCACGCAAAACCTGCGACCACTCGCCTGTCGTGCCCCCAACTTTGGCAAGTTCAATTGACGCAGGCATCAAATTCAACCCTTCACGAGCGGCAATTTGCAAAGACTTGAGTGCTGAATCTACTTGGCTTTGATTTCGAGATTTGCGCCAAGTTTCAATTTCAGTGATCATTTGCTTTTCTATCTTCGGATCAACCTTGAGAATATTGTCAAAGCCACTTAAAGGCGAAGGCGCCGTCTGTGTAAATGCGTTCACTCCAATAACTGTTTGATCACCGTTTTCTATTCTGCTCGTGCGACTTGACATTGAATTAACAAGTTTGCCCTTGAGAACGTCAACTGCTTCAAATGCGCCACCGATCGCCAAGATCTCATTGAGTTCGACCCATGCTTCATCAACTAATTGAGTAGTTCGCGATTCGATGACAGTTGATCCGTCAAAAATATCTTCATACTCAAGCAAGTCGGTTTCAAAAGCCAGAACTTGTTGCATTCGCAATGACCACTGTTGATCCCAGGGGCGAGGCAAACCGAGTGCTTCGTTCCATGCTGGCAACTGCACACTGCGAGCCCTAGCATTTTTTGAAAGTGTTACAGCCAACATTTCAAGAACAATTCGCTGCACATTATTTTCTGGCTGTGCCTCAGTAAGCCCGAGAGAATTTACTTGAACGCCGTATCTGAATCGAAGTGAGCGGTCATCGGTTATCGCGTATCGCTCTCGACCAATCCGCTGCCAAAGATCAACAAATGCGCGCATTTTGCAGATCTCTTCAACGAACCTGATTCCGGCGTTAACAAAAAATGAAATTGACGAAAACACCTGCGGAAACTGCTCTTCAGTTACCTGACCACTTGACTTAACCGCATCCAAGATATCAATTGCGTTAGCAAGCGAAAATGCAATCTCTTGAACCGGTGTCGCACCGACCTCTTGTAAGTGATACGAGCAAATATTTACCGGGTTCCATTTTGGTGCGTTAATCGCACACCAGGCGATCATGTCAACAATTATTCGACGCGACTGTTGCGGTGGAAAAATAAAAGTACCACGCGACAAATATTCTTTGAGTATGTCATTTTGGGTTGTACCACGTAAATCTTTTGTAGCGACATTTTGTTCGTCAGCGTTCGCAACATAAAGCGCTAGCAACCAAGCAGCTGTTGCATTTATCGTCATCGAAGTATTCATCTCACCTGGCGGAATACCATCAAGCAATGTCCGCATATCACCAAGATGCGCGACTGGTACTCCAACTTTGCCAACTTCTCCACTGGCCAGCACATGATCTGGGTCGTAACCAGTTTGTGTTGGTAGATCAAAAGCAATTGATAACCCTGTTTGACCCTGTGCCAAGTTCGTGCGATACAACTCGTTAGATGCAGCCGCGCTCGAATGACCCGAATAGGTGCGCATCACCCAGGGTTGATTACGCGTTACGGCTTTAGTTGGCTTACTCATTATTAGACAAGGCTAGGCGTGGAACTATTGCATTACAGCGACTGCAAGCTCACGCAAATACTGCTCTCTTGTAATGGCTAGTGCGCCAAGACTTTCTAAATGTGGAGTCAACCACTGCACATCCAACAAAGTCATTTCGGATTCTTTCATCTTTTTAACCAGCGCCATTAATGCAACTTTCGATGCGTCACGCAATAAATGAAACATAGATTCGCCTGCAAAAA
Source organism: uncultured Acidimicrobiaceae bacterium (assembly GCA_937890395.1). Lineage (GTDB taxonomy): Bacteria > Actinomycetota > Acidimicrobiia > Acidimicrobiales > Ilumatobacteraceae > BACL27. The sequence goes on along the minus strand of CALACK010000209.1, from coordinate 18,447 downwards.
ATCTGCCTACGCGAACACCGTAGAGTCCGCCTGCTAGCAATCCGTTTTCGTCAAAGACTTCAAAACTGTGAGCATAACCAAGTTTGTGAAGTTGCACATAAGCATCTATGAACTCGGCGGTGATCCAACCGTGATCACGATTTGGTGCCGCGCAACCTCGCATCACCATTTCGAAACATGTGTCAATGCGAACTTCAAATTTTTTTTCACTACTGCGCATTGATCGAGAGATCACAAGCTGATCTAAGTTAATGACCGCGCGCTTTAGTGGCGACCACCAAACCAGATAAGTCGGTTGTTGATCATCGAAGTCGTCGCTTGAAACCATCGGAAATATTCCGTGCCGATACGCGTGAATCAAAGTTTCTGGTCTTAAATCTGCACCACGACCAACGACATCATTGCGTGGCCATTTTGTTGACGGTGGAAACTCCCAAACCGACTGATCGAGCGGAGTCGGTGTTGAATCCCAGTTCATCAGTAACCAATTCACACTTTAGTAACTATAAAAGCCTTGCTTTGATTTGCGACCCAATTTGCCTTGCTCAACAAGCTTTTTCAACATCGGGCGCGGTTCTAGAGTCGGTGACTTAAATTCGGCATGAAGCGCCTCAAGAATCGCAACCGACGTATCGAGTCCAACTAGATCGAGCAATGCAAACGGCCCCATCGGAAAATTGCAGCCACCTTTCATTGCAACATCAATATCTTCCATGCTCGCGGTGCCAGCCTCGAACATTGCGATTGCATTATTCAAATACGGAAACAACAACGCATTAACAATAAACCCGGCACGATCAACGACTTGTACTGCATCTTTGGCGCAGGCTTTGACAAACTCGTTGGCGAAAGCGATTGTTTCGTCGCTCGCAGTAATCGGCCGAACAACTTCAACAAGTGGCATCAGCACAGCAGGATTAAAAAAATGGATTCCACAAACTTTGTCAGGGCGGTTCGTTGACTTCGCCATCTCAATTACTGGCAAAGTGCTCGTGTTCGTCGACAAGACACACGACGGCTTGACAATTTTGTCGAGTTGAGAAAACAACTCTTGTTTTGTTGCAAGATCTTCGACAGCAGACTCTATAATCAGATCACAATTGGCAAGGTCTTCAAGTTTGTTTGTCACGGTCACATGCGACATCGCAGAGTCTTTTTCCTCTTGGGTGATTTTCGCTTTTACAAGTTGTTTGTTAAGGCTTGAATCAATTGCGGCTTTCGTCGCTTGAGCAGTTTCTGCCGAGCGTGACCGGATAACGACATCAATCCCCGATTTGCTTATAACTTCTGCGATTCCAGAACCCATGATTCCTGAGCCAATTACGCCAACTGTTTTGATTTCAAGTTTTGTCATCCGAGCGACACTACCGACTATTACTGGCATTTAACTAACCGTAAGTAAGTCGCCATCTTGCAGTCACCTTTCATACACTTTGTAGTCACCACAAACAGATAAAGTCCACGGGGTGAACAACGCAAAAATTGAATCTCTAATCAGCGACCCGCAACGATTAATCGCCCTTGACGCGGTACATAACTTTCGTGATTTGGGCGGCTACCCAACAATTAATGGTCAAACGACGAAATGGCGAACTTTATTTCGAGCCGATGGGCTTTATCGTTTAACCGCCGATGACGCGCAAGCAGTAATTGACCTGGGTGTGAAAACCGTGATCGACCTGCGAACCGATAACGAGGTCAAAACTCGTGGCACCTTCCCCGTTGATAAGTTTCCTGTTGCATTTCATCATCTTTCGATAATTGATGCAACCTGGAATGACGGCGATACACCAGTTATAGAAGACACCGTTGAATTTTTGGTCTGGGCATATCGCCACATGATCGCCAATGCTGCGCCAAAGTTCGCGAATGCCATTGAAGTCATCGCGGCAACCGATGTTTTGCCATTGGTGTTTCATTGTGCTGCTGGCAAAGATCGCACAGGAGTGCTCGCGGCATTCATTTTGTCAATTCTCGGAGTGCCGGATGAAATCATTTCTGCAGACTACGGACTAACCGAGTTGGGCATGAAGCGACTCATCAAATGGGCCGAAGTGAACCAACCAGATCTTGCCACAGCTTATGCCAACATGCCAGTTCGATTTGCTGCGGCCGACCCACGCGCAATGGCAATTATTCTCGACGATCTAAATAAAAAACATGGCTCAGTACAAAACTTCGTTCGCGAAATCGGTGTCAGCGACCAAACGGCAAACATTTTGCGAGAGTCATTGCTAACTAATTAAATATCAAAATAACTAGAATTGAATTGTGACTAACTCATTGGCCAGTCTTAAAAATTCCGGGCCGACAGGTCTAATGTTTCACCACTTTCACGGTAGTGGTCACCTAAAAAGTGAAGGCTCATTCTCTGCCGATGAGTTTGGGCGATCACTTGATCATGCATCAAAAGTTGCAAATTTATTGAGCGCAGACGTCTTTCTAGAAAAGGCGCTTAGTCAAAAACTAGATGAGACCGACATCTGCTGTTCGTTTGATGACGGGCTGCAATGTCAATTTGATGTTGCGGCTTCGGTGCTCGCCTCAAAGAAACTCAAAGCATTTTTTTTCGTCAACACTGGGCCTCATGCAGGGCACCCATATATTTTGGAAATTTTTAGGATTTTCAGAAATCAATTTTTTGAGAATAAAGACGTATTTTTAACAGAGTTTGATAAATGCGTCGAAACCACGATGTCTGAAACATTTTTGTCTGCAATTGAAACGTTCCCAGAAGATTATTTAACTGTTTATCCGTTTTATACACGCACTGACCGGTGGTTCAGATATTTGCGCGATGAAATCTTGACTCCAGATGAATACTTAGAGATTATGAAATTAATAATTCAAGATCATGGCACATCAATTGACGAAATAAATAAGAAAATCACAATGAGTCCAGAATCTATTACTCAACTCGCAACTCAAGGCCATGTCGTTGGTTTGCACTCACACAGTCATCCAACAAACATAACGAGGCTGACAGCGGCAGAAAAACATTCTGAATACTTTGTTAATTCAGAATACTTGACTGGCTATTTAAATGGCACGCCAAAATGTATGTCTCACCCAAATGGGGTCTACGACGAAGAAATTTTAAGAGTTCTCCGCGAGATGAACATCTTCGTTGGGTTTCGAGACAATATGGATTTAGTATCTGACCGTTCAAATCTTGAGATTCAACGATTAGATTCTGCTTTCTTGCCTCGTGACTAAACGACCACCGTTGGTTTTTAGTTTTCGCTGATTGTTACTTTAGTAATTTGAAGTTCTTCTTTTGGTGGCACGCCATTTGCTGCTGGGTCATCATTGCCTGCTTTGTCAAGCGCAGAAACTGTTGTGTCAAGACCCTTTGTTACTTGACCGAATAACGTGTAGTTCGGCGAGAGCGATACTCCTTGCTCACCAGTTATAACAAAGAACTGACTGCCATTTGTATTTGGCCCAGAGTTAGCCATCGCCAGTGAGCCGAGTTTGTACTCGCCCGCTGCCGGCAACTCATCGGCGATTGAATAGCCGGGCCCACCAGAACCAGATGCAGTTGGATCACCGCACTGCACCATGAAAGTTGGTATCGCTCGATGACAAATCGTGCCATCAAAATATTTTGATCGCGCCAAGTTGACAAAGTTGTTGACAGTACCAGGTGCCTTGGCTGCGTCAAGCACAACAGTGAAATCACCTTTTGATGTTGACACGACTGCCGTGTAAGTTTTCGTTAAGTCAATACACAATTTTGGTGCGGACGTGAACGTTTGAATTTTTGAACCAGAGCCATCTGCTGGTGCACATTCTCCTTCACTATAAGCAAATCGGCCGGCTGACGCTGGTGCCACGGTTGACTCAGATGAAACTACAGAATCACTAGTTGATGTCTGGGATTCATCTTTGTTTCCACTCAAGTTGAACAACAAAACAACACCAACAACTGCGCCAATTAGCAAAGCAATCCGCGTTATTCGACGGCGCAAAATCTGACGTTTAGTATTTTGCGCAACTTCGTTACGGCGGGCTAAGCGATTTTCTTTTTGGCGGTTTCGTTTATCTGTTCCCATAAGCAGAAAATGCTACAGGTCGGCAACACCAGCAGCGCTAGCGTTGAACGTCGTGGCTTTGATAGTTCAGAAATACGGTGGCACTTCAGTGGCCGACCCCGAGCGAATGCGCAATGTTGCACGCCATATCGCGGCCTCTAAAGCAGAAGGCAACCAACTTGTGATTGTTGTGTCGGCAATGGGAAAAGCCACCGACAACCTGATGGAGCTCGCACGACAAGTTTCGTCAGCGCCACCCGGTCGCGAGATGGACATGTTGCTAACAACTGGTGAACGCATCAGTATGTCGCTTTTGTGTATGGCGCTGCAAGATCTGGGTGTTGAAGCAATGAGCTTCACCGGCAGTCAAGTGGGGATCATTACCGACACAGTACATGGTCGAGCGAAAATTCTCGAAATCAGAGGCGACCGCGTTCGCGAAGCTTTGCGCGACGGCAAGGTGGCGGTCGTCGCAGGTTTTCAGGGCGTTAGCACAGCAAAAGAAATTACAACACTCGGTCGTGGAGGAAGCGATACGACTGCAGTCGCACTCGCCGCGGCGCTCAAAGCCGACGTCTGCGAAATTTACACCGATGTCACTGGAGTTTTTACTGCTGACCCACGACTTGTTTCGCAAGCACGAAAATTAAAACATCTTGAGTTTGATGAAATGCTCGAGATGGCTGGGGCTGGCAGCAAAGTGCTGGCACTTCGCAGTGTTGAATTTGCTCGCAATCACAATGTGCCGATTCATGTGCGCTCAAGTTTCACTTGGGAGCAAGGAACTTGGGTGACGAGCGAAGAACGTAAAGGAGAAAAAAATATGGAAGATCCAATTATTTCTGGTGTCGTACACGACGCTGGCGATGCAAAAATAACTGTGTTGGGAGTGCCTGACCAGCCGGGTGTTTCGGCGGCATTATTCGAGCCGTTGGCTAATGCCAATGTCAACGTTGACATGATCGTACAAAACACCTCAACTGCAGGAACGACCGATATTTCTTTTACATTACCGAAGACCGATGTAGCGATCGCGCAACCGATTGTCGAAAAAATTGCGAAGCAAGTAGGCGCGAGTGGCGTAACCAACGACTCAAACATCGCCAAAATCTCACTAGTAGGTGCAGGAATGAAATCAAGCCCTGGCATCGCCGCCAAGATGTTTCGAGTTTTGGCCGACAACAAAGTCAATATCGAAATGATTTCAACGAGCACGATTCGAATTTCTGTCGTTGTGGCAGCTCCAATGCTCGAAACCGCAGTGCGCGCACTACATACGGCGTTTGAACTAGATAGTGGTGAGGAGTATTCGGCACCACTGCCTGAACGCAAGTAGCAAGTAGATTTCTTCAGACATATGCAAACAAAGCGTGCCCATCATTTACCTTGGCGGCGCGCAGGAAATCTTGCCGACAATAATTTAAGCGCAGACGATGTCGTACGAGAGACAGGCTGGGTTTTCAACAATGAAACCGGAAACGATCTAACACTTAAAGAGTTCGTCGACACCGGCGACAAAGAGGTTCAGCTATACGTTCGATTACTCGAACTCGGCGACAAGAAATTTGAGTCTTCAACTCTGCTCGAAATCGGCAGTGGCATCGGCAGAATGACCTCGGCGTTTACAAATCGCTGCGAGAAAGTAATTGCCGCAGATGTCGACTCGGCTTTTCTTGAACGATGCCGACAAACAGTTGCTCGGTTTGGACGAATTGATCGTCTGACCACCCTGCACGTAGTCAACGGAAAAACCCTTGTGCTGAACGACAACACGGTTGATATAACTTTTTCTTACATCACCTTGCAACATTGTCAGCCACACGATGCTCTTGAACTTGTAGACCAAGCAATCCGTGTCACCAGAAGTGGTGGCACAGTTGTGCTCAATTTTCGCACTTGGGTACCCAGTGATGTCTTACTCGTGCCATTAGGCATCGCGATGCGCTCGCTTTGGAAAGTTTCAATTATCGGCCCACGCCTCGCCCGTTGGCGCTGGTCGACCAGATTCGGGTGGCAGGCCAACCGACTGAAACCCGACACGGTACTGGCAAAAGTGGCGCCACAACTAAGCGATATAAAAATATTTCATTCGAAAAAGCGAACTCTTAGAGTATCGACGACAGGCAAAAATCAAATAAAAGTAATCCCCACAAACCGAATTAATCCAAGCCACTGGTGGTTAGTCGCTCAAGTATCCTAAATGCGTGGCAAATAACAGCTCAAACAAAAAAATTTCAATTGGAATAGTTGGCGCGACAGGCATGGTCGGCAGTGTGATGCAGACTTTGCTCGTTGAAAGAAAATTTCCTGCATCAACGGTTCGATTTTTCGCGTCCGCAAGATCAGCTGGAAGTGTCATTGAATGGAACGGCCAAAAGATCACTGTTGAAGATGCTGCAACGGCAGACACAAGCGGTTTAGATATCGCGATTTTTTCTGCAGGTGCTACTACTTCACGAGCAATTGCAGAGATTTACGCCAAGCGTGGCGCCATGGTGATCGATAATTCGTCTGCGTGGCGAATGAATCCTGATGTTCCATTAATCGTTTCAGAAGTCAACCCTGAAGATATCGCTCAGGCAACACTTGGAATCATTGCTAATCCAAATTGCACGACAATGGCTGCGATGCCAGTACTTAAGCCACTGCATAATGCTGCTGGACTTGTGCGAATGGTTGTAAGCACATACCAAGCAGTTAGTGGCATGGGGGTTGCTGGTGTCAGTGAATTGCATGACCAAATCAATCTTGGTGCACCAAATGCAAAAGACCTGACCTATAACGGTGGCGCAATTACATATCCACCAGCAGTTAAATTTCCCAAAACGATTTCAAACAATGTGATTCCGTTTGCGGGCACCTTGGTGGATGACGGCATGTTAGAAACTGACGAAGAGAAAAAGTTACGTAACGAGAGCCGCAAGATTTTACATATTCCAAATTTGCGTGTTTCGGGTACTTGCGTGCGCGTTCCAGTTTTTACTGGTCATTCACTCTCACTGACTCTTGAATTTGATCGTGCGATCACTCCGGCTGAAGCAACAAAAATTTTGTCAAATGCAGCAGGTGTAAGTCTGATGGATGTGCCAACACCTTTGGACGCCACAGGCAAGAACGCAAGTTTTGTCGGGCGAATCCGTCAAGATCACTCAATCGACGGAAATAAAGGCCTGGTGTTATTTGTTTCTAACGACAATCTTCGCAAAGGTGCTGCGCTTAACGCTTTGCAGATCGCCGAAGTAATCGTCAGCAAAAGTAATTAATTAATTTGCAATTTAGGCTTCGACTGGCATTCCTTCGTGCCACACATCGCCTGCGGCAATTGCATTTGCTGCACGACGTAAACGCAGAGAGTCAAGTGGCTTAATCAACCAACCTTGCGCGCCGCTCCGTCGAGCCATATGCACATCAGCGAGACGATCAAGCAACATTAAGACTGGCACATTTGGTGCTCGACCGTCGCTGTGATCTAATCGCAGATCCATAGTTACTGCCATCGCACCCATTGAGCCACTCTGTAAATCAAGCACAGCCAAATCTGGAGTGCGTTGCTTTATGGCTTGCGGCACATCGCGGCCGTCGCTACACACGACGAATGAAGTTTCAGGTGTGCCAAGCGCAGAATGGACTTCGTCGAGAACCCACTGAGCATCAGTAGCAAGCAATATGTGCACGCGCAAATGTTAGCGTAAGTTTCTCAACACACGACTCGGAGAGTGAATTGCACACACAAGTCAGCCAGAAACGAACATACGCCACAGTCGGGATGCTTGTTTTGATGACGGTGATGATGTTTGTTTCTGCAGGTTCTGCTCGGGCACAAGATGACGCAATAGATCTACCCCCCGTAGATGTCGTAGAAGTGAACGGATTAATTGATGAAATCGTGGCTCATGACATTGAGCAAGCAATTGATCGTGCTGAGAATTCAAACTCGCAGGCAATCATCTTTCAAGTCAACTCACACGGCAGTGTTGTCTCTACGGCTCGAATGACACAGTTGTTTGAAAAAATAATTAATTCGAAGATCCCGATCGGTGTCTGGGTAGGGCCAACCACGGCCCGCGCCTACGGAAGTGCTGCTCAGTTGTTGGCTGTTGCTGATGTTTCAGCGATGGCCGACGGCACACGAATTGGCAAAACCGGAAAGTTACTTTCGACCAGTGCCGGCAAAATTAGTTTTGGTGATGCATCTTCGAAGTTATTGACTTCTACTTTGAATTCTCAACAAGCAAAGAAACTCGGCGCGTTAAAACTTACGACAGCCGACGAGGGCGTGCCCGTATTGCGAAACATGCTGCTAGCGCTTGATGGATTGACAATCAAAGGCAAAACACTGCACACAGTTGTTGACGCCAAAGACGCAAATGGGCAACTAGTGCGCGATGCGGCGACAACAAGATTTTTTAAACTTGGATTAGTTGAGCGCTTGCTGCACACTTCGGCAAGTCCACCAGTGACATATCTATTGTTTATTATCGGTCTGGCACTACTGATATTTGAATTTTTTACCGCCGGCATCGGCATCGCCGGCGTTGTTGGTGCAATTTGTGTTGTGCTTGGCAGCCACGGGTTAGCGACATTGCCACTGCGTGGAGCAAGTCTGGTACTGATGTTGATTGCAATGTTTGCTCTAGCGATTGATGTGCAAGTTGGGATTCCGCGGTTTTTTACGGGCCTAGGTCTCGCACTATTTATAATTTCTAGCGTCACCCTATTTCGCCCAAGCGACGGCGGCGACGTTCGACTTTCTTGGCTGACACTTGCTTCTGGTGTTGCGGCAATTTCTTTGGCTTTCGTTGTCGGAATGCCGTCAATGGTGCGCACAAGATTTGCCACGCCAACGATTGGTCGTGAGTGGATGATCGGAAGTATTGGTGTTGCGGTCGGAGAAATTAATCCACTTGGAATTGTGCGAATTCACGATGCCAACTGGCGCGCGCGCACTAACCGCTCGACACCAATTAATGACGGTCAAGAATTAAAAGTTGCCGCGATTGACGGAGTGACTCTAGAAGTCGAACCGCTCGAAGGTGCCGCACGTGACTATCGAGAGATGCGCAAACCAAAATAATATTTCGCGCTAGCTATTTAACTAGCTAACTAGCCAGCCGCGCGCCGCCAACTCGCAAATCATCTAAGCGTTTGGTGATTCCACGACTATCTAACGCTTCAAGCAATGGCACTGCATGCTTGCGTGTGATCCCAAGATGTTCGCGAAATTGCGAGACAGTGAAACCATTTGGGTTCTGATTCAAAATTTCAATTACCTTTAGTCGTGCAGTTTCAATTGCGGTGATGTGAAACACGGTTCCGTCAACATCTACTAATAATCCGCGCTGCACAAGTTGTCTAACAATATTGCGGTCAAGGGTTTTGGTATCTGGCGGCGTTACTCCGGCATGAGCAAATAATCCTGCATATGGATGATCGGATATTGAATTGGCACCCTTGATCCGAGCGCGTCCCATTTCAATAATCACTTCTGGCAAAGTTGCAACAACCGCTTGCTCATGAGTTTTGAGTCGAGAGACTTCAACGCCATCAGGATTTTTTGATAACTGCATCGCCAAGTCTTTTCGTAATCTGTCGTAAAGCGCTGGAGAAGTCAGCCATTCGCCAACGACCGCTGGCAGTCGTTGCGCTGTGAGTAACTCAAAGTCACTGACAGTTATCCAGCCGTGTTCTGCAATTAAACGTTCAAGTGACCGATCAGGTTTGGCGCGTGAGACACGAAGTATCGGGTGAATGTCAAGCACTTCTCCTCCACCAATTGTTTCTTGTCGACCAGATTCGCGAAGAATGTAGCGATCACCGGGCATAAGCGCAAGTGACGAATCAATCGCAATTCGCACACAACCTTGCTCATCGGCGTTTAACTCACGCACACCGATCAGACGAATCTTGGCAGAGAATTCGCCAGCGCCGATGTAAACCGAATAACTACCGCGACGAGTTACTCGGTGTTTGAGACTCGGAACTATTCGCAACGATGCATCAAACATTGCAGTTGGTTTCCATTGTTTTACATTCACCAGCGCGTCACCACGAGAAATTTCTTCGTGCGAAATACCAACAAGATTCAATGCACAGCGATGTGAACGATCAAGTTTTGTAACTGTCTGTTCGTGCTGTTGAATTTCTCTAATCCGAACTTTTTGCTGATTTCGTACAACAACTAGTTCATCACCAACCTGGAGTGACCCATCAATCAAAGTTCCGGTGACGACTGTGCCAGCACCTTTTGTTGTAAACGCGCGATCAATCCACAATCTTGGGCGCTGGCTGGCTAACGAGCTAGCTAGCGAACTAGTCACCAAAGTTGTTCGGGCTATCAGTTGATCGAGTGCGCTACGCAACTTGTCAAGACCCAGTTGCGTAGTAACTGAAGTTGCAATTATCTCGCTATTCGCCAAGAATGATCCGCTCGTGTGCTCGGCAATTTCACTGCGGCGAATATTTTCTAAGGCCTCGTCAATTAAATCTATTTTGGTTAATGCAACAACGCCACAGGCGACGCCGAGAAGTTTTAAAATCTGAAAATGTTCTTCGGTTTGCGGCATCCAACCTTCTTTGGCGTCGACGACTAAGACACATCCATCAATTGCCCCTACGCCTGCCAACATGTTGCGTAAAAAACGAATGTGACCCGGCACATCAATAAAACTTGCGACAGCACCAGACGGCAACACCGTGGCGGCAAAGCCCAGATCGATAGTCATGCCACGACGTTTTTCTTCTTCCCATCTGTCTGGGTCGGTGCCTGTTAGCGCCCGAACGAGCGAAGATTTACCGTGATCAACATGGCCGGCAGTTGCAATGACAGTCATTGAGTTAGCTATTCAACAAGATTGCGCAAAGCATCAATCAATAAATGGTCATCTTCACTGCGCACGGTGCGTAAATCAAAATAGGTTTTTGAATCTTTGACTCGAGCGATAATTGGCAGTTCACGATTACGCAATTTTGTAAGGTGATCACCAGCGATTACAACACCAGCCGAAGCAATAGTTGCACCGGGTGCCGACCCAGCACCGGGTATTGAGTCGAGCGAGCAAACGTCGCCAACTTGAGCCGCTCTAATTATTTTCTCGGCACGCAATTGCAACTCGGATACAGAAATATTTGCCATCTTCCAAAATGCAACATCGGTTGTCACTGTTCGTCCTAAATATGAAAGTGCTAACGATTGCATCGCAATCATGGTTAGTGAACCAGGTCGTAGTGCTCGCGCGAGTGGATGTTGAGCACATGCGTCAACAAGATCAGCGCGACCGGCAATTACTCCGCATTGAGGGCCGCCAAATAATTTGTCGCCGCTAAACATCACCAGGGCAGCGCCATCACTCAGTGTTTGCCGCGCTGCTGGTTCGTTGGCTAACCACGCAGGTGTGCGACCTTCAAGCCATGGGCAGGTGTTATCAACTAAGCCCGAACCGATATCAGCAACAACCGGCACAGGCAGAGTTGCGAGTTCGCGCATCGGCGTGTCTTCGACGAAACCCGACACGCGATAATTAGATGGGTGAACCTTTAACACCAGCGCAATATCATTGCCGCGTTTATCTATGGCTTTTTTGTAATCACGCAGACGGGTGCGATTTGTCGTGCCGACATCAACTAGTCGTGCGCCAGATTGTTCGGTGACTTCTGGGATTCGAAAGTTGCCACCAATTTCAACACTCTCGCCCCGTGAAACAGCAACGTCTCGAGCATTTGCTAATGCGGCAACGACTAATAAAACAGCCGCTGCGTTGTTGTTGACAACAATCGCCGACTCGGCGCCACAAAGAAGAGCGAGCAATTTTCCAACAGTTTCCTGGCGTGAACCGCGTTCGCCAGTCAGCATATTTAGTTCAAGATTTGCTGCACGATCAGATGTGTGTATCTCGATCGGCGCACGACCAAGGTTTGTGTGCAACAAAACTCCAGTTGCGTTAACAACCTCGCGCAATAATGATTGAGCAAATTCAGTTGCTAATTGATCAGCGCGCTGAGTTACCTGCTGTGCTGAACTATTGGCAATCGCGCGGCGCGCGCAATCTACGAGAATTGCATGTGGCAACGAATGGCGATTTGCCAGCTCTCGTGCGAGTGCATCCACCGATGGTGGGCGCCCCGCGGTGTCGACCGACACTCGATTCATTGCTTTGAACCTATCGGCGAACAATCTATGAAACGACACGTCACGGGTTTACACGAGATCTCACGGTGAGAGCGTCATGTCACGAACGCACCTCCCGATGATGTTGTGACGCTTACCGATGCGTATTGTCAATGTTGTGAAAAATTCAGATGCGGATTCTTATAATTCGCCGCTCGACAAGTTAGTCGAGTTAGATAAGAGTGCGCTGCGTCCAGCAGCCACCGTGATGCTGATCCGCGATATTGAAAATGATGCGTTTGAAGTTTTTATGTTGCAACGCACACTAAATGCGGCATTTGCCGGCGGGATGTACGTCTTTCCTGGTGGAAGAGTCGATGAATCAGATGGCATTGAAGAATTAGAACAACTCTGTGATGGCTTAGACGATCAACATGCAAGTGGTTTACTTGAGATTCCAAGTGGCGGTTTGGCTTACTGGGTAGCAGCGATTCGCGAATGTTTTGAAGAAGCCGGTGTGTTGTTGGCGCGCAGTACTAAGACAAATAAGACAATTGCATTTGATAAACCTGAGATCATTAATCGTTTTGCCGAAGCACAGTTGAAAGTTCATGACTTCTCGCTGAGTATGGTCGAGTTATGTCGCAGCGAAGAATTACATCTGATTACCGACTCAATTCACTATGTCAGTCATTGGATCACTCCAGTTGGTGAAGCTCGCAGATTTGACACGCGTTTTTTTGTCGCACGTGCTCCAGAATCGCAAGAGCCCCTGCATGACTCGCAAGAAACAATTGCCAGTCTGTGGGTACAACCTCAAGACGCACTTGACAAACTCGCAAGTGGAGAACTGGCTATGTTTCCACCGACTTCAGAGAACTTGAAGTTTCTCGCGAAATACAAGACGAGTGACGAAGTACTCGCCGCCGCAGAGAAAGTTTTAAAGCCGGTAGCGATTTTGCCTCGCCTGCGCATAAACAGTGACGGCAAAGTAACCGGCGTGTTAATGCCAGGTGACCCTGACTACTAGTCGAGAACTAGTTATTTTTTTGGTTTGTCGCCGAGTGCCAATGCGACGCTCTCGAGCAAACGAGCCGAACAACCAGCCATCTCACTGACCGGCACAGTTTGCGCAATAATTTTTTGTGCAATGTCACGAAACGCCTCAGCAGCAAATCCTGATCCAGAAATCGCAACTGGTTCACCATTGTCGCTCCCATGGCTAACCACGCTTTCAATTGGAATTTGTCCAAGTAATTCTGAACCAATTTCGGAAGCCAAATTTTGTCCGCCACCCGAGCCAAATAAAGGATAACTCGTTCCGTGTTCGCACGTGAATGCGCTCATGTTTTCGATCACGCCAGCGATTCGCAAAAAACTTCTTCGCGCCATGTCAGCCGCACGAATCGCAACTTTCTGTGCCGACACGGCAGGCGTTGTGACGATAATCAAATCTGCTCGAGGCAGCATTCGAGCCAAGCCCATTTGCACATCACCTGTACCTGGCGGCATATCAATTAACAAATAATCCAAATCACCCCAGTGCACATCTTTCAAAAACTGTTCAACTGCTTTTGTCAACATCAGTCCGCGCCACATCAGCGCAGTACTTTCATCTTCGACGAGCATGCCAGTGCTGACAACTTTTAGTAAACCCTTGCCAACAATTCGCTCATTGGGAATCATTCTTGGCTTGTCACTACCATCAAATAGTTTTGCCTCAAGACGATCGGACATATTTAACATGCGTGGCACCGAGAATCCCCAGATGTCTGCATCTAAAACACCAACCGTGTGTCCTTGATTTGCAAGCGCGGCAGCAAGGTTGACCGTTACTGAACTCTTGCCCACTCCACCTTTGCCGCTTGCGATCGCCAAAATTCTTGTGTTGAGAGGTATCTGCGTCGCCGGAGCATTTTCTTTAGCATTCCATCTAGCGCGAGTCATAACCGCAGTGCGCTCATCAGAATCCATTTCGCCCCACTCAATTTTTACTTTTGTAACGCCAGGGTGAGTCGTGACTCGAGATTCAACATCGTTTTTAATTTGCACCCGCAATGGGCAGCCCTTGATTGTTAACTTCACGCCGATCGTGACGAGACCTTCTTCAGAAACTGTTACACCGGTGGCCATACCTAGATCAACGATGTTGTCACCAAGTTCTGGGTCAATAACCGCGCGCAACAGATTAGTGACCTCTGCGGGGGTCGGGGGCGGCACTCGGCGGCCAGTCATGCCTATAAAACTACCTGCCAAGGTAGTAGATGAGTTCGTTGCACATTTCGAGAGCTTCGATTCTTTAATCGTGCAGGTTTTGCATAGCAAGCGATAGTCTTTTATTACATTCGAAAACCTAGACGGAGACACTCAAATGATCACTCTTACAGACAAAGCAGCAGTCAAAGTTAAACAACTCCTCGAATCTGAGAATGCAACCGAACTCGCATTGCGTGTTGCCGTGCGACCTGGTGGATGCTCGGGTTACTCATACGAAATGTTTTTTGACGGAGAATTTGCCGCTGATGATCTTGTTCAAACATTCGGAGATGTAAAAGTTGTTGTTGACCCGGCGTCGTTGCAACTTCTTGAGGGTGCGAATCTTGACTACAACGATGGATTACAAGATGCGGGTTTCAAGATCACGAACCCAAATGCTTCGCGCAGTTGTGGTTGTGGTCAAAGCTTCAGCTGATACCAACTGACGCAAGAGCGTCTGAAATTTCTAAAGCATCAAAGACCGCATCAAGTCGTTTGAAGACTTTGCCGTTCTTGTCAGCAATAAACAGCACTGGCTCAAAACTTAAATTCAATGCTTGCACTGCTGGCGCAATAACGGTTGCCGCCTCGTCTGAATAAACCTCGGCGTGAACAAACACAGCGCGACCAACAATGCGTGATGCGACGTCAATTAATCCGCTAAGTGCCGGAGCGCACGTACCCGTCGAACAATGAGCTGGTGTACCGACAAGGTACGCAACAGGCACACCGAGTTGCAGTGCCTCGTTCAGAGTGAGCTTGTGAAACGGACACGGTTCTGGTTGTCGTGTGCAAATCGGTTCAACTTGGCGATGATCACCGAAAGTTGGTGTATCAAAACCTGGCAACAGGTCACCAACACCAGGAACCAAAACTAAAGCGCGCTCTAAAACGCTGAACGCTGTGCCTTCTGGCGGTCCACCCGAAACAATCAATGAATAATTACCCGGCGACTCTATTGTCACTTGAAAAGGATAATAAGGCAGAGAAATTTCAGCACCATACAAAGTTGCCGAAGTATTTTCAATTATTACTTTGTCAGTTGAAAGATCAACAACTTTTGCCGAAAGCATTTTTGGAAACTTAAAATCGCTTGATGCACTAATAATCCCAGAAGAAAACGCAAGCGAAATTGGCAAGCGTAAATTGCCTGGGACCAAAACTTGCGGAAAGCGCTGCACAAGTTGTAGATCGCTCGGCAGTTCAGCTATTTGATCGGGTAGCTGATCAGCCAGTTGATCAGAACCCGACGTAGCAAGCGAGTCTGCTGGCGAATTTTGACCTGATATTGAACTATCGCCACATGATGTCAACATTTGAAGTGAGATACCAGCACCAACTACAGACACAGAACCCGAGATAAACCTTCGGCGACTTATATTCTTCACGTGAGTTATCTTATTGGCGCAATAATCATCTACGATTTAAAACATGTCAAAACAAACAGCACCTATTGGTCCGTACACTCCGGTCGTTCGCGCAGGAGATTGGATCATCGTCTCTGGTCAACTCGGACTCAAAGATGGAGCCATTGTTAGCGGTGGAGTAAAAGCTCAAACAGCTCAGTCCATTGAAAATCTCAAAGGTCAACTAAAAAGTGTCGGTGCAACGATTAACGACGTCAAAAAAACAATGTGTTTTTTAACTGACATGGATACATTCGCAACTTTCAACGAAGCATACGTTGAAGGCTTCGGTGGTGCGCGCCCTGCGCGCAGCACTATTGGTGTTTTGTCTCTACCTGCCGGTGGCGCAGTCGAGATTGAGGCTTGGGCTTACAAGCCTGAGAAATAATATGGCGGGCGCAATAATTCTTGTTTTGGCGTTGTTGGCGTTTCCGATAATTGTTGGATTATCAACGGCTGGCATTGCCGCGTTGCTTGGTCACTTGTTGTATCGCGATGCCGATGAACGACACGCGAATAGCGAACTTCGCGACTTAAACATCTGAATACAGAAATTGCAGATCTTGTAATTGCGAACTCGTCGCTAGTGGCGACGATGGATGATCAACGAAGAGAAATCAGCAACGGTTGGGTGGCGATCTCTAATGGTTTTGTCTCTGCGATCGGAAGCGGCAAACCACCACAAGCAAAACAATCAATAGACGCAACTGATTGTTTAGTAACGCCAGGCTTGATCAACACACATCATCACTTGTATCAAAACCTGACACGCGCATTTCCGCCGATGACTAATGCCCCGTTGTTTGGTTGGCTGCAAAGTCTTTACCCGTTGTGGCGCTCGCTTGATGAAGAGTCGGCGCATGTTTCTGCATGGGTTGGTCTTGCCGAACTTGCGTTGTCGGGTTGCACAACTTCAACTGACCACTTATATGTTCATCCAAGTGGCGCCGGAGATTTATTAAGCGCCGAGATTGACGCGGCACGCGATATCGGCATGCGCTTTCATCCAACTCGCGGATCAATGTCGTTGTCGATCAAAGATGGTGGGTTGCCACCAGATGATGTGGTGCAAGATCATGATGTAATTCTTGACGAATCGGCTCGTGCGGTCGCAAAGCATCACGATCGCAGTCACGGGGCGATGGTTCGCGTTGCACTCGCTCCATGTTCACCGTTTAGCGTGACGAAACAATTAATGATTGATTCAGCGACGTTGGCTGCGCAACTTGATGTTCGCTTACATACACACTTCGCCGAAAACTCTGAAGATGATGCATTTTCTTTGGCGACATTTGGTTGTCGACCAATGGATTACTTAGAAGAAGTTGGCTGGTGCCATGACAAAACTTGGCTCGCTCATTGTGTAATGCCAAACCCGCAAGAAATTAAACGACTCGGCGCGGCGCGAATTGGTGTGGCACATTGCCCGAGCAGCAATTTAATTTTGTCGTCCGGTGTTGCGCCGGTCATAGATTTAATTGCAGCCGGCGTGCATGTTGGCATCGGTGTTGACGGATCATCTTCGGCAGATAGCGCATCAATGTGGCTTGAATCGCGACAAGCAATGTTGCTCGCAAAATTACGTAGTGGTGCAGCCGCGGGCACGGCCCGCATGGCTCTTGAGTGTGCGACTCGCGGTGGCGCTGGTTGCCTTGGTCGTATCGGCGAGATTGGCGAGTTATCAGTTGGCAGTGTCGGCGATGTCGCGATTTGGTCTTTAACCGGCCCAGCATTCGCAGGCGCGATTGCCGACCCAATTGAAGCGTGGTTGCGTTGCGGGCCAGTCGCGGCGCGCGACACAATCGTGCACGGCAAACATGTTGTGCGCAAACATGAACTAGTCAGTGCAAAAATTGAAACGATGCTCAAATCGCACTCACGACTCGCTCGTCGAATGCAACAACTCGCAACTAGCTGAAGTTATAAAAGTGGGTCGCCAGGGGATCGAACCCTGGACCTGCGGATTAAAAGTCCGTCGCTCTACCAACTGAGCTAGCGACCCAAGTCGCTGTCAGGCTAGTTCCTCGCGACGCGATTTGTTGAACTGATTAATGTCACAAAACTGCCTGTCAAAGAACTCATTTTGATTTAATAACCCCTGCGTGACTGAATCTATGCGTTTGATCCCGAAACTGAACTCAAATCGCAAAACAATTCTTTTGGCTACTTGGGGGCTATTTACGGGTCTGACATTTTTGCTCATCTCCGCAGGCAGTTACAGCACGCTTCTAGGTATCCGCGCCGAACTCGAAAATCTGCCAACTGTAATTAGCGGAGGAGTCACCACGGCCTACTACGCGGGGTTCCTGATCGGGTCGTGGTATTCACTGCGCACTCTCAAACAAGTCGGCCACATTCGCGTTTACGCCACGCTCGCCTCGCTGCTCAGCGCATCAACAATCGTCACGGGCCTGTTCGACTCGCCCGTCTTGTGGATCATCATGCGCATCAGCACCGGCTTTTGTTTCGCTGGTCTCTATGTCATCGCCGAATCGTGACTCAACGGACTCGCTGAAAATCATTTTCGCGGTCGACTGCTTGCGATTTACAATCTCGTCACAATTGGCGCCTACGGTGTCGGACAATTATTGGTTTTCAACTTTGACGCGCGCAACATCAGTGGTTATGCATTCGCCGCGATCGTCGC
>CALACK010000208.1 GCA_937890395.1 uncultured Acidimicrobiaceae bacterium | reverse complement strand
CGGCGCACGCTGGGATACCAGCAGTCTGATGAAACTCTTAACCCACCCCGAAAAATAAATTAGAGAGTTATTTGCCTGAGGCGGCAGTGGCAAATGCGTCGAGCAGTTTGTCGAGTTGAGCATCTGTAATAACTAGCGGCGGACAAAATGTGTTGGTGTCTGCATTAATTGCACGAGTGATTGCCCCAAGTTCAAGCATCCTGTCGCGAATTTTGATGCTGTTTTGTGTTGAGTGCAAACCTGCCGCCCACACTGCGCCATCGCCACGAGCACTTTCGATGACGCCATCACGCACGAGTGCGTTCAATGCATCACCGATGCGCTTACCAATATGAGTTGCACGTTCAATAAGATTTTCGCGCTCAATAATTTCGAGATTGGTTATCGCCGCCACGCACGCCGAAGCATGACCCGAATATGTGTAGCCAGTTCTTAAAATAAAATCTGTGTCAGCCTCTAAAGATTTGCGCACGGCCTTGCCAACGAAGACCCCACCAAGTGGCTGATAGCCAGAGGTAACCGCTTTGGCAAAGCACAACAGGTCAGGGTTGACATTGTAAAAGTTTGCGCCGAACCAAGTACCGAGCCGAGCAAAGCCAGTTATTACTTCGTCAAAAATCAAAAACGCACCGTGTTGATCGCAAAGTTTTCGCAATCCTTCTAGGTATCCAGGCGTAGGCGGGTAGACGCCACCGGCGCCCTGCAAGGGTTCGGCAAGCACTGCAGCAATTGTGTTGCCACGCTGCGACATCAAAACTGACATCGCTTCAAGATCATCGCTCGCAACTTGCTCAACATCTGGCACAAGTGGGCCGTAGCCAATTTTATTCAACGGCAGTCCCTGCGCACTAGTGCCACCGTAGTTTGTGCCGTGATAACCACGCATTCGCGAAATAATAACTGTGCGCTCGGGGTGTCCAGCTTGTACATGGGCGAGTCGTGCAAGTTTCATTGCTGAGTCGACAGCTTCTGATCCGCTACCGCAAAAGAAAACTCGGGCGTCATGCATCGGGCAGAGTGAAATTAATTTCTCTGCCAACTCTTCGACAGGCTCATTTGTAAACGGATCAAAAGTTGAATATGCCTCAAGTGTCGAGATTTGTTTTGCGACTGCATCGCCGATTTCTTTTCGTCCATGACCGACGGCGCAATACCAAAGACTCGCCATGCCGTCAATCAACTCATTGCCCTTGTCATCCCAAACGAGTGCACCTTGACCCCGCACGAGTTTGATGAAACTATCTTTTGTTGGTTTGGCAAAAGGGTGAAGAAATGCATTTTTCGGGGTTGAGGCACTAGTCATATTCGTTTACTTTAGTTCACTCTGCCCTAATAGGCTTATGGGCGTATGAAGGGGCTAATTCTTTCTGGTGGCGCTGGCACGCGTTTGCGACCGATAACGCATACAAGCGCCAAACAACTTGTACCAATTGCCAACAAGCCGATTTTATTTTATGGGATCGAGGCGATGGCGCGCGCCGGCATTCGCGAGATTGGCATCATCGTCGGTTCAACTCGTGAAGAGATTAAATCAGCAGTTGGCGACGGCAGCCAGTTCGGCGTGAAAGTAACTTACATCCCGCAAGACGAGCCACTTGGTTTGGCGCACTGTGTCTTGATCGCTGACAAGTTTCTCGGTGACGATGACTTCATTATGTATCTCGGTGACAACATGCTTGAGCAAGGTCTTGAAGAATTCGTCACTGAATTTGAAACTGCCCGAGCAAGCAGTTCTTCTGATAAGCCCGCGGCGCAAATCTTGTTATGTCATGTTGAAGATCCTCGCCAATTTGGTGTTGCTGAGGTTGACAAAAACGGCCATGTTGTGCGGTTGGTAGAAAAACCAAAAGATCCACCATCAGATCTTGCGCTCGTCGGCGTCTACTTGTTTGACAAAACGATTAATAAAGCAGTGCGCTCAATTAAGCCTTCGTCGCGTGGTGAACTAGAAATCACTGACGCGATTCAGTGGCTAGTTGACAACAAGTTTTCGGTGCGACATAAAGTTCTGCAAGGTTGGTGGATAGACACCGGCAAAAAAGACCCGCTACTCGAGTGCAATCGATTGGTACTTGATGCGATGAAAACTAAATTAGAAGGCACAGTCGACGCAGTGTCAGAGATTCAAGGTCGTGTAACTATCGAAGCAGGTGCAAAAGTTACAAACTCGCGAATTCGTGGCCCAGTAGTCATTGGCGCAGGTGCAGTAATCGAAGACTCTTATATTGGTCCGTATACATCGCTTGGCAAAAATTGCCGTGTCATTAAATCAGAGATGGACCACTCGGTAGTGCTTGACGGAAGTTCAATAGTAGGTGTCTCGCGACTCACAGATTCTCTCATTGGTAAAGATGTCGAAGTAATTCGAAGTACTCAACATCCTCGTGCATTGCGACTGATGCTCGGTGATGACTCGAAAGTAGAGCTTGAATAATGGCAACAATCACAGAATCAACGCTGATCAAGGGTGTGCAAATAGTTGAACCTCAGGCCTTTGGTGACTCACGCGGAACCTTCATCGAAACTTATCGTCGTGAGTGGTTTCCGCTTGGACGCGAAATGTTACAGGGCAACCGCGGTGACCGTCAGGCGGGCTGTATCGTGGGCTTGCATTATCACTTGCATCAAGCCGATTATTGGTATGTGCCAATCGGTAGTTGTCGGGTTGTATTACACGACTTGCGAGTTGGCTCACCGACAGATGGTGCGACTCAAGTACTTGATATCGGTGCACGCGCTGATGGCACACACGACCACCGTGGCATATTTATTCCGCCTGGTGTCGCGCATGGTTTCGCATCGCTCACCAATATGGCGATCACATATCTTGTAGACAGTTATTACAACCCGAAAGATGAACTGGGTTTGGCATATAACGACAAAGCAGTAAAAGCTGATTGGGGTATTGCGTCGCCAATTCTGTCTGATCGCGATGCGGCTAATCCAACTCGAGATGCGATTGATGCACAGGTACGACCTTTTTGGCCAATGCGGACATAAATTAATCTATGAAAATTTTTGTAACAGGCGGAGCAGGATTCATCGGTTCGAATTATGTTCGATGGGTATTTGCTAACACTGATCACGAAGTCACTGTTTACGACTCGTTGACATACGCCGGTAATTTGTCGACGCTTAAAGATGTTGATGACAGCCCACGGTTCAAATTTGTCAAAGGCAACATTTGTCAACCAGGTGATGTTGAAGCAGCGATGGCTGGTCACGACGCTGTTGTGCACTTCGCTGCCGAGAGCCACGTAGATCGTTCAATCGCCGGAAGCGAAGACTTTATTTTGACGAATTGTTTCGGCACAAATGTGGTGATCGATGCAGCACGCAGATTAAACATTTCACGCGTTTTACACATCGGCACCGATGAGGTTTACGGGTCTGTAGAGACAGGCTCATCTCGCGAGAATGATCCACTTGAGCCGCGCAGCCCGTATTCGGCATCAAAAGCAGGCTCTGATTTGATTGCTTTGTCGTACTTTTCGACGCACGGTACGCCAGTCGTTGTAACTCGTTGCACTAATAATTTCGGCCCATTTCAATATCCAGAAAAAGCGATTCCATTGTTTACGACAAACCTTCTAGACGACAAACAGATACCTCTCTATGGCGACGGTCTTAATGAACGTGATTGGATTTATGTTGATGATCATTGTTCGGGTGTTCATCTAGCGCTTGAACACGGCCTAGCTGGCGAGATTTACAACATCGGGGCTGGCAATGAAACTGCAAACAGAGTTTTAGTCAACAAACTTCTAGCACTGCTAGGCAAAGACGAATCAAGTGTGCAATATGTTGCTGACCGACTTGGTCATGATCGTCGCTACTCAGTTGATATCTCAAAGATAACGAAACTGGGTTGGAAGCGAACTCGTTCACTCGATGAAGCAGTTGAAGCCACAGTTGATTGGTATCGCGATAATCGCTGGTGGTGGGAGCCCCTGAAAGCCAAGAAATAGTGAAACTGTTAATCACCGGCGCCTTAGGTCAACTGGGTACGGATTTAGTTCTATCGGCTCTAAAATCCGGTCACGAAGTTATTGCAACTAATCATGTCAACCTAGATATCACTGATAAATCACTGGTCAGTCGCGTAGTTGGCCAAGCAAATGTAGACGCGATTATTCATGCCGCAGCGTGGACAGCAGTTGACGTATGTGAATCTGACCCACAAAAAGCAATGGCGGTGAATCGCGACGGCACCGCAAATATTGTTGCTGCGGCCCGCGAGTCTGGAGCGCGTGTCATATATATATCCACTGATTATGTTTTTGATGGCACCAAGCTGACGCCGTACATCGAGAGTGATACTCCGAATCCGCAATCTGTGTACGGGGCGAGCAAACTCGCCGGCGAACAGCAATTAGATCTAACGACTGACCAAATAGTTCGAATCTCGTGGGTCTGTGGTGAACACGGCGCAAACATGGTCAAAACTATTTTGCGACTTGCTGCGACGAATCCAACGCTGACATTTGTCGATGACCAAATCGGGTCGCCAACTTTTACAAGCGATGCTGCACCAGCGATCGTCGAATTGATAACTAGCAGCAGCGCAGGTATTTGGCATTTAACGAATCAAGGTTCGACGAGTTGGTTTGGTTTTGCGCGCGATGTCTTAACTTGTGCTGGTCTTGATGCGAATCGAGTGATTGCTACGACAACAGAGTTGCTTCAACCTGCAAGGCCAGCCAAACGCCCAGCGAATTCTGTGCTAGATAATGCGCGAATGCGTAAGGCAAACCTGACGATGCTTGACGACTATCACATACCGTTACAACGACTTGTAGATGTTTTGACGAGTTAAGGTTTACACATGGATGAACGCGGACTCTTACGAGAAATTGAACCAGTGGCTGGCGAATTATTGAATCGCCATCTGGGTGTTGCGAAAGAATGGTTCCCTCACGAGATGGTTCCGTACAGCCGCGGTAAAGATTTTGTATCGGGCGAACAATGGAAAGATAGCGATACAGATTTCGGAGCAGTCAGCAACGAAATGTCAGATGCAATTCGTGCGTCTCTTTATGTAAATTTGCTGACTGAAGATAATTTGCCTTATTACTTTCGTGACATAGATCAGCTATTTGGAAACGACGGCGCTTACGGTGAGTGGGGTCGCAATTGGACAGCCGAGGAGGGTCGTCATTCAATTGTGATTCGTGATTATCTGACGGTCACGCGAGCGATTGACCCAGTGGCGTTAGAGCGTGCACGAATGCAACAGGTGCGTAGCGGACAAGTGCCGGCGCCAGTAGATCTTTATGAAGCACTTGCGTATTTGAGTATGCAAGAACTCGCAACTCGCATCGCACACCGCAACACGGGCAAAGCAATGGCCGACGAAGTTGGTCAAGCGATAATGTCGCGTGTTGGCAACGATGAGAATTTGCACTATTTGTTTTACCGCGATCTAGCAACTGCAGCCTTAGCCGTCGACCCTTCGAATATGGTGATTGGAATCGAGCGTGCGGTTCGCACATTTGCGATGCCTGGCACCGGCATCACTGATTTTGATCGTCTGTCTCGCGAGATCGCGCGGGTCGGTATTTATGACCTTTCGATTCATCATGAGCAGATTTTGGTGCCAGTTGTGTTGCGCCACTGGAAGCTCGCAGATTTGACTGGTCTCAATAGCGAGGCTGAAACTGCGCGCGAGGCGTTACTGAAGCGCATTGACCGAATCGGTAAAGTTGCCAGCAAACTAGCCGGAGACCGAGTAACCGCCTAATTAAATCATTGTAGCGCTAGTGCTATAAAGTGCTATTCATCCAAAGCGCTAGTGCTTTAGTGTGAAAAGTTGTCAAATCGCCGTGTAAGGCTTGCCAACACTGTGCCAAACGGTATATAATAACGAGTCGGCGTGGTGGGTCGAGAAATTAAACAATTACGCCAAATTCATAATCCAAATCAACAAGGGGACTAAATGTCAACAATTGAGCAAACAACTAATGAGGTTTCGACAGGTGGTTTGTCGCGACGTCACTTCATTCAAGCAGCAGCAGCAACCGGTGTAGCAATTCCGTTCGCTCAAATGTTTGGTGGTTCTGGTGTGGGCGCAGCAGGAAAGACTCTTAAGTGGGCATCACAAGCACAAGAAGGTCCTGCAGCACCATGGATGACCAAAGGCGGCTCGTTGCAAATTATTAACGCTGTCGGAGCATGGTTATGTGATGTTGCACCATCTGGACAACTTGTACCAAGTGTTGCTACAAAATGGAAGGGTACTGATGCCGGTAAGACTTGGACTTTCACGATTCGTGGAGACGTAAAGTTCCATGACGGTTCTGCTCTTAAAGCCGAAGATGTTATTTACACGTTGCAATCGCACCTTGACCCAGCGAACAAATCGCAATCAGCTGGTCGACTTGGCGACTGTACTTCAGCAGGCATCGTCAAAGTTAATGCGACTACGATTCGTTTTAACTTGAAGAGAGCAAACGCCAACTTCCCTTATGCAGTATCAAGCGCCAACTATGGCCTTTGCATGCTCAAAAAAGGTGAAAAGGGTGATGAGTCATGGACTAAGAAGATGAACAGTGCTGGCCCATGGATCATGGTGTCGCACAAAATCAATGAAAAGACCGTGTTCAAGAAGAACGCGAACTACTTCAAGAAAGATCTAATCCCACAGTTTGAGAGGATGGAGCAAATCCAGTACGTATCGAACAGTGCTGCAATCCCAGCATTGAAGACCGGCAAGCTTGATTCGATCCACTTCCTAACCGGAGTTGAAGCAGATGCAATTCCAAAGAACAAGTACTACAAGACACAGGTAGCAACTTGTGGTGGTTTGCACATGCACATGCGATGCGATATTGGTCAATTGACTGACAAGCGTGTTCGTGAGGCAATTTCATTGACGCTTGACCGCCAAGGGTATGTTAAAAACGTAATGGCTGGATACGGCTCAGTTGCTAACGACTCAGTAATGGACTCGTTCCCAACTGCAGACAAAAAAGTTCCTGTACGTAAGAAAGACATCGCCGCTGCAAAAGCGTTGATGGCTGCAGCTGGTGTACCGAACGGTTTCAAAGTTACTCTTCAGAGCTGGAAGCGTGACGACATCGACAAGTTCACACAATTTGTCAAGTCATCACTCAAAGAAATCGGAATCGACTGCACAGTTGATCTCGACGGTTCAGACGGTGGTGGAGCACGATGGTACAAGTATTCTGTTTATCCATCGGTAAAGGGATCAAAAGTTAAGAACAAGGGTGAGTGGCTCGCAAGCGAGTTCGGTATTGCTGAATGGGCTGGTCGTCCAGTTCCAGACGAATACCTTGCACGTGAGTGGTTCTCGTCAGGTGACTGGAACCCTGCTTACCTTGATGCACCAGAACTTGATACTGCGATTACAGCGTGGCAATCAGCTCTTTCTACCAAGGCTAAGAAAACTGCAAGCTCGGCAATTCAAAAGGCTGCACTTGTACACACACCAATTATCGTCGCTTACAACGAAACTCGTGTTTCTGTAACTTCGAAAAAAGTTGTGGGTGTTGAGTACAACCAACAGGGCGCAATTTGGTCAACAGGTAAGAACGCTTAATAGCGAGTTCATAATTAAGAAAAAGTAAAATTGGGGCCGACCTAGGAAACTAGGTCGGCTCTTTTTTTATTTGTTCAATCATTTAAGGATATTCAATTGAAATTGCTAAACTTAAAATTTCTATGCTGAGATTTATTGCTAAGCGCATCGGGTTATCGCTCGTTACTCTCTTCATAGTTTCAATGATTGTCTTCGTAATGATGTCGATCATGCCTGGTGATCTCGCCAAGCAGACTCTTGGAAGAGATGCAACACCTGAGGCCTATGAGATCTGGAATAAAGAAAAAGGTTTAGATAAGCCGTTAGTCGTGCAGTATTGCGTTTGGATTGGTGGCGTAATGACCGGAGACCTCGGCATGTCATTTCAATATGATCAACCAGTCTCTGAGATCTTAGGGCCAGCAGCGAGCAAATCTGCACAGTTGGCAATAGTTGCCTTGATCTTGATTGCACCGATCAGCATTTTGGGTGGAGTCATTGCGGCGATGAATCGTGGCAAACGGGTTGACCGAATTCTGACAGTGGGCGGTTTGTCTGCTGCGGTCATCCCTGAGTTTGTTTGGTCAGTAGTTTTAATTCTTGTATTTGGTGTGGCTATACGTGTGTTCCCGGTTTCGGCATTCCCTGATGAAGAGAATCCAAACATCATTAACAGGATTTATCACTTGTTGTTGCCTTCGATTGCACTGTTGTTTGTGCTGTTTGGTTATATTTCAAGAATCACCCGAGCAGGCGTGATCGAAGCGCTCGATTCTGATTACATGCGCACAGCAGTTCTAAAGGGATTATCGCGAAAGACTGCTGTCTTCCGCCATGTATTGCGCAATGCGTTGCTCCCAACAATTGCAGTGATTGCAACTCAGGTGCCATATTTGGCCGGCGGGCTAATTGCCATTGAGAGAGTTTTTAATTATCCAGGTTTCGGCAATATTCTGATGGATGCTGTGGTTGCTAGAGACTTTTCGTTGCTTCAAACTGCGGTATTTCTAGTCGGTTTGGTGATTATCTGCTTCCAGTTGATCGCTGATGTGTTATTTGCGGTTCTTAATCCACGCATTAGACAAAGGGTTACTGAGTGAAAGATTCAACTAATAGCGATGCAAAAAAGGTGGTATTGGCAGAGCGCCTTGCCGTCTTAAAAAAGAACAAAGCCTTCGTGGTTGGTGCATCAATTTTGGGTTTTTGGATCTTCTGCTCAATATTTTCAAAATTCATGGTTCGGTTTGACCAGGATGCAATGGATTTCGAATCAATAAATTCTCCTCCTTCGCTTAAGTATTGGTTTGGTACAGACAGCACTGGTCGCGACGTTTATTCACGAGTGATCATCGGTGCGAGAATCATTATGGTCATTTCATTTGTTGCTACGGCTCTAGGCGCATTTGTCGGTGCTTCTCTGGGGCTGATCGCTGGATATCTAAAAGGTAAATTTGACATGGTCTTGATGAGAATTCTTGAAGCGATCTCTGCGATTCCTGTAATTATCATTGCGTTATTGGCAGTTGCTGCAATTGGTCGGTCATCGACGGTTATAACCGTTTTGATTAT
This sequence comes from uncultured Acidimicrobiaceae bacterium, assembly GCA_937890395.1. Taxonomy (GTDB): domain Bacteria; phylum Actinomycetota; class Acidimicrobiia; order Acidimicrobiales; family Ilumatobacteraceae; genus BACL27. Next base: position 17,450 of record CALACK010000208.1, on the reverse strand, counting down.
CGGTTTTATTTTCACTCCAAACGTCGCGCGAACAGTGAGAGCGGCAGTTCTTGGCGAATCAGAACTTGAGTATGTTGCTGCCGCGAAGCTTCGGACTGAAAAGACAGCTCATATTCTTTTCAGAGAAATTCTTCCAAACGTTTTACCGACTTTAATTGTTGAATTTACAGTTCGTCTCGGGTACGCGATCTTTGCTGTGGCGACTCTCTCGTTTTTGGGTGTCGGTCTTGAAGCGGGTTCACCTGACTGGGGCACTCAAGTAGCCGATACATGGGACAAGATTTTTACGAATATCTGGTGGCCGACATTGTTTCCTGCCATAGCGATTGCTTCGGTTGCGGTAAGTATCAATTTGATTTCAGATGCGCTTCTTGAAGTGTTTGAATTATGAGTACAACTCAAACTCCTACACTTGAGCTTCGCAATCTAGAGGTTGCGTACACGGTTCGCGGTATTGATCGTCAGGTTTTGCGTGATGTCTCGCTTTCGATAGCGCCGGGTGAGGCTTACGGGCTTGTGGGTGAGTCTGGTTGCGGTAAATCGACCGCCGCATTTGCTGCTATGCGCTATTTGCCACGTAACGGAAAAATTACAGGTGGTTCAATTATTTTTGAGGGCAAAGACATCGTTGACATCGGTGAAACTGATGTTGCTCAACTTCGCTGCTCTGCGATTTCGATGGTTTATCAGAACCCTGCGACAGCGCTTAACCCGACAATTCGAATAGGCAAGCAAATCGCAGAAGTTTTTGAATTGAACGGAGCATCTAAGTCTGATGCAATGAAATTGGCGCAGGAGTCTTTAGTAAAAGTACAAATAGCCGACCCTGAGCGAGTTATGCGACGTTACGCGCACCAATTGTCGGGTGGCATGGCCCAACGCGTGGTTATAGCGATGGCCTTGGCTTCTAATCCGAGACTCTTGGTAATGGACGAACCTACGACTGGTCTTGATGCAACCGTTGAAGCAGAAGTTCTTGACCTAGTGCGCGAATTGCGTCGTGATACGGGCACTGCGGTTTTGTTCATTAGCCACAACCTCGGAGTGATTCGCAACATGTGTGACCGGGTCGGCGTTCTTTATGCGGGTGCTTTAGTCGAGCAGGGAGCAACCACCGAAATATTTAAGAATCCGAGCCACCCTTACACAGTTGGTTTGTTGCGCTGCATACCGCGCGGTGGTTTGCATAAGAGCACTGATCGTCTTGACACGATCCCTGGTACACCACCTGCGCTTGGCACAAAGTATGAAGGTTGCGTTTTTGCATCGCGATGTTCTCTTGCTGATGACAAGTGTCAAACTGAATTGCCGCAGATGGTACAGATTAATGGTGAACACGTTGCGCGATGTTTTCACAGCGACAAAGCAAGTTCAATGCCACGATCAATTGAGCAGATTGAATATGCGTCGCAGGCTGATGTTCGCTCCGTGCACAACGATGACGCTTTGCTGAGTATCAGTCATTTGTCGAAAATATTTACGCAAGATGGTCATAAGGTTCGTGTTATCAATGATGTGTCGTTTAACTTAGGTTTTGGTGAGACGCTTGGTTTGGTGGGTGAGTCGGGCTCGGGTAAGACAACGATCGCTAAACTCCTGCTTGGTCTTGTATCACCCGAAGAAGGTGGCGTTGTAACTCTTGACGGTAAGGGATTAGCGCAGACACTTAATCGGCGCGACGTCAGCGATGTTGGAGCGATGCAAATCGTTTTTCAAAACCCCGATCAAGCCTTAAACCGCCGCCATAGTGTGACTCGAATTATTAGTCGAGCTGTTGAGCGCCTGCGTGGATTCAGCGTTGATGATTCTGTAGTCCGTGCACATGAACTACTAACCGGCATGCGAGTTGATGCGTCATTGCATAGTGTGCGTCCAGTTCAACTATCTGGTGGATTGAAGCAACGTGTGGCAATTGCTCGCGCGTTTGCAGGTGCGCCACAAATCGTTGTTTGTGATGAACCGACTTCGGCCCTTGACGTTTCGGTTCAAGCGGCGATTCTTAATTTATTAGTTGATTTACAGAAAAAAGATAATACAAGTTTTATTTTCATTTCGCACGACCTTGGCGTTGTTCGTTATATTTCTGACCGAATCGCTGTGTTGTATTTGGGTCGTGTAGTTGAGTTTGGTACTTCGCAACGCGTGTTTAATGGGCCGTTCCATCCGTATACAGAAGCGCTTCTATCGTCGGTGCCAAATATTGACGGTTCGATTCGCAAGCGCATTCCATTGACTGGTGTTGTGCCTAGTCCAAGTAATCCGCCAAGTGGTTGTGTGTTGAACCCACGATGCCCGCGCAAGGCCGGCTCTGGCTATGAAACGCTTTGTGAAACTGAAGAGCCGAACTTGACTGAGGTTGAGCCTGGTCACTTCATGCGTTGCCACATACCAGTGGCAAATCTAAAGCAGCTACAAAATTAATTTTAACTAATTAGTTACGTGCGCATGCGCGAACCCGAAGGGTCGAGCACTGGTTCGAGTTGCAATGTTGCTGGTCGCATGTTGCCGATGATCTCAATTTCGAAACCAGTTGTGCCAGCCTTCGCAAGTTCTGCAGGAACATAACCCAGAGCGAGCGAGACACCGCTGTGGTGCGCGTAGCCACCGCTTGTGATCCAACCCACAACTTTGCCGTCATGAAATACCGGTTCATCACCGATCACGTCGGCTGGGCGAGTTTTATCTACGTCAACTTTGAACATTACAAGTTTGCGCGCTGGGCCAGTTTTCATTTCGGCTTCAACTGCAGTGCGGCCGATGAACTCATGGTCGAACTTCATCGCGCGCTCCATGCCTGCTTCAAGTGGCGTGTAGATTGGCCGATATTCTCTGAACCAAGTGCCGAAGTTCTTTTCGAGACGCATCGTAATCAGTGCTCTGAACCCGAATAGTCGCATATCAAACTCTTTGCCAGCATCCCAAATTAAGTCGAATAAGTAGCGCTGATACTCAGGTGCAATCCAAATTTCATAGCCGAGATCACCCGTATAAGTCATTCGTGATAACCAAACTGGCGCATTGCCGATGTTGACTCGGCGAAAGCTCATAAACGAGAAATCTTTCGTAGCCAGTGAAGCGCTGGTCAGTTTCTGTAACACGTCACGCGACCTCGGGCCGGCCACAGTAAGACCAACCATTGACAATGCAAGTGTTTCAAAACGAATCTCGCTGTTTGCAGGCAGGTGAGCCAAGAACCAGCGCGGATGATGTACTTCGGCCGCTTGTGATCCGAATAAAAAGAATTCTTCGTCACCAATTCGAGATACCGAGAACTCACCAACGATCTTGCCTTCTGGGTTGAGCATTGCAGTCAATGCCGTGCGACCAATTTTCGGCAGCGCGTTTGTAAACAGACCTTGCAACCATGCTGATGAACCCGCGCCACTGACTTTGTATTTGGCAAAGTTTGAGGCTTCTGAGAAGCCAACACGTTCGCGAACGGCGCGTGATTCTTCGCCGACGTTATTGAATGCATTTGATCGATAGAAAGTTACATCTTCGATTGGCTCTTTACCATTGTCTTGAAACCACAGTGGGTGTTCAAGACCGAAGCCAGCACCCATCACTGCATTATGTGAAAGTAATCGATCATAAATTGGCGTTGTGTGTAGTGGACGCGCAGCAGTTAGCTCTTCGTTAGGGAAGGTAATGCGAAAGCGTCGTGAATAGTTCTCGCGAACTTTTGCATTTGTGAACTCAAGAGTTGCGAAGTCGCCGTAACGCGCGACATCCATACCCCAGATATCGGCGCCTGGGTCGCCATGCACCATCCAATTGGCAAGAGATAGACCCACGCCGCCACCCTGTGACAAGCCAGCCATAACTGCACAAGCTGACCACATGCCAGGCATGCCCTTGATCGGGCCCACCAATGGGTTGCCGTCTGGCGAAAATGTAAACGGTCCGTTGACGAATTTTTTAATGCCAGCACGGCCGACAGCAGGGAAGTGAGCGAAGCCTCGCTCAAGTTCTGGTGCAATGCGCTCAAGATCGTGTGGTAATAATTGAAACACGAAATCCCATGGTGTCTCTTTAGTTGACCACGGGCGATTGTTCTGTTCGTAGGTGCCAAGCAAAATACTTTGACCTTCTTGGCGAGCATAGATTTCGCCAGCGAAGTCGATCATGTGGGGAAGTTCTCTGCCATTGACGCGATTGAATTCGATTACTTCTTCCATCGGTTCGGTCATCAAATAATGGTGCTCCATCGCCAAGACGGGCAGCTCAAGGCCACACATTCTGCCAACTTCGCGAGCCCACAGACCACCAGCATTAACAACATGCTCGGCATGAATCGTGTGGTCCTTGTCTGTGATTACATCCCATGTGCCATCAGCGCGATGACTTAGACCAGTGACCCATGTATTTGTGTACACCTCAGCACCACGATTCTTTGCGCAGATTGCATATGCATGAGTCACACCGTAAGGGTCAACGCTTCCTTCATCTTCGTCAAATAGCGCACCAACGAAATATTTTTCTTCAAGCAATGGGTTCAAAACCTTTGCTTCTTTGACAGAGATGATCTCCATCTTCATACCCAAATAACGACCACGAGCTTGCGCCATCTTGAGCCAGTCAAGGCGCTCTGGAGTGTCAGCTAATTGAATACCGCCAGGTAAGTGAATGCCACAGTTCTGACCTGACTCTTTTTCAATCTCCTTGTAAAGGTTCACTGTGTATTGCTGCAAGCGAGCAACGTTTGGGTCGCCATTTAAAGTGTGCATGCCACCGGCGGCGTGCCACGTTGAACCAGCGGTTAGTTCTTTGCGCTCAACGAGCACGACGTCTGTCCATCCTGCTTTAGTGAGATGGTAGAGCACTGAGGCGCCGACAACGCCACCACCAATAACGACAACTCTTGCGGATGATTTCATTTACTTACCTTTCGGTGACTGTTTTTCTGGGGATAATTTTGGAGTCTCGTGATCAAGCTTTATTAAAAATCTGTCGCAACTCCACCTTCAGAGACACGGCGCTTGACAAATTCTTTGAGTTCTTCGTGAACCGCATCGTCGAGTGCAGGTGTTGTGTATGCGTTCAGCCAAGTCTTGGCAAGTTCGGTAGTTTTTGTAACTGCCGTTGGGCTTCCACCTTCTTGCCAACTTTCATAATTTCGCCAGTCTGAAATCATCGGCTTGTAGAACGCATCTCGAAAGCGATCTTGTGTGTGTTGCACGCCAAAGAAGTGCCCACCTGGGCCAACTTCACCGATTGCTTCGTGAGCCAGTGTTGCTTCATCAACAACAATCGGCTCAAGATATGCAGCCACCATGCCAAGCAGATCGGCGTCAAGCACAAACTTTTCAAGCGAAGAATGCAATCCGCCTTCCATCCATCCTGCACCATGCATCAAAAAGTTGACACCGCCTTGAATCGCGCCCCACAGTGAAAACACACTTTCATACGCTGCTTGAGCATCAAGTGCGTTAGAGGCACAAACATTGCTAGAGCGGTACGGCACGTTGTAGCGTCGCGCAAGTTGACCACCAGCCATTGCTGTGCGCATATATTCGGGTGTACCGAACGCTGGTGCGCCCGATTGCATGTCAACATTGCTGGTGAAACCACCGTAAGCAACTGGTGCGCCAGGTCGAACTACTTGTGTAAAAGTCATGCCAGCCAACGCTTCGGCATTTTGTTGGGCGAGTGCCCCAGCCAAAGTAATTGGTGCCATCGCGCCAGCCAGAGTAAACGGAGTGATGATAATTATTTGATTGCGAGATGAGTACTCCATGATGCCTTGCAACATCGGGGTATCAAGTCGCAGCGGAGACGAAGAGTTAATAATGCTGAAAACTGATGGCTCTTTGTCAAGAGTCTCGTTATCAATTTGCCGCGCGATTCGCGACATTTCAAGAACATCTTGATTGCGCTGGCGCCCGAGGCTGTAACAGTGGATTGCTTTATCCGTGAGTGTCAACATGTCATAAGTAGTTTCAATGTGACGAATTGAAGCGTGCAAATCAATCGGCTCAACCGGGTAGCCACTAATGAAGTGGATGATGTTAAAAACTTGAGTTAGTTTAAGTAATTCTTGAAAGTCTTGACGAGTGCCAGGGTGGCGAATGCCATCGAGACCGATGAAGTTCGGTGTGCTGGCGACTGAGCCAAATGACATCCAATCGCCACCGATATTAAGTGTGTGTGCCGGGTTTCGTGCGTGAAGTTTAAACTCGCTCGGACAGGTTTTGATTGTTTCAAGTACCATCTCGGGGTCAAATCGGACACGCTGGTCTTCTATTTTCGCTCCGGCTTTTTTCAATAAGTCGCGTGCGTCTGGGTCTAAGAAATCCATTCCGTATTCTGAGAGTATTCGCAGACTGGCGAGATGTATTGACTCAACTTCGTCATCGCTGAGTACTTTTGTCGGCGCGTAACGCATGCGTGGCTGTTTGAAAGGCTTCTGGTCTGGCAATTTAACTTCATTTGTCGAAGTTCGGGCTCGACCACGACGACGATTTGGCTCAAGATTCTCTGTAGTCACGGCTCAAACTCTAGTTTTAATAGCACCTTATTAATGCATTTTGAACAGAAAGACCGTCGGCAAATTGTCGCGACTCGAGTCGACTAGTCGACGATTTATAGATTTCTGCGCCTGCGTATCTCGGCTGAGATTGCTGGCACCACAACATGCAAGTCGCCGATTACGGCATAGCCAGCCTTGGTCACAATGTTCGCTTGTGCGTCGATATTGATAGCCAAGATGTTCTTCGACGCCATCGCGCCTACCCAGTGTTGGATAGCGCCAGAGATGCCGCACGCGATATAGATATCTGGCGCGATACGAGTACCAGTTTGACCAACTTGGTCGGTGTGATTGCGCCAGCCGTTGTTTGTAACTGCACGTGAGCAGCCGACGACTCCATTTAAAAGCCCGGCCAGCTCTTCGAGAGGGGCGAATGCTTCAGCCGAACCAACACCACGACCGCCGCTGACCACAACCGGTGAAGTTGCCAAAGTTACGCCAGCGACACGCTCGACACGGTCTTGCACAAAAGACTGTGTTACTGAATCGTCTAGGTCAACATCTATCGCTAAAACAGTTGCTGGTGCAGTCGATAATTCTTCTTGCGGTTCAACAATATGGTTTGCAAGAGTTACGAGTTTGATTGGGGCATCAATTTGAGATTCTTCCATTAGCGACCCACCCCAACGAGCGCGTACAACTTTTAGTGGCTGAGTGCCGTTGAAGTCTTTATCAAACTCGAGACAATTCATCGCTGCAGGCAAGTCAAGTCGTGCCGCTGCTTGTGCAATTATTTCGTGTCCGCGTTCGGTACCCGAACTTATAACTACCTGTGGTGAAGTTTTACGCACAACTTGAGCAATCGACTCACCCCATGCTTCTGGACCAAAATCTATTAGAGCTTGGTGATGTGCTTGGTGAATTGTAGACGCGCCATATTTTGAAATAACTTCGCTAAGCGCATCGGCGTTGGCGCCAATTGTTAGAGCTTCAAATTTCGCGCCCATTTGTTTAGCCAAGTTGCGAGCCGCTGTTAATACTCCAAACGAAGCTGTGGTAATAATTCCGCGATCATGTTCAACAACCGCAAGAACAGTCATTTGAATACTCCCAACTCTTCAAGCAGGTCAACGACAGCAGACGCTGCTTCGGGGCCGTTGCCAAGAATTTTCGTATTACTCGCACGCTCTGGTGGTCGCCGCAACATGATCAATTTCAGACCGCCAACTTCGCCACTCGCAGTGCTTTGAGTAATCTCAACTTTTTTGGACGCAAGTCGACCCTTCATGGTCGGGTAGCGCGGCAAGTTGATGCCTTCTTTCACGCCAACACAGGCTGGGGTTTTTAGTTTATAAATCTCGACGCCCGCATCACTCTCACGACGAATTACAGCAACACTATTTTCAATGTCTAGACCTTTTGCACCATTAACAATTGGTCTGTCAAGTTTTAACGCAGCACGAATGCCGACTTGATAGCCGCACGAGTCTGCCGATTCGTTGCCGAACAAAATCAAATCGTATTTGCCGTTTGTGGCTTCGAGTTCTGTAATAACTGTGGCGATTGCTTGTGCAGTTCTTTGCGGGTCCCAATCTGTTGTATCTATCGGCACGAGTACTGCTTTGACGGCACCAGTGCTAACTGCAGTTCGTAGTTGTTCTTGCGCTTCGGCGGGGCCAAGCGTTAGAACTGTTACTTCTCCGCCATGTTTTTCTACAAGTTGAACTGCTTGTTCAACGGCGCACTCTTCGTGCGGGCTAACAGTGAAACCCAAGAATGCAGTGTCAACCTGCTGACCATCGCTTGTGATGTTGATGCGTGCGCCAGGAGCTGGCACTCGCTTAACGCAGACAAGAATGTTCATCGTTGTGTTTCGCTCTTGACTAGCTCTTCATACGAGCATCTGTTGGGTCAAACAATGGTTGACTACCAACACGTGCAACGCGTACCGGAAATAGTTCGTTCATGTACATCACTCGAAGTTCATTTCCTTCAACTGCATGTTCTGGTGTGAGGTAGGCGAGTAACAAATATTTGCCAAGTGATGGTGCTGCACCTGCTGTTGTTACGCGCGACACGCGACCCTTGGTGTCGACGATTCGTTCGCCCGTATTTGTCAAGATTGGCTCGTTGCCACCCGTCGGGAAACGTTTGATGCCTGACTTGCTTGTGTTGTCAATCATTTCGAGCGTGCACATGATTGCACATGGTTTTTCTTCGCGTGCTTTCAAGTATTCGGCTTTGCCAATGAAGTCTGCTGTTTTAACTTTTGCGCGATTGAGGCCAGCCTCGACTGGGTTATATTCGCTTTCAAGTTCGGCGCCCATCAAGCGATAGCCCTTTTCGATTCGACCAGTCACTGCGTATACGCCCATGCCGACTGGAATAACTTCGAACTCTTCACCAGCCTTGGCGATCGAATCCCACATACGAAGGCCATGCTCCATTTTTGTGTAGACCTCCCAGCCGTTTTCTCCGACATATGAAATACGGAACATCGTTGCAGGTACACCGTCAATTAGTACATCGCGAACCGACCCATAAGGAAAGTTCTTTTGCGAAACATCAAACGGAACGAGCTTGCCTTCAGCGTTGATATTTTGCGTCGCCTTAGCCATTGTCTTTTCTGCATTCGGTCCCCAAACGCCGATCGTGCAAAGCGACGAACTCATATCGGTGAATTTGACCGAACCGTCTTGAGGCATGTGACGATTAAACCAGTAGTTGTCGCGTCCACCGTCGAATGCACCGGTGATTACTCTGAAATGATCAGTGCCAAGTCGCATGATCGTCAGGTCGCCGCGAAAACCGCCACCTGGTGTAAGCAATGGTGTGTAAACCGAGCGTCCGACTTCAACATCAACATTGTTGACGCACATGTATTGCAAAAACTTCATCGTGCCAGGGCCAGTGAAGTCAAACTCATTGAATGCAGTGAGGTCGACCATGCCGACCGACTCGCGCATTTGAAGGTGCTCAGCATTTGTTATTGGTGACCACCAACGTGCGTCCCATTCGTGTGCGCGTGGCTCACAAGCAGATGCGAATTTTTTCACTAGCTTCTCATTCGAGGCAAACCACTGCGGACGCTCCCACCCTCGAGCGTCAAAGAATGTTGCCCCTGCCGCTTCTTCGCGTGCATAAAACGGGCTGCGACGCATATTGCGCTGTGTTGCCCATTGTTCACGCGGATGAACGATGCCGTATGTTTTGTTGAAGTGTTCGTCGCATCTTGCATAAATGTGATGCTCAGTCTTTTCGTGCGCGTAAAAACGTGAAATATCAGACGAGTGTGGGTCGCACAAATGCGGATATCCATATGTCATCCATTCGGCAACGAGTTGCGCAATGCCAGGGCCTTCTTTAATCCAGACTGCTGCAGCTGACCAAAGATTTTTAACTTCAACAGTTTCGCCAAGCACTGGCATCGCATCTGGTGTCAGCGAAAGCAAACCATTAATTGCATATTTGATTTCGGCATCGCCGAGCATCTCCATGAGTTCGATTGCTTGCTCCATCTGTGGATCAAAATCGTCTTGAGTGAGCGGCAACTCGGTTGGCGAGAGCGCCGACGCTTCGTTCGACGGAATGTCATCTGGGTGCATGAATATTGCTCTGTGGGCGTAACTGCCAACCTCCATTGAGCCTGCAGTTTGACGTTCGTAACAAAACGTATCCATGTCACGCACGATTGGGTAAGCAACTTCGGCATTTGATTTTTGCAAAATATCAATCGGGCCAACGTCTGCCATTTGGTGAACCGCCGGAGTCAACGGAATATTCGCACCAGCCATTTTTGCAATTCGCGGACTCCACACACCGCATGCCACCACGACGTATTCGGCTTCGATGCGACCCTTGTTGGTGACGACTGCTTTGATCGTGCCATTCTCAACTTCAAGATCAAGAACTTCAGTATTTGCAAAAACATTCAAGTTGCCTGATTTGACGGCACCTTCACGCATCAGTGTGCCGGTCTGCAAAGAGTCAACACACGAAACACTCGGCGTGTAGAAACCGCCAAGCACAATTTTTTCGTTAATGAACGGTACGAGTTCTTTAACTTCTGCTGGTGAGAGTAACTTCGCGTCGATGCCCCAAGATTTTGCAGAAGTCATTCGGCGATTAAATTCTTCGAGGCGCTCAGGGTTGCGAGCGACTTCGATACCACCGCATGTGTTGTTCATCCCCATCTCGATGTATTGCTTTTGTGATGCAAGAGTCAGTAACGCCATTTCTTTGTTGTGATCAGTTGGAAAAATAAAATTTGAAGCATGGCCAGTTGAGCCGCCAGGGTTTGGTAGTGGGCCTTTGTCGATTTGCACCATGTCGGTCCATCCGAGTTTGGCGAGATGACCAACTAAACAGTTGCCGACGATTCCTGCGCCGATGACGACGCACTTTGCTTTTGTTGGAAACTCGCTCATTTTTAGACCTCGTGATTCATGTGTTTTATCGCACCAGTTTGGTGGTATATCAGCACGATATCACCGCTGTAGGCTCTAATCAAATGACTACAGAGTCCCTTAGCGAGCAGGCTTATCGGCTCATCCGTCAGAAGATTGTGCGTCTCGAATTGGCCCCCGGTGCAATCATTCGCGAAGATGTCTTGCAACAACAACTAGGTATCGGTCGAACGCCGATTCGAGAGGCGTTACAGAGGCTGGCTCGAGATCAATTTTTGGTTGTGATTCCACGCAGAGGAATGATCGTCTCGAATATTGATGTCGCCGAACTTTCTATGCTTTACGAAACTCGCGCAATTTTAGAACCTTATGCAGCACGCTTGGCTTGTCAGCGAGGTCGACAAGAACACTGGCAACAAATGCGTGAAGTTCTTGACTCCGCCGCAAAGCCAAAAATTACCGCTCAAGATCAAATACATTTTGACGCCCAGTGCCATGAAATTGTCTGGGCCGCCGCCGGTAATCGTTTTTTAACAGACACGCTTGATGTCTTATATGCGCAGAGTGATCGGCTTTGGCACATCTATCTGTCTGATGTTGCTGACATGGGGCACGCATTAGATGAACATGTCGAAATTTTGCACGCGCTTGAATCTGGTGACTCTGATCTTGCATACAAACTTTCCGAAACTCATGTGCAAAGTTTCGATGCTCAAGTTCGCGATGCAGTTCGCAAAAGACTTGGGTCTTCTAGCCTCTAAAATTTATTGCGTGCTTAGGCTGGCGCGAAATTCTCCTTCACGCATTTTCTGAAGAATTTGTGGTGGCGGTTCGTCAAGTCTCTCTATAGTGACGCCGACAATCTCATCAGTGAAACTAAATCCATGTGGATACGGACCAACCGCCGAACCAGTATCAAGACCAACATCGAAAGTCTCACCACTCATTGAATAGACGAGTGGTACGGTCTTATCGATTCGTCCTGAGTTGATTTGTGATTCGTTGACGACAAGTGAAATATTTCCGCCAGCACCAAACCCACCGTCGTAAGCAAAACTCACTTCGATCTTGTGTGAACCTTTTGATAGTGCTTCGCTGCTCGCGATTGAAGTGTGTTCGTGGCCGAACCAGTTGTAGTGAAACACTGGCTTTGATTCTTTGTCTAAGTAAAGCGACCAGCCCGCCATATTGCCGCCTTGGCAAACGATCACGCCTTGCGCATCGTCGCTCTTAAGTAAGACATCGGCAGTGATTTGAAATGAGCAATTCTTGATATTGATCACCGAACTTTCGGGCATGCGAATGTGAGCGCTTGTATATCGCATTTTAGAAATGCCATCTAGAGAATGCGGCACAGCAAAATCTCCATGACGCGGTGACCCTGGGTCGCGCAATGGATAGATGCCGTATTGTTTTGCGTGCTGATCAAATAGTTCTTGAAGTTCAGCGAGTTTCTCGGGGTTTAATTGTGCGAGATCTACAGCTTGCGAGAAATCTTGTGCAACGTTGTACAACTCCCAGCGCTCTTGCGGGCCGTCGAATACGAAACCTTGCAGGCGAATCCACGGCAGGCGCCCATGAAAGCACGAAGCGATCCAGCCATCGTGATACAGAGCGCGATTGCCGAGAATCTCAAAATATTGGCTCGTATGTGTGCTCGGCTTGGTCGCACTGTCGAATGAGTACTGCATTGATGTGCCATGAATTGGCATCTGCTCGATGCCGTTGACATGAGTTGGTGGTGTGATGCCTGCGATCTCGTAAATAGTTGGCGCGATATCAATCACGTGATGAAACTGTGTTCGCAATGATCCAGAATCTTTTATTTTTTTTGGCCACGAAATCGCAATCGCATTGCGAGTGCCGCCGAAGTGTGAAGCAACTTGTTTCATCCACTGAAATGGCGAATCGAGCGCCCATGCCCAACCAACGTTGAAATGATTTTCGCATTTTGCCGTACCGAAGTCATCAATATGTTCGAGCAACCATTCTGGATCTTCGGGAACGCCATTCTGAAATGATGGCGCGCTCCATGCACCGTGAATCGTGCCCTCTGCTGATGCTCCGTTATCGCCAGTGATATAGATAACAAGTGTGTTGTCGGCGATTTCAAGATCGTCGAGTGCGTCGATTACGCGATTGATTTGAGCATCAGTGTGGGCAAGAAATCCTGCGAAGACTTCCATTAGTCGGCGCGCAATTGGTCGATAACGCTCGGGGTAGTCACTCCACGCAGGAATTTGCTCGGGGCGCTTTGTCAACGCAGTTTCTGGCGGAATGACGCCGAGTTTCAACTGGCGCTCGTAGATCTCTTGGCGAAGTGCGTCCCAACCGCTATCAAATTTGCCTTTGTATTTGTCAATCCACTCGCGTGGCACATGATGTGGTGCATGTACGGCTGGGGTTGAAAAATAACAGAAGAAAGGTTTGTTTGGTGACGAGGCTTTTTGTCGTTGCATCCAAGTGATTGTTTGATCAGCGAGATCTTCAGTGAGGTGATAATCGGGGTTGCCGACATGCGGTGAGATTGGTGTTGTCTGATCGTAAACAGGCGGCTCGTATTGCGAAGATTCGGCGCCCATGATTCCGTAGAAGCGATCAAAACCTAAACCAGTTGGCCATCGATCAAACGGCCCAGCCGGGCTTTGCTCCCATGAAGGTGTCAAATGCCATTTGCCAAAGCACGCGGTGCTGTAGCCAGACATGCGCAGAACTTGTGCAACAGTCGCTGACTCTGGGGGTATCGCGCTGTCGTAACCCGGAAACGAATTCGCTATTTCTGTGATGCCGCCCATGTGTACTGCGTGATGATTGCGACCTGTCAAGAGAGCAGCGCGGGTCGGCGAGCAAAGTGCAGTCGTATGAAACTGGTTGTAACGCAAACCTTGCTTAGCGATTTTGTCAAGACCCGGTGTCGTAACCGGTCCACCGAAATTGCCGAATGATCCGAAGCCAACATCGTCGAGCATGATCAACAAAATATTCGGGGCGTCGGTAGGTGCTTTTGGCGCCACAAGTTTTTCGGGTTTTGAATCTGTTATGACCTTTTTTATCTCGCCTGAAAACTTGGGTGTTGCGCGGGGGAGATTCTGTTGGCTCACGAGCGCAGGCCGTCAATATCAAACACCGCGAGCGCATCTTTTGCTGTCGCGATATTGCCTTCGATTTTCAAGGTGCCCAAATTGATCGCGTCAGACAAACTCGTTACACCGGTCAAAATATCTGCCCATATTTCAATTGTTGAACTCACTTGAATGTTTGCATCGCGCCCATCAGTTTGCTTAGCAATACAGTTTCGAATATGCAGACCAGTTTTGTCGTGACCTGTGAAGTTGAAACAAATATTTGCATCAAGGCCGATAGCCCGTTCAGGGTCAAGCATGACTCGCAACGTATGCACTGATCTTTCAGCCGTTGCAGAAACAATTTGTCTTCGTGTAAGTCGGTGAGTATTGAATCGCGACAAATCAAGAGTGCCGTCAAGGTGGCGTGCTCGGGTTAGGCACCAATTTCGAATGTTCGCTGCAGTCGTTCGTTGAGCGATCAGTCGAAGCGTGCTTGCTAATAATTCGCGATCCGAAATATCACTATCACTGCTGTAGCTGAGCCAAGAGCCAAGTTCGCAAGCCCAGCGTAAGTCGTTATTTCGTATCGCTTCTCGAGCGATGTTGCGCACAGTTTCGCGACCGCCGAAGCCCGCAATCATTCTGTTGGCGTGTTCTTCGCGAGGTAATGGAAACAAGTTCGCGGGGTCACCGTCAAACCAGCCGAATAGTCCATTGCGGATTTGGCGAACGTGATGTTCGGAGACACCATAAAATTCGGAGGTCAAATTATCGTCATCATAAAAATCTGGTAATCGAATTTCATGAGCGAGTTCGGTGCTTGTGTAGCCACGATTCGTCAGGCGTACTGTTTGATCCCATAAAAACTGTATTGAATCTCGATATTTTGTGACGCGGTTGAGAATTTCGTCAGCGCCACTAATCGGCATGCCATGAGCGCCTATCAAATGTTCGGCATTTAGCGATAGCAAGTGGTCAACGCCATTTAGCATTATTCGTGGGTCTCGATACTCTTCGCCGCGAATTGCAAAAATATTAAATAACACCGGCCAAACCAAGTTGTTGACTGCACAGCCGAGCGAACCGAACCAAAAAGTTACTGAATCGTCTGCGTCAGAAGGCGCTGGGTTCACGTCAATGCTCAAACCGGCAACCTGAATAGTGCACTGTGAGTTGAAAGTATTTTTAGGTTCAATGAAACCGTTTGTCTGAGTTGCGTGCTCTGGGTTGCGGTAGAAACGTCCTAAGCCAACATTGACGATGCCATCTGGGCCATCTTGAGGCAGGGTGATCGCAAATTGCTCCACTAATCCGCGACCGTATGCAGGTGCAATTTCGGCAGTTGCTCGTACTCGGTTGTAGGCAATCTTCTCATGTCCCCAAATTTGAACCGCTCGTGTTAGATCATCGTCAAGCACTGCTTGTGTGCCAGAAACATAATGAAAATGCGTGTACAGAACCGCAACAATTGGGCGCGACGTTTTAGTTCTCAATTCTGCGATCGCAGCACGCATCTCTTCGTTTGACTCGCCGGTGTCGATTGCGATGATTCCGTCTGGCGCATCAATAAATGTTTGATTTGATAAGCCGTTGCCGACTAAACACCAAACACCTTGACGAACTTCATAAAAATTTCGAACGAGTCTTGCAGATTGTTCAGCGTGGTCGCGGTGAGTTACTTGACCACTCGGCAAAGTAATCGTATTTTGGCCGTCTGGTTCGAAACTTCTGGCGCGCTTTGATTTGGTCATACTTAATTGTAATTCGTGTGTTGGGTCGTGTCTGGAGAAATTTCATCTGGCCAATTTGAGTGCCAGATATTAGCGGCGCTTGTGCCGACATGCAGTGGCGCACGATCAAAGTTAGCCAACGGCTCAAGTAGTGGTTTCACAATTACATCCCATCGGGGTTTCGAAAAAAACGGAAACGACTGCCGATGTTTACCTGTTCGGTTGATGACTCGATGCGGTGTAGAAATCAAGCGTCCGCCACTCCATAGTTCAAGCATGTCGCCGACATTTAAAACCATTCCATCTGGCGGGCACTCAGCGGTAATCCATTCATCGTCGAGCGTACGAACTTCTAAACCACCAACTGGATCATGTGCCAGCAATGTCAACAAATTGAAATCTTTATGTGGGTGTTGTCCCCACGTATCGCTGAGCGGTGGAGTGGGCGGGTAATTCAATAAAGTCATATTCGTCAGCGGGCTTTTCATGCATTGCAGAATAAAATTTTCGTCGATCCGCATCGTTTTGCACAGCGCAATTATTAAATATTCGCTCACACGAGTCAGTTCGCGCCAATAGTTCATAACTGGTGTCTTTATATCTTCAGCTATATCAGGCCATTTATTTGGTCCATAAAGATTGCAATGTTTACAAATCTGATCATTCGGGTCGGTCTCGTTATGTAGTTTCCATGCCTCGTATTGATCGGCGTTACCTTTGCCAGAGTTTGGCGTAAAAAAACTCAGCGGTACGAAGCCTCGATAGTTGCCTTTAACAACTTTGTCACGAAGCAGAATTTCTCGCGGTGTCTCAAAAACAGTGGCTACTGCATTGCGCATTTCTAAGATTGTTTTGGCAGCGACTTGGTGGCCGACAATTATGGCAAACCCAACTTCACTCAACGCTTTGTAGAGTAACTCTGCAGACTTCGTGAATTCTAAAGTTTCTCGATTATCTATAACTAGTGCCGAGATGTCAACGATCGGCAGTCGCTTATTCATGGGCGCAACTAGTCTTTTGTCAAGTCTTTTGTCAAGTCTTTTGTCAAGTCTTGTATCTAATCCACCGTGTGATTCTGAACATGTTGAAAGCCGAAGCGACCCTTGATGCAGAGGTTGCCGTGCGTTACTGAATGATCGCTAGGTGAGGTGACTTTAACAATCGTGTTGTCTTGCACGTGCAAGGTGAGTGCACACCCGACACCGCAGTATGGGCAAATCGTATCCGTCTGAGTTTGTTCAGGTTCGTTCCATGTGCCGTCTTGGCGCATGTCGTATTCGCTTGTAAACATCAGCGCACCTGTTGGGCAAACTTGAATGCAGTTGCCGCAATAAACACAGGCCGAATCGGTTAGGTCAACAGCAAACTCGGTCGAGATTCTGGCATCAAAGCCTCGACCAGCAGTTGTGATGGCAAAAGTATTTTGCCACTGCTCACCACAGGCATCAACGCACTGGTAACACAAAATGCATTTTGAGTAGTCGCGAACATAAAGTGTGTTGTCAACCTTCACTGGCTGGTGAACCGTCTCAGCAGTTGAACCATCTGGTTGGTGGTGATGACCGGTGACGGCATCATCGCGGTCGTTGTGATGATATGACGGCGCTCCAAAACGTGATGGCTGTGCACCGTAGCCTTCGTTCCAACGGGCAACATTTTTCGTTAGAGAGAGGTCAACCGACGAGCCAAGCAACTCAAGCACTAGTTTGCGACTATGACTAGTTCGTTCGTTGTTTGTATTGACGACCATTCCTGGTTCTACTTTGCGAGAGCAACTTGG
>CALACK010000207.1 GCA_937890395.1 uncultured Acidimicrobiaceae bacterium | reverse complement strand
TAAATCGAATCGTAGACAGAGACTTCGCCGAGGCTGGACACCAAGTCCGTAAGCCAGACACCTTGAAGCGGTGGATGGTCGCTTACGCGGCCGCAACCGCAACGCCTGCATCTTTCGAGACGATTCGCGACGCCGCAACAAGCGGCCAACGTGAGAAACCCGCAAAGACAACCACCATTCCGTATCGCGAGACGCTCGAACGACTTTGGATTATCGATTCAATTCCTGCATGGCTTCCAACAAATAACCATCTCACCAAACTGACCTTCGGCCCAAAGCATCACCTCGCAGACCCCGCTCTTGCGGCGAGGCTCTTAGGCATTAGTGCCGATGCACTCCTCGATGGAAAATCAGTAGGTCCAACTATTCCGCGAGACGGAACATTACTGGGATGCTTGTTTGAGTCTCTCGTGGCGCTCAGCGTTCGTGTTTTTGCGCAGTCTTCGGAGGCTCGGGTTAATCACTTGCGCACGAAACAGGGCGATCGAGAAATTGATTTCATTGTCGTACGACCCGACCAGAGAATTCTTGCCCTTGAAGTGAAACTATCGCAGGTTGTCACCGACAATGACGTGCAACATCTTCATTGGCTCGCCAACAAGATTGGCCCAGACCTTCTCGACGCTGCAGTGATCACCACAGGCTCCGACGCCTACCGACGCGCCGATGGCATTGCCGTGATACCAGCCGCGCTTCTCGGGCCGTGAGCCTTATTTTCGGTGGTCGCCAGAGTTTCTGAGGGTTTCAAGTAATGCGCTGCCGTCGATGTCGACACTCAGCCACAAAGGTTGATCCTCAATCGCATTTTCTACGTTTGTTGTTGCAAATATAAGCGCGCCCGCTTCGGCAACATCTTTGAGAAACTCGCGGTGTTGCGCATAACTAAAAGCCACAGCAAATATTGCCTGCACCGGGCTCGTCAATTGCACGCCAAGCACGACGGCGTCATTTTGGCGAATCGCATGGGTGCTGACGTCTCCTATTCCCTCTATCGCATGAACTCGGGCAAGGTCTGCAACCTCGGGCGACTGCGACACATCGATGGTGACAGTCGGCATCCATTTATTTTCGTCAACTAGGGTGCGCCCGATTTCTTGGGCGACGAACACTGGCACACTCACGAAATCTCTTTCACCCCGTCATGATATTTCAATATCCGATTTGAAAGATTTACCGCCAGTTGTGATTAGCGCAAATGGATTTATTCGCAAAAAGTAACCTTGCAAAATTCGAGCTACAGAATCTATTTGTCTCTGTACTGATACAATTATGTAA
>CALACK010000206.1 GCA_937890395.1 uncultured Acidimicrobiaceae bacterium | reverse complement strand
AGTCCGGATCAACGAACACACGCAGTTGAGTGCTGTGACCAAAGGGAGGCACGCCGCCAATCGGGTAACCAGTTGCGGCGCGCACGGCGTCTGCGTCAACACGCGAACACTTAGCGCCACCTGCTGCTGCTGCGAGTTTCTTTTCATCTAATTGGTTTGATCCACTCACATATGCCATGACGATCTCGCCATCAACTGCAAACACGAGACTCTTAACTATTTGACCGACTGAAACGCCGATCGCGGCGGCAGCATCGGCGGCGGTTTTCGTACCTTCAGGAAATCTGCGCGTTGTGATTTCGAGACCAGCCTCGCGAGCAGCTGCGATTACTCGCAGAGTATTTGGATGAACATCAGACATGATTATTTAAACTCTATTCAGAAAACTCAATACTTATAGTTGCGCCACCGCCCGGGGTGTCAACCGCATTGACAACTGCATCATGGTCATCAGCAAATTGCTTGACAATTGCCAAGCCGAGTCCAGAACCCGGCAGCGCCCGAGTCGCTACCGCTCGATAGAACCGATCAAAGATGTGAGGCTTGTCTGCATCTGAAATACCTGGCCCGTGATCACAAACTTCAATTCGATTAATTGATACGAAAACGTCAACTGGTTGCGACGTCGGACAAAATTTCAGTGCGTTATCGATCAAATTTGAAATCGCCCGATCGAGTTGAGATGGACGAACTCTTATGCTCGCGGGTGATTTTCGTTCGAGATTTATTATTCGACCACTGCGACGTCGCGCTCGTTCGACTAATTCTTCTACTGCCTCTCCCAGATTTACGATTCGTAACTGCTCAACAAGACGCTGATCACTTGCCAAAGACGAAAGTTCGCCTGTTAGCGCAGCGAGTTCGTCAACTTCTGCACGAATGTCTCGAAGAATCAAATTCTTAGTTTCAGTGTCTAGATTTTCTCGCTCAAGCAATTCTGAGTTGGCACGCAAACTAGTGAGTGGTGTGCGAAGTTCGTGACTGGCGTCTTGCACTAGCTGCTGTTGCTGCTCACGACTCAATCGCAAAGCCACCAACATTGTGTTGAAACTTGTGGCGAGTTGTTCAATTTCTGCGTCTCCAGAAATTTCTAGTGTCGTTGTCAACTCGCGAGTTGCAGCAATATGTTCGGCCGCTGCAGCCAGTTTTTGAATTGGCCGCGCAGTGCGTCTTGCAATAAACCAACCAGCGCCACCGGACGCGGCGATTGCCAATAATCCAAGAACGAAAAGCCACAGCAAGATTCCGTCTTTTGCAGACTCAATATCGCTTATGTCTTTGCCGAGTTGCAACGCGCCGCCCCGCAAAATTGGCACAGAAAGAATTCGATATGGCACGCCATCAATTTTTGTAGTGATGCGCATTCTTTGAGCAAGCGGATTAGCGACCATCTCAAGTACATCATTCGAAATTGGCAAATCTACTTGTCCTAATGCAATCACTACATTGCCACGAGGATCAATAACTTGAGTGACAGTATCAAAGCGAATTGGCAGCAGCGCCTCTTCAAGCGGGTTACGTTGGCGACGATTTCCTGGAGCAGCATTGTTTCGAAGACGAATCGATTCGGCAATAGCAACTACTCGCGCATCAAGAGTGTTATCAACTTCACTGAGTAGATGTTTTGAGACTGTCGCGTAAATTGCAACCGAAAGAATACTCACAGTTAGAAACACAATCACACTGGTAGCAATCAGAAAACGCGTGCGAAGTTTCATGATGCTCGCACCACGTAGCCAACACCGCGGACGGTGTGCAGAAGTTTTGTTTCGTCATCTTGCTCAATTTTTCGACGAAGGTAACCGATATAGACATCAAGCGATTTTGAGTTTGTTTCAAAGTCAAAACCCCATATATGTTCGTATAGATATTCGCGCGATAGCACGATGCCGGTTTGCTCAAGCAACACTTGCAAAAGATCAAATTCTGTTTTAGTTAAGTCAACTATGCGTGACCCACGCCGAACTTCGCGGCGAGTCGGGTCAAGTGAAAGATCGGCCAGTTGCAGAATTGTCGAGGTTGTATTGGGTGCATTTCTGCGCAATAGCGCGCGCACACGAGCAAGAAGTTCATCAATGCTAAATGGCTTAACCAAGTAATCGTCTGCGCCTGCATCAAGACCGGCAACACGATCACCAATCTCATGACGAGCGGTAAGTAACAAAATCGGTGTACGGTTCGCGCGACGACGCAACTCGCGACACACTGACAGTCCATCCGAGAACGGCATCATCACATCCATCACAACTGCGTCTGGCGCGTTCGAAAGAATCGCATCAAGTGCAGCGACACCATCTTTTGTGACAACTACCGAATATCCCTCGAGTTCGAGCACGCGTTGCACCGCATTGCGCACAGCAGGGTCGTCTTCAGCGACAACTAATTTGAACGTTTTATTAGATGCAGTTTTATTCGATGCAGCTTTCATTTGTACAACGGTACAGACGGAGAATGCCTAGAAATGGCTCGAATAGGGGTCGCGACAATTTCTTAACTGTTTCTTAAATTGTGTTGTTCTAATTCTTAACAACAAGTCGCAAGATCTAGATGTTCACGGAATCCCCCGAGAACTTTACGAAAGGATAATTTAATGATGAACAAACGAAATATCGCAATTTTCGTCGGCATGGCAATAGCCGGCGCAATCGCAGGGTCGACACTTGGTGTACCAAGTGGAGTCAGTGCGCAATCGCAAGCAATATCAGTTGGCATGGCAAATGTTGAGAGAATTCAGCACGAAGGCAAAAATGGCCATGGCAAAAATATGGAAGAAGTTGCTGCGATTCTTAAGCTCACTAAAGAAGAGCTTCGAACTCAAGTACGAAGTGGCAAGACACTTGCACAAATTGCGACTACACAAAAAGTTGATATCAAATTAGTTATTGATTCAATTGTTACAAATATTAAGACTTATATTGCCGAAGAATTAGCTTCTGGCGAAATTACTCAAGCGGTTGCAGATAAGAAATTAGCAAACGTGACAACAAAAGTAACCGAGATGGTTAACAACCTTCCACCAGCACGTGGTGAGCGCGGCCAAGGTAAGCAAAACAAAAGTGAACCAAAGGTAACCACAACAACAGTCGGCTAGTCCCCTAATCCCCCAACCGACGCAAAAAGCGGCCGGTGTCTAGAACTTCTAGATACCGGTCGCTTTTTTATTTAGTCGTTTGCGGGTTCGCCAGCAGCAGAGCCAGCAAAAGAAAACATTGTCGCGCCGATCAGCGAGCACACCGCAGCAGCGAGATAGGCCGCACGGTATCCGCCGGCCACGTCGTAGAGCCAACCCAAAAGTAGTGGCCCGAGTGCGGTGCCAGAAAATGAAATCAATCCAGATCGCGCTGCAATGCGTGGATAGTCGCGAACACCGAAACGCTCGGCGAGCAACAGTGACTGCATCATCACCATGTTGCCGATCGTGATACCGAATAATGCAATCGAGAGCAACAAACCGATTCGTGATTCGTTGAGTGCGATACTGG
>CALACK010000205.1 GCA_937890395.1 uncultured Acidimicrobiaceae bacterium | reverse complement strand
CGTGGCGCAGTATTTTTCTTTGATGCAGGCAAACCCGTTTACGAACTAGTTAACCCAGATGGTAAGGCGTATATTTTGCAGGCTCTTTGCGTTGCTGTTGACCCGACGATGAGCGAAGAAACTTTGCCGACTCTTGGCGAGAGACTCGCAATGCCAAGCGGCTGGTCGTATCGAACACGAGTTTTAGAAACTGAGTTGGTAATTGACACGACCGAAAAAATAGCAACTGTGTTGCAAGATGAGTTCGAGAACTCATACACGCTGCCAAATTAACCTGGCTAGATACTTCGTCTAGTGAACTAGCCGCGTTAATCAAACGAGACGATATTGCCAAGTCGCGGATCAATCTGACCCGTGACGAGTGTCGAATAAACTTCGGCAACTTCTGTTGCCCCGTGAGCGTGCTGAATTGTCAACCATTTTTCTGTGCCATCGATAAATACCGCGAGCGAATCATCAATGCGTCGGTTCAACTCTTCGCGACCCCACTCTTTGCTGCGCTTCGAAAGTTGCGACGGAGCAAAAAAGAATTCTGGTCGCGGTTCTGGGATGCTTATGTTTTCTCGTGTTGCATCCCAATGTGTTGCACCGACACTGCACGAATACATCACTTTGGTTTTGAGTCGCGTGTGCACATCGGCAATGATCTGCGGATTACCTGCCATGTCTACAACGGCTGTTTGTACTTGTGCGTTGAGCGCGTCAAGATTTTGATAATCAATAATTTCGTCGTACTCGCCGACATCTTTTACGAATGATAAATTTCGCGCTGAGGTTAGTCCTACAACTTTTACATCCGAGAAACGTTGTAAGCAGTTGGCGAGCGCAATCGATGTTTTGCTTGACGCACTAGTGATAATGATTTGTTGCGCGTCAAAGAAGTTATTTTCACGCAAATAATCCTCAATTAGAAACGAGGTCGTAAACAGACCACGAAAAATTGCGTATCGATCATCTTCAATATTCGCCGGTGCGCGGGTGAAGTTTTTATAGGTTGATGCGTGCTTCGCGCGCCACTCGGCAACATCGGTAAAGCCACTTCTCGACGACTGCGCCTGCACAAG
>CALACK010000204.1 GCA_937890395.1 uncultured Acidimicrobiaceae bacterium | reverse complement strand
TTCTTGCACGAGGGCGTCGGGTGCCTCCCAGTTGCGCACGTGACGGTTGCTAGCGACGCGAACAAGTTTCATCACAACCTGCATTGCCCGCGTCATACAGTTGTCTAACTTCAGTCGATCTCTCAGTGGATTAACCCCACGCCGAAACTTCACCCCCGCACGAGAGCCACCGTCTCTTACCCACGTTGCTCGAGACCGTAAAGGTTTAGGTTTTGTGCTTTGTTTGCCATGTGTCGGCTTTACGTAACATGGTTTCATGACCTTTGACGAACTCTTGAATTTTGTCGAGAGTGAGTTGCGCATGAGCCACGTGTATCAACCACTACTAATTAGTTTTCTGGTTGAGTCAGGCGGAGCCGCGACTATTCGACAACTCGCACAAGAGTTCGCACTCGCCGACGAGGCCAGCGTGTTGCATTATGAAAAGCGGATCAAAGAGATGCCTGTGCCAGTGCTTGCGAAACGAGGTGTGGTCTCTAAGCGCGCTGAACTTATAGAGCTGCAAGTTGAGAAACTTACTTATGTGCAGTCAAGCCAAATTCGAGCCGCATGTGAGAAGCGAATTGCCGACTTCTTGCAGTCCCGTGGTGTAGAGATTTGGAGCGGATTACTTGAAATGGATCCGGTGCCAAGTACGGTGCGATATGACGTCTTAAAACGTGATCGTAAGTGTGTTTTATGTGGCGCTGCACCAGAAATTGACAGCGATGTTCGGCTGCATGTTGATCATATTGTGCCTCGGTCAAAAGGTGGCTCAAACGAAATGAGTAACTTGCAAGTGCTTTGCTCAGAATGCAACTTGGGTAAGTCGAATCGAGATGACACCGCTTTTGGCGAAATTGATGACGGTAAGGCAAACGCCGAGACGGTGTAACACCGAAGGGGTAGTGTCAATTTGTGCTCGCGTATCTGGCTTCTAAAGAACAATTTTTAAAAGATGCACCAACAATTGAGGACATTGTTAAAGTCGCCGTCAAAAAGAACCTAAATATTTCGGTTGCTCAGCCCGAATATAACGCTTGGCGAAACTCGTTAGGTAATGCAATGTCGCATGCGATGAACGATCCTGGAATACCAGATGATGCTGTTGTCGCAGTCGAATATCGCCTAAATGGTCGCAAGTTTCGGATTGATTTCATTATTGCTGGGTTTAATCGTGCGGGTAAAGAATCAGTTTTAATTATTGAATTGAAACAATGGACTGAAGTTAATTTTTCAGAATTAGAAGATCACGTCAAAACCTTTGTCGGTGGCGGGCTTCGAGATGAGAGGCATCCGTCATATCAAGCCTGGAGCTATGCCAGTCACTTACAACAGTTCAACGAGTATGTATACACAAATGCATTAGAGATAAGTGCCTGCGCATATCTTCATAATTGCGAAGCACCAGCCGTTGTTAACGATGTGCGCTACGCAGACAAACTTGCAAAAGCACCAGTTTTTATAAAAGGCCAACTTTCCGATCTTCAGAGCTTGATTAAAGCAAAAATCAGCCAAGGTACGGGCATAGAGATGTTGCGCAGAGTTGATGCATCGCCAATTCGGCCGTCTAAGCAATTGGCAGATGCTGTTGGATCAATGCTGAAAGGTAATGAAGAATTTGTGCTGCTTGATGAACAGAAAACTGTTCTCGAAAAGATTGTCAATGCGTCAACCAAAGGAATGGTTGACAAAAAACAGGTGCTCATCATTAAGGGTGGGCCAGGAACGGGTAAGTCAGTGATTTCGATAAATGCACTCTCGCGCCTGTCGGGATTGCGTATGAATGCTCGGTACATCACACCTAACGCTGCTCCACGGGCTGTCTTTGAGTCGAAACTTCAAGAGACAATCGATGGTGTTGGGCTTCAAGACCTGTTTAGTGGCTCTGGCTCGTATGCCGGGATTAAGAAAGACTCATTTGATGTTTTGATTGTTGATGAGGCTCATCGTTTGAAGTTGCGTGGTCAATGGACAAAAGGTGGAGTGAACCAAATCCAAGAGATTATTCAGGCGGCACGTACATCGGTTTTCTTTATTGATGAGGCTCAGAAAGTGACTTGGAAAGATATTGGCGAAATCTCGGCGATTGAAAAGTTCGCGGTCGAAGCAGGAGCAGAAATTGAGCATCTTGAACTTACTTCGCAGTTTCGTTGTGGCGGTTCAGATGACTATATGGTCTGGCTAGATAATGCGCTTGGTGTTCGTATTGAGACCGACAGTTACTTTTCTCCGGGTAAGTTTGACTTCAAAATAGTTGATAGCCCCACCGAGTTGCATGAGTTAGTTAAAGAGAAAAACAAAATTAATAACAAGTCGCGTGTTGTCGCTGGCTACTGCTGGGAGTGGGTAAGCCGAAAAGATAAAAATAAATCAGACATCAAGTTTCCTGAATTTAGTTTTGAAGCGGATTGGAACTTGACCGCTCACGGTAGCAAATGGATTATTCACGAAGAGTCAGTGAAAGAAGTCGGGTGCATTCACACATGCCAAGGTCTTGAACTTGATTATGTTGGGGTAATTATCGGACCAGATTTGGTGGTGTCTAATGGCGAGTTGATAACAGATCCAGCCGCTCGGGCAAAGAGTGATAAATCGTTGAATGGTTATAAGAAGGCATTAGACATTGACCCGATTTCGGCGGCCGAAAAAGCCGATGAGATTATTCGCAACACTTACCGCACTTTGATGACCAGGGGCATGAAGGGTTGTTACGTCTATTTCACTGACGAGGCAACGGCTGATTACTTTAAGAGATTGCTTCCTGCTTAATTTTTTAGAAACTGAATTCATTGCCTAAGATTGATCTGTGTCTGAATTAAACCTAGAAGCACTTGCAGCTCGGCTAAAAAAGTTTGCCGATGCACGAGACTGGGAGAAGTTTCATACGCCGAAAAATTTGGCGATGGCATTAAGTGTTGAAGTTTCAGAACTTGCTGAGATCTTTCAGTGGATGACAGCCGAAGAGTCTTCCACGGTCATGACTGATGAGAAATTGGCTGATGCAGTCAGAGATGAACTTGCCGATATCACGCTTTATTTGGTGCGACTTTCGGCGATTCTTAAAGTTGATCTACTGGCTGAGGCAAGTGCAAAGATCGATCGAAACGAAAAACGCTTTCCGCCAATCGGATAGCCCTGTTGCCAGCGCGGGTGGGGTGCAGGGCGGCAGGTTTATCCGTGAATCGGTCTATATATAGGTGTCTCTCAACGTTGGCATACGTATCTATTGCCTGGTGTAACCGAATGCGAGAGAAGTGGCGACTGCTAACCAGAGTTGATACGGCACGAACGCAAATCCAAGTGTGAGAGACACGCGAAACGAGATCACGAGCAGCGGAATGCTGAACGCAGAGGCGAACACGAGTGCAATAGCTGATGCGATCAGTGAGTGCGGATTAAAAAACAACCATGCCCACGAGAGCGCAGCCACCACACTTAGTGCGAGACAAATCAACCAGACCAGTTGGTGAGTGCTTGAGAGGCGGCTGGCAACAATCCAGGTTGCGATGATGAGCAATGCAAAGTTGTAGGGCCAAATGAGACCGACCACTATGCCGGGTGGTTGCCATGCAGGTTTTATGAGCGTGCGATACCACTGTGTATCTGTGGCAACCAAGCGACCAGACCCGAAGATGTAGATGGCGATAATTGCGGTGCCAAGAATGCCGACGACGTTGCGGCTCATACTCAAGTATGTCTCGCTTAGATTGCTTTGCAGGGCGTTGTCGACGTAAGCGACCAATGGGTAGTGGACATAGTGAATTGTCAAGTTCTTCTTGCATATCACATGCAAAACTTTTGCTCATTAAATCAAGAGCAACGCCCTGGGCGTTAGAGAATTTGAGACAAGAACTTCTTAGTTCGCTCTTCGCGGGGTGCACTAAAGAATTGTTCGGTGGTGCCAACTTCTACAATCTCGCCCGACTCCATAAACACCAAGCGATCGGCTACCTCGCGGGCAAAACCCATTTCGTGGGTAACAATCACCATGGTCATGCCTCGGCGAGCCAAGTCACGCATTACGTCTAGCACTTCAGCAATCATCTCGGGGTCAAGCGCTGACGTCGGCTCGTCGAACAACATAATCTTGGGCTCCATCGCCAGTGCCCGCGCAATGGCAACACGCTGCTGTTGGCCGCCAGACAATTGACCAGGAAACTTGGCAGCTTGTTCAGGAATACCGACACGCTCGAGTAGCTCCATCGCGGTTTTCTCTGCCTCTACCCGTGCCTTTTTGCGCACCCAGATCGGCCCGAGGGTGATGTTGTCGAGCACCGAAAGATGTGGAAACAAGTTGAACAACTGAAACACCATGCCAACTTCAGAACGAATCTTTTCGATGTTGCGCAGATCGTTGGTGAGTTCTACGCCGTCGACCTCGATGATGCCCTCTTGATGAACTTCTAGACGATTGATGCAGCGAATGAGCGTCGACTTGCCCGAGCCTGACGGCCCCAACACCACAACCACCTCTTGCTCGCCAACATCTAAGTCGACACCTTTGAGCGCCTGAAAGTCGCCGAACCACTTTTTGACGCCCCGACAGGTGATCATGTTTCGCCGAGGGGATTGGCCGGTGTTGTCGTTGGGTTTAGTGCTGCTCATTGCAGTAGTCCTTTCGTGATGAAACCATGGGCATTACATGCGACCTGCGTCAAGACGACGCTCAAGTCGTTGCGACGACTTAGACATGGTGTAGGCCAGAATGAAATACACCATTGCGATGAAAAGAAGGCCCGGACGCTTCTGGCCGAGGAACTGTGGCTGATTCGGAATAGTCGAGTTTGCGATTCGCAATAAATCAAAGCCACCGATGATCGCGATCAATGAAGTTTCTTTCAGTGTGGCGATGCCCTGGCCGACAAGGTTCGGGATTGATACGCGTAAACCTTGTGGCAACACGATTAACAGGGTTCGCTGAAACACCGTAAGCCCAAGCGCATTCGCTGCCTCATACTGGCCTTGACGAACGCTCTGCAGACCCCCTCTGACATTTTCGGCGAGATACGCCGCAGAAAAAATGCTGTAACCAGCGAACACCGCAGCCAAATCACTCACTGCCATGCCCCGCGGCAAAAACAGCGGCAGCATCACCGTAAACAAGAACAAGATCGTGATGAGAGGAACCCCTCTGAACACCTCGATGTATGCAGTTGACATCATTCGAAAGAGTGGCAAGTCTGATGTGCGCGCCAACGCCAGCAATACCCCGAGCGGAAACGAAGCAAGCACGACGTAGTACGAAATTGCAAATGTAAGTGTGAAGCCACCCAAAAATGGTGGAGCCGAAATCACCAAAGTGGACGGCGTGTTAATTGCAGTGATCAACCAATGCAAAACAAGAATGAAGCCACCCCACGCGACAGCGATTCGCAGTCGCTTCGATTGCGAGCCCGCAAAAGCAGGAAGAATTAGCACCAGAATTGCGAGCAGCAGCATCGAGATGCGAACTTTTTGCAACATGCCATACCATCCGAAAAAGCCCGCCACCCAGTTGAGGATTGCAAATGCTGATAGTGCCACCCCGACGAGTCGCGCCAACGAACTACGCGTCGGCTTGGCCAGCAAATAAACGAGCAATCCACCGCCGAAAGCAAAACCAGCAGCCAGCGGAACGTCGACGGCCCAGACTCGTTGCCAATCAAAGGCCGGGTCACGTAGCACGACAAAAATCAGAAACGCTGGACCAACTAGCCAAAAAGCCAAGAGTGCACTGCGCACGATTGCAACTGTTTTGGTTCCTAGCGCGCGGCTCGCCCAAAATGTGAACAAGACCAAAGTGAAAATCACCGTCCAAGGCTCTTTTGTGGAACGAGCAACAGTGTCACCGGGGTTGGCGAAGGGGCTACCACCGACGACTCCGTAGTTACCAAAGGGAACGAACCACAAGATTGCTAGAAGACCAACTACAGAACTCGTGAGCAGCGCCCCGAACGAAACAGTCAAGTTGTTGCGTTTACTGGCCACCGCTGAAGCCGCGAAGCCGGCGATTGCGAGCACTGTAGACACCAACCAAAGTGTTCTGACCAGCACACCTGGGGCCGACGATGGCATCAGCAACGCACAAAGTGCTGCAACGACCGCGACGCTGTAAAACGTGCGAGCCATGCGCTTCACAGTGAGAGCTGGATCAAATCGCCAAGCACCCAAACTGGCCGCAGCGCAAACAAGCAGTACACCAGCAGCCACCCAAATTCGAATGAACTGACTGAGTGGATAGTTATAGCTCACCAACAGACGCATGTTGGTCGCCACTGCTGTCCAGTCATTTTTTTCGGCGAATGCAACACCCAAAAGCCAGCGCAGCACCACAACCACGAGGGCCGCAAAAGCAAACGTCTGAATCGTGCCAGCAACAGACGAAAACAAATTGTCGCGAACCCATTTGAACCACGACTTTTGGCTACTCACATTGGCGTTGATAACTGTCGTCACAGCGAACCCTCACTCACTATCGTTCAACGATCGCGAGGCGCCGGTTGATGGTGTTTACCACTGCCGAGATTGACAACGAACAGAGCAAGAAGAATGCGATGTAGATGCTGAACACCGCCAAGGTTTGTGAGTTTTTGTTGTACACCGTCTGGCCTACTTGCACAATTTCAGAAAATCCCACAGCGATACCGAGCGAGGTGTTTTTGGTGATGTTCAGATATTGGTTGCCCAACGGCGGCATGATCACCCGAAACGCCTGGGGCAAAACCACCTTGCGCAGCATTTGCCCACGCGTAAAACCTAAGGCCAGAGCAGCCTCTGACTGTCCGCGCGGCACCGCCAAGATGCCACCACGAACCACTTCGGCAATGTAACTCGACGTGTAGAACACCAACCCGAAAAGCAACGATGCAAAAAACACCGACATCGTGAGCCCTGTATTGCTGATATTTATAAACCTTCCTTCGGTCAGGGTGGGCAGCATTGCATCGATTGGCTGAGCGCCTCGGCCATCTCCAAACTTTGCTCCGAGAAAACTCCAGAAGTTTCCGACCGACTCGACGAACCAAGTAGTGATCCCCGGACGAAATCTCACCACGACCAGTGCAGCCACACCTGCCGCGAATGCAGTGAACAACATTTGAAACCAGTCGTTATCGGTGAGTTTCGCAAACCCCACCGGCGTGCGCCGCGAGTTGAGCAAGCTGCGAATTCGCGCGCCTGCAAACCAAATAATGAGTACGCCGAACAGGCCTCGGATTATCTGCGCAGGAATCGCATTCCATGCTGTCGCTACAGAATCAAGCACACCGCCTAGAAACCCCATGACGGGGTTTAAGAACCAAGCAACCAGAGTTGACACAGACAAATATGCAACTGTCGTGCTCGTCACTCGCTGATTGCCACCCAAGTCGTCTTGTCGACGTTTCAGTGTTCGCCGAATAAACCACAACGGCACCGCAAAAACAACAAGCATGGCGACGAACTGGTAAAAGCCATCTGCCAAGAACACACGCGGAATTGAGATGCCCTTTTGCGACACGATCAACCAGCCAGGAATTGGCCCCGAGTCAGCAGCGAGCGGGGCCAATGAACCCAGAATTACAAACCAGAAAAGAATCTGCACGAGCAACGGAATGTTGCGCATGGTCTCTACGAATGCCGAAGCAAATCGATTGGCAATGAAGTTCTTCGACAGCCGCGACACACCGATGAACACCCCGAGAATGGTGCTCAAGACAATGCCGATTGCCGCAACTCGCAGCGTGTTTACCATTCCAACCCATAAGGCACGACTCATGGTGAGTCGGCGCTCGGGGGAATCTACGGTTTGGATTCCTTCGCCAAGTTGGAAATTGGCCGGACCACTCAACCAGTTGTAACCAGCGGGTATTCCGCGCCGCTGCAAGTTCTCTTGTGCTTCTGAGGCCAGCAACCAAAATAGGCCCAACACAGTAAACAGCACTGCAAATTGTGCCAGCCACTTAAGCACCGCAACATTGCGCCAAATCGGCGGGCGCTGATGCACCAACGAAACCTTTACGTCCCGGTTGTTTGCACTTTCCACGATGATGCTACGTCCATCTTCCGATTGAGACTCTGCTATCTGTAAATGATTGTGGGCGGTTGAACCCGAATGGATTCAACCGCCCACAAAACCGTATAACTAACTGATCTAGCGCGCTGGTGGTGCGTAGAGCAATCCGCCCTTATTCCAAAGAGCATTCGCTGATCCTTCACGAACCAAGCCCACTGGGGTCAAGTTGCGGTCCCAGATCTGCTGGTAGTTGCCGACCTGTGTGATGACATCGGCAAACGCGGTTGCTGACAAACCCATAACGGTCTGCAGTTCACCTTCGCCACCCATCAAACGAACCATTTCCGGACCAAAGTCTCCGGCTGCGGCTGCACTCACTTCGTCGGATCCAACGCCGTATTCATCGGCGATGAAAGTCGCATAGACAGTCCAGTTGACCACGTCGGCCCACTGGGAATCATTCTGTGCGTATACCGGACCGAGTGGCTCTTTAGAGAACGGAGTTGCTGGGAAAATTACCCATGCACCCTTCGATGGCTCTTGAACTGACTTACGTCCAACAAGACCCGAACCGTCAGTTGTAATCACGTCACAAGTTCCAGCGATGAACGCCTCGGTGACCTGGTCGTAGTCCTCAAAGGTGGTCAAGGTGATTTTGATACCAAGCACAGAAGCCAACTCTGAGATGTTCGTCTCAGTTGTGGTTCCGGCGTTGGTGCAAACTACTGCTCCGTCAACGTCGCTGACCTGTGATGATGTGGTGAAACCATCAGCAGCACGAGCCATCAATTGTTGACCGTCGAAGTAGGTGGTTGGACCGAAATCCATACCCACGTCAGTGTCACGGCTTTGTGTCCATGTGCTGTTGCGCATGAGCACGTCAATCGAGCCAGTTTGAACCGCTGTGAAGCGCTCGGCGGCGGTCAGTGAAACGAACTCGACCGCGGTGGCATCACCCAAGACTGCTGCTGCTACTGCACGGCAATAATCGGCGTCAATACCATTCATCGAGCCGTCGGCTGCGGTGAATGAAAAGGCGACTGCTGCACCGGAAACTCCGCAGCGCAACACGCCACGCTCTTGCACTGCAGCAAGAATTCCACCGTCTGATGATGTTAATTCCACCTCTTCGGCGTCTGTGACTGTTGGTGCTTCGGCGGCATCATCGCCACCACCACAGGCTCCCAGAATTACCGCAAAGGCTGCGGCAAGCCCCAAGACACGCTTGGTTTTTTTCGTACCATCTATTCTCATTGAACTGCCTCCATTGTGCTCTCAAGGAGCAAAGCGTGCCCCGACGCATTGAAGGATCCGTTGCCGGACCGTACCAATAAAGAACGGTACCACATTTTGGATTCACGCCGCCAGCCCGCGGCAACAGCCCTAAAACTGCAATATTTCTGTGTCAAGGTCTGAAATCGAACTCGGTTAGCGCAAATCTTGAACCTTCCAGTTGCCTTTGGCGCGAATGATTTCGGGGTCTCCTGTAAAGATTTTTGCGTTGTGGGCGAGTGCAGTTGCCACACAGAATGCGTCGCCGAGTGCCATTTTGTGGGTCGCTTTAATCTTTGCGGCTGACACCGCTAGATCTTGATCGACTTCGACAAAGCGCAACTTTTGTCGAAGTGCGGGCAGCACTTGATTCGAAGCTTTTTCGCCGTGCTTTTTTGAAATTATGTAGAGCACTTCACAAACATTTACAAGACTGATGACCGGGCGAGAGGCAATGGCCTTTTCAACGAGTGCAGCCGAGGGGCGATCTTCAAGCCATTCAATAACCGCCCATGAGTCGAGGCAAACGGTCATCGCGGTTCTTTGCGTCGGTCGGACATCAGCATTTCGAGCATGCCAGAGCCCGAGAATATTCCTCGCAAAGTTTTGGTGGTGTGAACTGATTGAATCAGCACGCCGTTTTCAGAAAGCGAAACTTCTACTTCGTCACCAGGTTCGATGCCTAATTCGTCGCGAAACTTTTTTGGAATTACAACTTGGCCTTTGGGCCCGACTTTTTGTGCCACGCCACAATCATAGTGCAGCGGTATAACTACTGGTATAACTTTTATTGATGTTGCCATGCACGCATGTTTGCACTCGATTATGGCGCAGGAGGTTGGGTTTGGGCGCAGGTTTATCCGCTTGAAGACTTGGTGAGTCTGAAACTAGATAGTGACCTTGACTTCGTATAAGTGATAGACGAGATCGCCCGTCGTGACATTGACGTTGCCGGCGGCGACGGCTTGAACCTTGTTCAACCATTTATATTTCTCGCTGCCAGTTTGAAATGTTGGTGCCGTGGCGATGAGGCCAGTAGTCGGGTCGCTGCGTCCTTGATATTCGACATGGATGAACTCGCCGTCGTCGGTCTTAAGTGTCAGGCGCACATCAAGTGCTGAGACGTCGTCGTTGACGTTGAGCCAATCGGCGGCGCCAACATTGGCCAGCGTTGCGTTGAGTTTTTCTGACTTAAGTTCGATCGACAACACATTGCGGATCATGCGATTGCCTTTTGGCCCGACGCCAACAGGTGCGAGTTCGCCCAACTTGACGCGCATCACACCCATGGGGTGCAAGGTTGCAGTGGGTATTGTGACGCCGTCGATTTTTTAAGAGTAGCCGCCCTGCGCGGGTTCAAAAAACTTCGACTAGCGGATAATTCAGTCTTCTTTTTGTCGGCGCAGTTCGTCTCGAAGTGACTCTAAGTATGGCAAAGCCATTTGGTCTTTGGCTCTGTTGGCAGTTTGTTTTGAGTCGATGATGTCATTGAGCGAAGCTACAACGACCGTCAACCCTTCGTCGATAAGTTCTGCTGTAGCACTCGATCGCCAACCGTCGTAACTACCTGCATGACCCGCGGGCGTGAAGGTTAGATCTATCTCACCAAAGTCGGTTACAAGATTGAGTATGTGTGGCATGTTTGCTAAGAACGGTCCATCGATCTTGGTTGGCACTGGTTCGCCCGAAATTCGGATCTTTGCGTTCATGCGGGTTAGCGCACGACCGAGATTATCAAGATTTTCTTGGGTGCGATTGGGCAAAATGTCGATGTCTTTAGTTGGAAGTGGTGACCCGTGGATGACGGCGGCAAAACCACCAAGAACTATGTAATCCACTTTTTCTTCGTTCAGAATTTTGCAGATCTGAATCGGCTCAAACATCTTGCGTGGATTGCTCTCTTGCAACTCGTGCGCGCTCAACAATTGACATCATGACATTGGCAGCGTGGACCATATCGCGCACGCGATCTTTGACACTCAACTTGAGTTGGCTGCGAATCTGTCCGATATCTACTCCGCGCCAATCTTCATTGGGATTCTGTTTGGAGTCCACGCTCAAAGGCTAGTCGTCTTGCCGTCGGGATAAATGTGGGTCGCGCAGTTGCGGGTGGTTTGATTGTTAGGCGGGGGGTTTTGGCGGGTGAGTAGCA
Organism: uncultured Acidimicrobiaceae bacterium; assembly: GCA_937890395.1. Classification (GTDB taxonomy): domain Bacteria; phylum Actinomycetota; class Acidimicrobiia; order Acidimicrobiales; family Ilumatobacteraceae; genus BACL27. The sequence goes on along the minus strand of CALACK010000204.1, from coordinate 5,372 downwards.
TTTGTTTGTGCAGCGCATGATCTCGCTTGACAACACGATTGAAATTGACGCGGCGCTTGCACAGAGTTTTAAACGCAACGGGCACGCGGTGGTGCGCGGTCTTGCATCGGCGCAAGAAGTTAGCGAATATTTGCCGGCGATAAAAAGTGCGACACAGTTGTTGCGCAGCGACGAGCGACCAATGAGTGAGCGCGACACTTATGGCAAGGCGTTTATACAATCCATGAATTTGTGGACAGTTGACCCGGTGGCCCGCGAGTTTGTGATGGCCAAAAGATTTGCCAAAGTGGCAGCCGATTTGATGGGTGTCGACGGCGTGCGCTTGTATCACGACCAGGCTTTGTTCAAAGAGCCGGGTGGCGGCATTACACCGTGGCATCAAGACCATGTTTATTGGCCACTTGATACGACCAATACGATCACAATGTGGATGCCACTTGTTGATGTGCCAAACGAAATTGGTTCGGTGGTGTTTGCGTCGGGCAGCCATGAGCGCGGCGATCTGGGTGGTTCTGAAATTGGTGACGACTCGCAATCGCATTTTGATCGTTTGATTGAGCGCGAGAAGTTTGATCTTGTGTCTTATGCGCCGATGCGTGCGGGCGACGCGAGTTTTCATGCGGGATGGGTGCTGCACGGTGCGCCGGCCAACGAGACGGCGACGATGCGTTCGGTGATGACGATTATTTATTTTGCTGACGGTGTGCGAGTGGGTGAGATCGATAGCCCGATGCGACGCGCTGATGACGAGCGGTGGTTGGGGTCGTTGCCGACAGGTGCGCTCGCTGCGTCGCCGATGAACCCGTTGCTCTGGTCGCGCTAGAGATTTGGCGCGAACAGGGGACGACTAGGTTAATTAGTACCTGAGGAGGTGCGATGAAACTAGGTCCTGGTATTTCGTTTTCTTGGAAGCGTGCGATAGGTGTAACAAAAGCAAAGCGTCGGGTGACGCGAAAGACGGGCATACCGTTGTCGCGAGGCGGGCGGCGAATGAAAATCGGCAAGTGGCTGGGCATGAAGTAACAAAACCGAATGCAAAAATTATTTATAGATAAGTGGTGGGTGCGGGTCGTACTTGTAATGACCGCGATTTATTTCGGCGACCGAATTTCGCCGGGTCTTGGGTTTCTGTTTGGTCTTGCGGTGGGTTTGTTCATCGTGATACGCGCTCAGAAAATTAAGCCGGTACAAAAATTTAAGAAAGCCAAGTCATCGCGGGTGGCAAAACGAACCAAGACGAGCATCGAAGCCGAGATAGCCGATTTGAAAGAGCGAATCACTTTTTATTCGACATATAAACAGCAAAGTGTCGATGCTTCATCAGATGACGGTGTGGTGTTGCAGGCCGACGAACATGCGATTGCGATTGCATCTCAGGTGGGGTTGATTGAAGGCCGAAGTTCTGATGGCATAACCGAACCGGTTTTGGTCGACGACGGCAAGTTTGTGGTCACCGACAAGCGCGGCATTTTTGTCGGCACAAATGAAACCAGAGAGTTCGTTTGGGCAAAGTTGGTTTCACATCGGGTCGAGCCGCTGGCCACTGCGATGGTGTTGTATTTGTCGTTTTCAAATCGCCAAAAAGTTTCAGGCATCGGCATGGATCAAAAAAGTGTTCTAGACGTGCAACAGCGAATCGAGTTCGCAGTTGCCGTTGGTCTTGAGCGCGAAGCCCAGTTTCTTGCCAAACTAAAAACTCAGATCGCTGCGCTTGAAGTCGAAAAAACCACCGCACCCGACTAGCAATGAAGCGAACATGGGGCGACTAGATTGATAAACACCTGAGGAGGCGCGATGAAACTCGGTAAATGTCTGGTGGTGAAATAGCAATGGCACCCTGGATTTGGTTCGCGGTGGCAGGGCTTTTGTTGATTGCCGAAATGTTGACCGCCGACTTGCTTTTTGCTTCGTTGGCTCTGGCTGCACTTACCGCTGGCGTAACAAATGCGGCTGGCGGCTCAGAAACTTTGCAAGGCGTGACCTTTGGCGTGTTTGCAATTCTTTCGTTGATCGCGTTGCGGCCGATCGCATTGCGACATTTGAAAAAGCAGCCAAAGAATGGTTCGACGAATGTTGATGCATTGATTGGTGCTCGTGCGGTGGTCACAACTACTGTTGACCCCAACGGAGGTCAAGTTAAGTTGAGCGGCGAAATCTGGAGTGCGCGTACAGACTCTGGCTCAATTGAGAACGGCGAGAGCGTTGTTGTATTAGCGATTGAAGGAGCCACGGCTCGTGTGGCAAAACTAGAGGAGAAATAAATTATGTGGTACTCGTATCTTGTTGTGGGTTTGCTGGTTCTGATTTTTGGCGTCGTGCTGGAGCGATCAATTCGTATCGTGCCTCAAGCGCGCGCGGGTATTGTCGAGCGACTTGGGCGATTTAATCGGGTACTCGGCCCGGGTCTTGCAATCATCGTGCCATTTATTGATCGATTGAAGCCGCTCGTCGACATGCGTGAGCGAGTGGTTTCGTTTCCGCCGCAGCCGGTGATCACCGAAGACAACTTGGTGGTTTCGATCGACACGGTTATCTATTTTCAAGTGACCGACCCGAAGTCGGCGTCTTACGAAATTGTCGACTTCATTCAAGGCATCGAGCAATTGACTGTCACAACGCTGCGAAACGTCGTTGGTGGTCTCGACCTCGAGGCTGTTTTAACTTCGCGCGATTCGATCAATTCGGTTTTGCGCGGTGTTCTCGACGAAGCGACCGGAAAGTGGGGCGTGCGCGTCAATCGTGTCGAACTCAAGGCGATTGATCCACCGCCAAGTGTGCAAGAGTCAATGGAAAAGCAAATGCGAGCCGAGCGAGACAAGCGAGCCGCAATTTTGACCGCCGAGGGCGAAAAGCAGAGCCAGATTCTGACGGCCGAAGGTGCGCGACAAGCAGAGATTTTGCGAGCCGAAGGTGATGCGCAAGCCGCGGTGTTGCGTGCTCAAGGACAGTCAGAAGCGATCGAAAAAGTTTTCAAGGCGATTCACGATGCTGATGCCGACGATCAGGTGCTGGCTTATCAATACATTCAGCAACTCAAAGAGATTGCCAACGGTCAAGCGACCAAGATCTGGATGATTCCGGCTGAACTTTCAGGCGCGGCTGCAAAAATAGCCGAGGCGTTTAAAAGCAAAGGTTAACGGGCTTAACCAAAGTTCAACTGAACCTTGCAACATCGCTTTCCTTACTTTTCTCGATTCAGCGCGAAGCAAAATGGGTTGCCTTCTGGGTCGAGCATGCGAATCCAAGTCGCACCGACTTCATTAATTGGTTTGTCGTCGACACGTTTCGCACCTTTTTCGATGGCCCGCTTGGCGTCGGCCTCAATGTCATCCGAACATACATCAAAATGGATGCGGGTTTTTGACGTCACTGGCTCAGGTACACGCTGAATAATTAATCTTGGACCGTTGTTGTTTGGGTCAACGAGGCTCCAATAAATCTGCTTCGGGTCGTGATATCGCACCGCGTCAACAAGTTTGTATCGCAAAATGCTTGACCAAAAATCGATCATCAGTTCTGGATTGTTTACATCAAGTGTGATTTTAAAAGGCATATATCTGAATTTAGTGCGTCGCCACGCCGCATCGTCGACGTCGGCGGCATCGCCTTGAATTTCAATGTGCTTCAGGCTGCAAGTTCTTTCATGCTGTCGTGCAACACCACCGGTGCCGTCGTCTTTTTGCGACGCACACCAATGTTGACCATCTCGACGAGGATCGAAAACGCCATGCTGCCGTAGATATAGCCCTTCGGAATCTTCTGTCCGAAACCTTCGGCGATTAGCGTCATGCCGATCAACAGCAAGAAGGCGAGTGCCAACACCTTCACCGACGGGTGACGATTGACGAACTGATATATCGGGCCCGACGCCACGAGCATCACACCAACAGCAGCGGCAATCGCGATCATCATCACCGGCACATGTGGCGTCATGCCAACAGCAGTGATCACCGAGTCGATCGAAAACACCATGTCGAGAAGCAACACCTGGGCAATGACGGCGCCTAATGTTGGCGCGGTGCGAGACGACGCGTGTTCGACCTCGCCCTCGAGTTTGTGGTGAATCTCTTTGGTGGCCTTATATATAAGGAATACTCCGCCGGCAAGCAGGATCAACTCTTTGCCGCTGAACCCCAGATCGCCGATCGTGAATAACTCTTTTTTGAGGCTGATCACCCAACCGACAGCCAACAACAACAACAGTCGCATACCGCCTGCAGCCAACAGACCGATGCGTCGTGCTTTGCCTTGTTGCTCGGCAGGCAATTTAGAAGCGAGGATTGAAATAAATATTACGTTGTCAACGCCGAGCACAATCTCGAGGGCGAGAAGTGCTGCCAGTGCCGACCATGCATCAGGATCAGATCACCAAGTCATGGCAACATACTATTTGTCGCCGTCACGGGTTAGGTGATCGTCGAACTTTCGCCTCGCGCCCGCTAAATCCGCTAATATCAATTCAGATGAATGCCAAGCGTTTGTTTTTAGCAGTTGTGTTATCGGTTATCGGCGCAGTGCAAGTTGTGCCGACGCCGGTTTCGGCAGCAATCACACCGCCGACACAGTCATATCTAATGTCATTTCACACCTGTACAGCAGGTGTAACTGATTGCAATAATCCGTCGAACCACATCGTTCAACTCGCACAAAGTTCAGATGGCGTGTCGTGGAGCCTGCTCAACGGTTGGCAATCTTTCAAAGGTTCGGTTCCCGATGTTTTTCGCCGAGGCGACACGCTTTATTTGTATTCAACTAGCGGTCTAATGCGAATTGATATGAAGACTGGTGCCACCTCGACAACAACGGTGACTTTGAGTAGCGGATCTTATGTCGACCCGTCGCTGGCGCAACTGCCTGATGGGCGATTGATTTTGTTTTACCTGCCCGGCATTCCTGGTCAAGATCCGGCTGGTTGTGCTCAGGGCGAATCGTCATGCGTGCGACAAATCAAGTCGGCGGTCGAAGTTGCTGGTAGCGATGGCGCACAGTTCATAGTTGACGACGGAGCAAGAATCACTGAGACGATTTCAAACTCATCGTTCAGTGATCCAGATATTTTCTTCAACGGAACTCAATGGGTGTTGTATATCTCAAAGGGTCCAACGGTGCATGCATATACCTCGACTTCTCTACAAGGAACTTATGCATTCAAAGCAGTTGTTTCGAACAATCTTGGCGGCGTGCCAGCAGGCTTGCAAATGGCTGACGGCTCAGTTGCGACATATGTGCACAGGTCGACTGGGAGTGCAAGCGAAATTCGTCGTGCAACTTCGACAACAGGTGATTCGTCTATCGCATCGTTTGCCACAGTGCTGACTGCACAGGCACTCGGGCTGGGTAATAATGCCGAGAGCCCGGGGCTTGCTCTGAAC
>CALACK010000203.1 GCA_937890395.1 uncultured Acidimicrobiaceae bacterium | reverse complement strand
CCATCTATCGATTCACGAAGCAAATCGGCATGACCGTTATGTCGTGCATACTCTTCGATCATGTGCACAAGAATCCAGCGCAATGATGGCGACTCACCGCTTGGCCAAGCGCGTTTTGCGAGTTGACCAAGTGGGCCCGTTTCAAGTGCTGACGAAACATTAAAACGCGAAAGCGCACAGGCATCGTGCCAAAGTTTCAGCAATTGCTCTGGAGAATCTCCAGCAGCCGAGTTCCAATCCCAGTCGCGGTCTTGCGACCAATCAACTTCGCGCCACGGCGAAAGTTTTTCGCGACCCAATAGCCAATCCGAAAACCAATGATTCTCTACATATGCCATATGTTTCAACAGTCCGCCAAGAGTAATCGACGAAGATGCAACTTTCTTTTGCAGATCAGTCGCGCTCAACAATTGGCACTTCCACTCAAGAGTCGCGCGTTGAAAATCTAAAAAACCAAGCAGTGTTGCGAGTTCATCGCTCCCAATCGGCGGCTCGGGTCGACCTTGATCGTCGATGTTCGTCATTAAAAATTAGTTCACTTAAAATTATTGAACATTAAACCGATAAACATTGGTATCACGTTCGACAAAACCAATTCGCTGATACAACTTATTCGCGGCCTCGCGTGACGGGCGAGAAGTTAAGTCAACTGTCTTTGCGCCTCGTCGCTTTGCCTCTGCAATCGCAGTGAGGTTCAGTGCCTCGCCGACACCATGACCACGCGCCGAAGAATCAACAACCACATCTTCAATCCACGCGCGCATTGCGGTCGGAATGCGAAAAATCGCGAGAGTCAACAAACCAACGATCTGGTTATCAACACGGGCGACAAACATCAAAGTGGATTCTGAGTTAACAATTTCTACTAATTCGCTATTCGTCATCGGTTTTGCCGATGACGAGAGTTGCGGAATTAGCCGATGACATGCGTCAAGTAGTTCGTCAGACGTTACAGATGCTATTTCAACAGACACTGCTGATTCTGCCAAAGCCATATTGTTTATCGTATCTGTAATGCCCATCTTGACCGAGAAATTAGATAGCGTCATAACAAATGTCCACGATTGATCATGTTCGTTGGTTATCGAAGCCGTCGCTCAAGAATCCAACTTTCGTTGCTGCGTTCACTGGATGGAATGACGCTGGCGATGCCGCATCAAATGCAGTAAACAATCTTGTTCAAGGCTGGGGCGCGACACCGCTGGCAACGATTGACCCAGAACCATTTACTGATTACAGCAAAGATCGGCCACATGTTCGACTTCAAGATGGCACTAAACGAAGAATTGTTTGGCCAACTGTCGGTCTTTGGCACGTCGCGGGTGCAGGAGGCGACATAATCCTCGCGCTCGGACCAGAGCCAAGTCTCAGATGGAAACTATTTTCCAAACAGATTCTCTCAATCGCCGAAAAATTTGATGCTTCAATGTTTTTGACACTCGGGTCATTGCTTGCTGATGTGCCACACAGTAGACCTGTGCAGATTATTGGCACCGCAATTGACAACGATCTAATTCAAAGATTTAATTTGCAACGCTCTCGATATGAAGGCCCTACTGGCATCGTCGGAATCTTGCACGACACATGCGATGAAGGCTCAATCCCTTCGGCTTCACTTTGGGCCGCGGTCCCTGCTTATGCGTCGCACGTTCCATCACCTAAAGCATCGTTGGCTCTAATGCGACGAGCGTGCGAAATAATCGGAACTCCTGCGCCACTCGCAACCGTTATGAACTTGATTGAGAGATACGAAGAGCAAGTTGACTCGTTGGTGCAAGATGACGAAGATCTAATTTCTTATGTTGAAAGACTTGAAACGATGACCGATAACGGCATGAGTATTGACGATGAAGTTGACGACAGTCAGTTGCAATTTGATTTCGCAGGCGACTCAGATGAGCCGGCTGATTCAGGCAATCTGATGGATGAAGTTGAGCAGTTTCTGCGCGAGCAAAACGGTAACTAGCTAGTTACTCCCGCTCAGTTTAACTAGCGTCGATGATTTCAACGCGCAAGCGCTTGTTGCCCTTGCCTTTGCTTTCAGTTTTAAGAACTTTCATTCTCCCGACCTCAGATGTTGAGCGCACATGCGTGCCGCCGTCGGCTTGCTTGTCAAGACCAACAATGTCAACTACACGAATTTCTTTGACAGTTTCGGGGATCATATTTACTTTTGTCCGAATCAGATCTACGTCGCTAATCGCCGTATCTCGCGGCAAAAAACTTACATTGATCGGATAATTAGCTGTAAGCGCATCATTAACCAAAGACTCAACAGTCTGTGCGAAACCATCCGGAAGTGGATCAAATTCAAAATCCATCCGCGCACTTAATGGCTCCATGTTTCCGCCCGTGACCGGCACTTGCCACTGATTCCAAATCACTCCGCACAACACATGCATTGCTGTATGCGTGCGCATAAGTTTATGCCGGCGATCCCAGTCGACTTGGCCGTGCACTGTGTCCCCGACAACAAAATTATTGCTTGGCTCAAGCGTGTGCCAGACCATTAAACCTTCTTTGCGCACGTCAGTTACGCGCGCACCAGAGATCTCACCAGTGTCGTTAGGTTGACCGCCACCTGTGGGATAAAAAATAGTCCGATCCAAAGCAACCGCGTTCTCACGAACCTCAATTACTTTGGCGTCGAATTCTTTTAAATACGCATCAACTAAATAAAGCAGTTCTGTTGCCATCACCGCGATTTTAGACTGACTAGTTAATGCAACTGACTAATTAACGCAACTAAATAGCTTCGCGACTTAGTAGTCGTCCATTCCTCCGCCTGGCATTGCTGGACCACTCTCTTCTGGCTTGTCAGCAATTACGGCTTCGGTTGTTAAGAACAGTGCCGCAATTGATGCCGCGTTCTGCAATGCAGATCGCGTTACTTTTGCTGCGTCGATGACTCCGAGTTTTACAAGATCGGTATATTCGCCGTTAGCAGCATTGAAGCCTTCGTTGCCCTTCATGCTCTTTACTTTTTCAACAACGACTCCGCCTTCAAGACCGGCGTTCTCGGCAATCTGCTTAAGAGGCGCAGACAACGAACGCGCAACCATTCGCGCACCAGTTGCTTCGTCACCTTCAAGTTTTGCCATTACTTTTTCAACAGCCTCTTGAGCGCGGATCAATGCAACGCCACCACCAGGCACAACGCCTTCTTCAATCGCTGCTTTTGTAGTGCTTACAGCGTCTTCGATGCGATGCTTCTTTTCTTTGAGTTCAACTTCTGTGGCCGCGCCAACTTTGAGAACCGCAACACCACCTGACAACTTGGCGAGACGCTCTTGCAGCTTCTCGCGATCGTAATCACTGTCGGTGTTATCAATTTCAGTTTTGATCTGGCTGATTCGACCTTTAATGTCTGCTTCTGGTCCTGAACCTTCAATGATTGTTGTCTCATCTTTTGTGATTACAACTTTCTTGGCGCTACCAAGAAGATCCATTGTTGCGTTCTCAAGTTTGAGACCAACTTCTTCGCTGATTACTTGGCCACCGGTGAGAATTGCGATGTCTTGCAACATTGCCTTTCGACGATCGCCGAAGCCTGGTGCTTTAACTGCAACGCTCTTGAAAGTGCCACGAATTTTGTTGACAACTAAGGTTGCCAAAGCTTCGCCTTCAATATCTTCAGCGATAATTACGAGTGGTCGTCCACCTTGCATAACTTTTTCAAGAATTGGCAACATGTCACGCACTGCAGTGATCTTGTTTGCGACAAGCAAAATGTATGGATTATCAAGCGATGCTTCCATGCGATCAGTATCAGTTGCGAAATACGGTGAGATGTAACCCTTATCAAAGCGCATTCCTTCGACGAGATCCATCTCCATGCCGAATGTTTGGCTCTCTTCAACGGTGATCACGCCGTCTTTGCCAACTTTGTCGATCGCTTCAGAAATCATTTGACCAATTTCTGTATCGGCTGCCGAGATAGATGCAACTTGAGCGATTTGCTCTTTACTATCTACAACTTTTGCGAGAGCTTTGATGCTGGCAACTGCAGCCTCAACAGCGGCTTCAATGCCACGCTTCATACTCATTGGGTTGGCGCCGGCAGCAACGTTGCGCAAACCTTCGTGCACCATGCTCCATGCGAGAACCGTTGCTGTTGTTGTTCCGTCACCGGCAACGTCATCAGTCTTTTTCGCAACTTCTTTAACGAGTTCTGCACCAATCCGCTCGTACGGGTCTTCGAGTTCGATTTCTTTTGCAATAGACACACCATCGTTTGTGATTGTTGGTGCTCCCCACTTCTTGCTGAGTACGACGTTGCGACCTTTTGGTCCGAGCGTGACACGCACAGCGTCGGCAAGTTTGTTCATTCCTGCTTCGAGTCCGCGTCGGGCTTCCTCGTCAAATGCAATGAGCTTGGCCATGTTCTTATCCTCCGTTTGGGTCCTGAATTTCAGGGTTTGTGACTGCAGTTTTTAGAATTAGCACTCTATCTACGAGACTGCTAAATCAACACTCGGCTACCAGCAACTCACCAGTAAAGCCATATTTTCAAACCAGATTATTCGCCCCCAGCAACAGCCGGAATAATAGACACGGTCTGCCCCGTGGCGATTTTCGTTTCGAGGCCCTGCATGTATCGCACATCATCATCGGCGACGAATATATTTACAAATTTGTGAAGATTGCCGTCACTGTCAAGCAGACGATCCGAGAAACCTGGATGGGCAACGTTTAATGCATTAAGAATTTCGCCAAGTGTTGAACCTTCAACTTGAACTGTTGAAACCCCGCCTGAAAGTGGACGCAATGTTGTTGGGATTCTTACGGTAACTGTCATTTTCTAAACGCTATCTGTAAATTTACAAAATCTTGGCAACGCTCAAATTGTGCGCTGTGAAATAAATTCTGCGAGTTCAATTAGCGAATCTCTTGCGGATTGTGTGATTGGCGCTTGCTTAACGCCCGCAATAGCCTCGGCAGTTAGGGCACTTATTTTCGCCTCAAGCGCAACTAACGCTCCAGTTTGTTTGATCACCTCTTGAATATTGCTGACATCTTGATCGCTGATATCTACAGAGCCAACTAGATCAAGAACTTTTCTCTGAATAGAATCTGCGCGCTCGAATGCTATTGCCAATAGCGGTGTTGGCTTTCCTTCGCGGAGGTCGTCACCAATTGGTTTGCCTGTCGAGCCCTTATCACTATCTGCGAAATCAAATGCCCCGAGAACATCATCACGCATTTGAAACGCGTCGCCTAGTGGTAGACCATATTTTGATAATGCGGGCAATAACTCATTGGCCATGGCTGGCGCAGCAAGAGTTGCACCCAGATGCAACGGGCGCTCAATCGTATATTTACCACTCTTATAACGACTAACTCGTTCGGCTTTGACCAACCGTCGCTCGCGTTGCGCTGAACCAAGCAAATCTAGATACTGGCCGATATTTAATTCGACACGCATTTCGTTCCAAATTTTTGCGACATTATTATTTGCGATATTCATTAATTGATCGGCATAGACAAAAGCTAGGTCACCAATCAAAACTGCAGCGCCTTCACCAAATCGTCTTGCTTCACTTGCCCACGAATTATCTTTATGAGTTTTCGTATATAGCGCATGACTAGCTGGCTCACCCCGACGAGTTTGCGAACCATCAATTACGTCGTCATGTAACAACGCTGATGCGTGGAGCAGTTCAAGTGCTGCTTGCGCATCAACCAACTTCGCTGAGTTCTCATCACCACCAGCACCAATAAAACCCAAATAACAAAATGCCGGACGAAGCCGTTTTCCTCCGGCGCTTACTAGCCGACTGATTTCATCTAACGGCATCTCTAAGTCGGCGTCAAGAGACTTCCATCGAATTCTCTCTGAGTTCAAAAATTCGCCCAACCGGGCATCCACGCGGATTGCAATATCTCGAAGCCAACTCGGCGGATGCGACGACATCATAAAATGCTACGGCGAGTCATTCTTGCGCAAGACCTTTGACAACTTCTTCGATTTTGAGTTTTGCATTGCCGATTCGATCACGGCACAACTCAATTAGTTGTGATGCCCGTTGCACATGAGTCGCCAACTTGTCGACATCGACGTCATTCTCCTCAAGTTCAGCCAAAATCAACTCAAGTTCTTCTAGAGCCTGCGCATAGCCAATCGTTTCATCACTCTTACTTTTTGCCATTTGTTTTACCTTTCGTAGAAGTTTCTTGAACAGTGCTCGTTGCTGACCCATTTGCAAAAGTTGTCACCAGTTTGTCACCGGCTTTAAGTTTTGTTGCATCTTGAACAACGCCACCTAAAGCATTACGAGTGATACTCCAACCGCGGGCCATTGTGTTGACTGGGTCGAGCAATCGCAAACGATCAGCCAACGCATCTAACGAACTTTTTTCTAGACGCAAAATCTCGGCTGGGCGATGTTTGATGCGTTGCGCCGTCATTGCTAACCGTTTACTCGCACCGGCGAGTGCATCTAAAACTTTGCTACTGATTTGATTTGCTCGCTCGGTTAATTGACTCGAGGATGCCTCGAGTTCGCGCATCGCAAATGTCGCCACACCAGCCCACGCTTCTTCTGTTGCATCAACAAATTCTCTAACTTGTTCAATCACTGCAGTCGCACATGCAGTCGGTGTTTTATGAAATTGATTTGCAACTTCATCAGCGACGCTCAAATCTGTTTCATGGCCGATACCCGTCAAAACAGGCAAACGGCAGTTGGCAATCGCAGTTGCGATTTGCGCCGAGTCAAAAGCCATCAAATCATTTTTTGACCCACCACCACGAACAAGCATCAACACATCTAAATCTTTTCTGGCATCAAGATTTTTGAGTGCAGCGACAACAGATTTAATCGCATCTTCGCCTTGCACACGAGCATCGTGAACAAAAATTGTGAATCCAATTTGCGAGTCTTTAAAAGTCTTAAGTACGTCGGCGTGTGCTGCGCTTCCAATACTTGTCACGATGCCGACTCGTAAAGGCACAAGCGACATTTCAACTTTGCGGTTGGCGTCGTATAAACCCTTAAGTTTGAGTTGACGGACTATTTCTTCACGCTGCGCGATTAAGTCTCCGAGTGTAAACCTCGGATCAATTTTGGAAATTTTTATACTGAACCGACCATTGCCCGGATATAAATCTGGTTCACCAAATACTCGTACTTTTAGACCATCTGCCAATTGCAATCCACTGTTAGCAAGTGTGACTCGCATCGAAGCATAAACGGTTTGCCAAATAGATGCACTCAGCACAGCTTTTTTATCTCCGTCTTGATCTACAAGAGTGAAATAAACATGGTTGGGTGTCTTCATCTCTTGAATTTCGCCATGCAACCAAACTCCGCGTCCGAAGCGACTTTTGACGGTTTGATTTACTTGGCGAATGAACTCTCCGACCGAAAGCGATTCTTGGTCAGCAAATTTATTAACCGTTTGATTAACTGTCTCTCTAGCCAACCCGTTAATGCTGTCATCAAATAGCGTCTTGGAAGTAGTTTTTTTATCTTTCATTAGTCACAACGCACACAATTTATAATACGATTAAGGCTCACATGAAACATGTCTTAAATAGTAGACGCAAGTTGCTGATCACTTTTTTGATTGCTGCTTCACTAGCAAGTGCGTGCAGTGAACGAGTAATCATCGGTTCATCAAAAGATACGGCCGTGCTAAAACCAACAGCTACGTCAGTTTTTGCCGACGTAAGTTCAACTTCAAGTATTGCGTCAGCGCCGGAGTTCGCGGGCAAAATTAACTGGAGCAAATGTAACGGCGACGACGGTGGGTCTCAGGACAAAATTCAATGCGGAACTTTAGAAGTGCCTTACGACTATGACAATCCAAATATTGGGTCATTTAAATTATTTCTCACGCGTAACTCGGTTTCAGATAGTTCAAAACGAGTTGGCTCAATGTTGGTCAACCCAGGTGGCCCGGGTTTCGGCGGTTCAAGCGTTGCCAAAGACGCACAGTTTTACTTCAGTGACGAATTACGAAGCCGCTTTGACATAATCGGCTGGGATCCTCGTGGTACAGGCAAGACATCGCCAGCTATAGATTGCATCGACCAATATGACGAGTACTTCGGCATGGATTCGCCGCCAGATACACCGCAAGAAAAACAAGCAATTGTCGACGCGAGCCAGAAATTTAATGATGAGTGCGAAAAAAATAGCGGACAAATCCTGCCTTATATTTCGACACGATCGTCAGCGCAAGATATGGACTCAATTCGTCGCGCACTTGGCGAAGAGAAAATAACTTATTTTGGATTTTCATATGGCTCAGAACTCGGGGCAACTTGGGTGACGATGTTTCCAAAAACTGTTCGCGCCGCTGTTTTAGATGGAGCATCTGATCCGAACTCATCATCTCTTGATCAAGGCCTCGCTCAAGCAAAAGGTTTCGAAATGCAACTTGATGCGTTTCTTGCAGAGTGCTCGGCGCGAATAACGTGTGCCTTCAATAGCAACGGCGATTCAGCTAAAGCACTTGACAAACTTCTCGTCTCGGTTGATGCTGCTCCGCTAGTAGTTGCTTCGGATAGAACGCCAGTTACTCAAGGCGTGATGTTTACTGCGCTTGCTCAATCAATGTATTCAGACGCTCTTTGGTCTCAACTTGAGCGAGCACTTGCTGACGCTGTTGTCGGCGATGGGTTAGGTTTGCTCTCTCTCTACGATGAGTACTACCAACGCAAACCAAATGGCACTTACGGAAATGAACTTGAAGCATTTATTGCAATTTCATGCTTGGATGATCCGGGTCCGATAGGTATCGCAGCGGTTGATGCGCAAATACCAATTTTTACAAAAGCAGCAAAAAGATTTGGCCCTGGTTTCGGATACGGCTACTCGTGTGCATTATGGCCAGTTAAGCAAGCAAAGAAAGTTGTAGTGACTGGCATAGGTGCAGGACCGGTAATCGTGATCGGTACAACAGGCGACCCGGCGACCCCAATCGAGTCGTCGCGCAACGCAGCAAAAGCCTTAGAAAGCGGTATTTTTCTAACTGTGAAAGCCGAACAACACACAGGTTATGGAGTTAACGCATGCATCATTAAAGCAGTTGACTTGTATCTAATTGATTTAGAACTTCCACAAGATGGCAAGGTTTGCTAATAAATTAAATTTGCGTTTTAGCAAAAAATAGTTAGCGTCGTGAAATTACTTTGTCGACACCCATTGCAGTTGCTACCGCCAAACGATCTTGAACAACTTCGGTTTGCATTCTCGCGCCAGTTGAATCAGCGAGTCTTGTCATCATTTCGAAATTTGCAATCACGGCCGATGCATCAATAGCTACAGCAAGCCCGGCGACATTAATCAAGTTATTGCGCGCCTTAGTTAGTGCTACTAAGTCGAACTCAGTGGCTGCTGTTGCAAAATCAACTAATTCTCGTGCAAAACTCACGTCCACACCACCGGTTGTATTTTGTACATTTTCTAAATTAACTTCTAATCCTTGTTCGGTGCCGCTCCAACTGAGCATGCTGGCATGTGAAGTCGTTCAATAAAAACATTCACGTTGTTGCGAAACGCGAGTTGCGACAAGTTCCATTTGCACACGTGAAAGCGTTCCGCGAGTCCAATGTGGGTCAACCATTTCTTTATCTGGAATATATTGAGCATCAGCCATCGCCCAGATCACACGGTTAGTTTCTGGCACCGCCGTAAAGGCTTGTACTACCGCCGCGTTTTCATCTGCTGGCGCAATGACTGGCACCCAATTCAAAGTCGCATCAACAACATTGGCTGGTTTAATTCTTGATGGCTCGCCAAGTGTTGCTGGCGCTAATTCTGGAAGACCAAGATCTAACGCTCGACGAAAAGCTGAAATAGTCGCCACTGTGCACACGATGCCACATAGTTCAATAAACGCGAGCGGTTCAATTTCTTGCGTGGTTCGCTGATACCAATCACTTGTCAAGGTTGCCGCATGGCGTGCAATTCTGTAAACCGCATCATGCGCTGCACTTGAAGCAAAATGTATTTTTAAATTTTTGTCTGCAACGGTTGAAACCGCAACCCACGGTGGCGATGGTTCACTTTCGCTAACGGCAAGTAATGCCGTTTGCGCGAGTTCGCGCTTTTGTGCACCTGACCACCATGTGCCAGGTTGCGATAGCGCCGACCATGCTTGCTCGTGCGCAAAGATTAAATCTGCGCGAACATCACTGATCGAAACTCTCATCACTTACTCACATTAGACGTATCTGAAACTTATTCTCAAAAATGGCGGAAGGGGTGGGATTTGAACCCACGGTGGGCCTAAACCCACGACGGTGTTCGAGACCGTTCCATTCGTCCGCTCTGGCACCCTTCCGTTTTCAAGGCTACCGCCGAGTGCTAATTAGTCTTTGCCTCGCGTAAATTTTTAAACAGTTCAGTTAGAACTTCTGCGCATTGAGTTGCTAAAACTCCATGTACAACTTTTGGATGATGACCTAATCGCGGATCAGTCGCAATGTTGTACAGACTGCCAAACGCACCAGCTTTTAGATCTGCGGCGCCGAATACGACTGTGCTGATTCGCGAATTGACAAGTGCGCCAGCGCACATCGTGCACGGCTCGAGTGTTACCACGAGTGTGCACTCTTCAAGTCGCCATCGTCCCAATAAATTAGCCGCATCTCGCAAAGCCAAAATTTCAGCGTGTGCTGTTGGGTCATTACGAAGTTCACGCTCATTATGTCGCGATGCAATGATCACGTCATTATGAATCACGATCGCGCCAACTGGTACATCATCGTGCGCGAGTGCGAGCCGCGCTTCAGCCAGAGCAAAATTCATCGCGTCATCGTTAGTGATCATGGCGGAGGGGGTGGGATTCGAACCCACGGAGACTTGCGCCTCACACGCTTTCCAAGCGTGCCGA
>CALACK010000202.1 GCA_937890395.1 uncultured Acidimicrobiaceae bacterium | reverse complement strand
CCGATGCTTCAGTAACTGCGAATGTTGTGGCGAGTTTTTCTAGGTCGCCAGTTGTTGTTGTTCCGGAGATTTCAATGTTCCAGATGCCTGGAACATTGAGTACAAATGTGCCGTCCCCTGAGACAATTGCTGCACCTTGACGAGTAAGTGGAACATTAATTTGAATGCCGCTATAACCGATTGCCTGTGGAATTAGTTTGACTGTGAAATTATTTATTCGACGCGGCTCGATGAGTTCAATACGCATTGCATTAATTCCTGTTAGGCCAGGCGTCAATGAGATCACAACACGAAAACGATCGTTCCGAAGTTCTTCTCTAAAGGCGTATGTCGCGGTCGGCGCACTGAGTTGTGCGACGGCTTTTGGTGGTTGAGTCGAAACCATCCACGAAGTAACTGTCAATGCAAAAATAGCAAAACAAAGTTCTACTGTCACGGCGCGCCGAAGACGCCACGCCATTTTTCTGGTGAGAGAGTTTTTTTCAGCAAAATTTTTATGAACGAAATTTTTGAACGCGAATACGACAAAAACCATCACTGCTGTGATAATTATTTTCAAAACTCCGAGCCGGCCGTGACCACTGCTCAAAATTGCCGAACTGTCAAGAAGATAAATTTGCAGCGAACCAGTAAATAAAGTGATCCCGAAAGCGAGCACTGAGTGTTTCGAAAATGCCAAGACGGCACCTACTAAATCGTCTCCACCAGGTCCGATAAGGACTACTCGCGAAAGCAACATCAAGCCACCAATCCAATAGGCAACCGATAGTCCGTGTACGGCGCCAAGGAGGTACGTAAAAATTGCAACATCTTGACCTAACCGACTGAAACCTAGAGTTGAGATCATCAGCACCAGTAAAGTCATCGCAGGCAGTTGTGTTGCAGGGTCGTTTGCGCGTAAAGGAAATAACGCAACCCATCCACATGAGACGACTAAGGCAAAACGAAATATTAGAACGACACCACTTCCTGACGTCAGTGAACTTAACCACTCAAATGGATTTAAAGATGACAGAAAATTTTGTGAAGTTTGTTGCATCGTCGTGAGAGTAAGAATTAAATAAATTGTGGCGACACAAGCAATCCACGAAAGTCGCATGTAACGAATCATTACGGCATAGTTTGGACCTTCTGGCCAAGCGGTAACGACAAGAGCAAGTCCACCAAAAATTGCGGTCATCAAAAGATATTCGAGAATTCGCAACAAGCCGATTACTCCACCTACCCGAGGTGCTGATTTCTGCTCTCCAATTGTTTCGCCAATTAATGCGGGGATAGTCGTTTCGGTTGTAATAACTTGGCCGGTAGCGCCAACAATCGTGGTTTGAATCGCGACGGCTGAAGTGAAATTAAATGATCCGCTACTGAAATCTGGCAGAGACCAACTGACTACACAGAGTCCCGCTGGGGGAATTTGAGTCAATGCGGCCGACACAGTTTTAAAGTCGGTGCCTAATTGTGCTTGACCTAGGCCAACCGAAGTGCCATTACAGGCAAGCGATAATCCCATGTTCGAGGCAACATCAGGTGATGTCAACGGGTCTCTAAAAATAAGTTGCAATTGTGTTGGCGGCATTGATACCACTTGATTCGCCGCAGGGTTTGAAGAGGTCAAAATATTCGTGCCGGGAGTCGTCTTTGGGGCAAAGGTTGCACCAGCCTGAGTTGCACCTAAGCCACAAATAAGACAGAGCACACCAAAAACGACCGTTGCCAGCCATTTACGCCCTCGTGATTTAGTCATTTCCCTAGACATTTGTATAGATTACTAATTTATATAGAGTACTAATTTCGACCCCTGTTCAAGCATGAAGCACCCTATAGATAGGCTCGCTACGAAATGGCAACGCAATCTCTCTATCGTCGATACAGACCCCGCCGTTTTGACGAGCTAAAAGGTCAAGACCATGTCGTGCGCGCTTTGCGCAATGCGGTGA
The DNA here is from genome assembly GCA_937890395.1 of uncultured Acidimicrobiaceae bacterium. Taxonomy (GTDB): domain Bacteria; phylum Actinomycetota; class Acidimicrobiia; order Acidimicrobiales; family Ilumatobacteraceae; genus BACL27. Next base: position 8,223 of record CALACK010000202.1, on the reverse strand, counting down.
TCAATAATCGTGAAGGTCAGGCATATTTGTTTTCTGGGCCTCGTGGGACGGGCAAAACTTCTACTGCACGAATTTTAGCGAAAGTACTTAACTGCGAAAAACTAAAAGACGGTGAGCCATGTGGAAAATGTAGTTCGTGTGTTTCGATAGATGTTGGTTCAAGTTACGACGTACTTGAATTAGATGCTGCAAGCAACAACGGCGTAGACAATATGCGTGATCTAATCGAACGCGCCGCGCTTGGCAATCCTGGTCGACATCGGGTTTTTATTCTCGACGAAGTTCATATGCTTTCTAAACCTGCCGAAGCAGCATTATTGAAAACTCTTGAAGAACCGCCTGAACATGTTGTTTTTGTGTTGGCGACAACTGACCCGCAAAAAGTTAGCGAGACGATTCGCAGCCGCACGCAACATTTGCAATTTCATCTTTTGCCGATGCAAGAATTAAAGGATCACGTCAATTGGGTCGTGGCCGACGCAAAACTAGTAATTAGCGCAGACGCAATTGATCGTGTCGTAAAACTTGGTGGTGGTTCTGTGCGCGACACACTCTCCGCACTTGAACTCGCGGTTGCCTCTGGTGGTGAAGTTGATGAGGAGATATCTCTAGATGAATTCATTGAAGCATTTATTGATCACGATCCAGGTCGTGCACTTGCTGCTGTTGGAGCATCAGTGCAATTCGGTGCCGACCCGCGCGCACTCACTGAAGACATCGTGCGAAACTTACGCGATCTGTTCTTGTCGTTGATGGCGCCAGAACTTGTTCAACTTCCTAAAGAACGCGCCGAAATCGTGAGTGACCAAGCTCGGCGTATGGGCGCAAGCAGTGTTGTTCGGGCGATTGAAGTTCTTGGAGAAATGTTAATCGAAATACGGCACGCACCAGATGCTCGATTGTTACTTGAAGTTTCATTAGTAAAACTCACAAGGCAAAATTCAAGTACCGATATTGCTGCGTTGATGTCGCGCATCGAAAGATTGGAAGCAGGAGTTGTGGCCAATCGAGACCCGACTGGGCCAATGACAAGACCAGTTTTGGTCGACTCAAATACTGGTCGTGCAAAATTAGGCGCACGAGCGACCCCACTTATGGTAGATAATAATATTGCCCCGGTTGTTTCATCTGTTGCGACGTCGGCTGTGGCGTCGGTTGCAGTGTCGACTAGCAATCCCGCAAGTGAACCAGCGAGCACATTGGCGAGTGTGCCAGACGAATTGGCTAATCAAAAACTTGGGTCAACTGCAGTTTTGAGTGATGATGAAATCAAGCGTCGTTGGCCCGATGTTGTTGCTACACAAAAGCCAATGGTGCGTGCGCTGTTTAGCGCGATGAATATAGTTGATTGTCGAGATGGGATAGTCACATTGTCGGCGCCAAGTGAAATGCACATTACAAAGTCAGGCGATCACCTTGAAGCAATATTGAGTTCGCTTAAGACGGTCGCAGGCAAACAAATCAAATTCAAATTCGTTGTGGGCGAGTCAAAGCGCAACCGAAACATCAAGCAAAATTCAACTGAGTTAATCAATGAAGAATTAGAAGAGCCTGTTGATTTATCTGAGACAACAAAAGCACCAAAGGGCGCTCGCACATCTCCGATTGATGAGTTGGCAAAGGCGTTTCCCGGGTCCCGAATAATCGACGATAAGAAGTAGGCAATAGTGGTTTCGGCGTACACGCAACCGATGCAAGCGCTTATCGATGCGCTCTCTCGACTGCCTGGGATTGGGCCAAAATCGGCGCAACGAATTGCGTTTTATTTGATTAAAAGTGAGGATCGTGATGTTGAACATCTTTCAGATGCGATCACCAAAGCAAAAGCAACTGTGCGCTTTTGCGAACGTTGCTCTAATTTTGCCGAAACGACACTTTGTCATTTTTGTAGCGATGACAGACGTGACTCAACAACAATTTGTGTTGTCGAAGAATCACGAGATGTAGTTGCGATAGAAAAAACCGGTGAGTTTCGCGGGCGATATCACGTGTTGCTTGGTGCAATTAATCCATTAGACGGTGTTGGCCCCGAGCAACTTAAAATTCGTGAACTTCTAGTGCGAATTGAACCAGAAAGCGTCAAAGAAGTTATTTTGTGCATGAACCCAAATACCGAAGGCGATGTAACTTCAATGTATTTAGCTCGGATTTTGAAGCCACTCGGAGTAAAAGTTACGCGAATTGCGAGCGGGCTACCTGTTGGCGGTGACTTAGAGTACGCCGACGAACTAACTCTTGGTCGCGCGCTTGAAGGTCGCCGAGAAGTTACGGGCTAATTATTTAGCTAGCGCGAACAATCAGCGCATCACCCTGACCGCCGCCGCCACACAATGCAGCAGCACCAAGACCGCCGCCGCGACGACGCAATTCGTGAAGCAATGTGAGAGCTAAACGATTGCCACTCATACCAATTGGGTGACCGAGTGCAATTGCGCCGCCATTGACGTTGACGATTTCATCTGAGATTTTTAGTTCGCGCATTGATGCAATGCCAACCGCTGCAAATGCTTCATTGATTTCAAACAAGTCAATATCAGATACTTTTTTCCCAACGCGTTCTAGGGCTTTAAGAATGCTGCGACTTGGTTGATGCAACAACGAAGCATTGTCTGGGCCCGCCACCATTCCATAGCTGACAAACTCGCCAAGTGGTTTGACGCCACGTTTCTCTGCAGCGCGTTTCGACATCATCACGATGGCAGAACCAGCATCGCTGATTTGGCTGGCGTTACCTGCTGTAACGGTGCCATTTTTATCAAACGCTGGCTTAAGTGATGCGAGTGACTCCATTGTGGTTGACGCACGCACACCTTCATCAGCACTAATCACAACAGGATCACCTTTGCGTTGTGGAATCGAAATTGAAACAATTTCGTCGGCAAGTCTGCCATCAGCAATTGCTGCGGCGGCGCGCTGGTTGCTCTTCATTGCTAAGTCATCTTGTGCATCACGACTAATGTCGCCGGCCGCATACCGCTCGGTGCCAAGACCCATCAGGCACGCATCAAACGCACACCATAAACCGTCGCGCTGAATTGCATCAAGTAATTGAACATCGCCAAAACGAAAGCCACTGCGTGCGCCCATCGCAAGATATGGAGAATTCGTCATGCTCTCCATTCCGCCGGCAATGACGATGTCAGCATCACCATTTGAAATCATTTGATCCGCAAGATAAATCGAATTCAAGCCGGACAAACAAACTTTGTTGATATTGATACTTGGCACATTCATTGGGATACCGGCTTTTACAGCTGCTTGTCGTGAAGGCACTTGGCCTTGACCCGCAGTTAAAACTTGACCCATGATTACGTGTTCAACTTCGTGTGGTGCAACACCTGCGCGACGCAACGCTTCGGCAATTGCAAAACCGCCAAGTTCTGCTGCACTAAATGAAGCCAGCGCTCCGCTCATCTTTCCGATTGGCGTTCTTGCTCCCGCGACAATATATGAACCTGGCATGGCGACTCCTTTTAATGTGTGGTTTTAATGTCTGGGTCAAGAGTAGAGCCCAACGGACCAGTTTTCTCGTTTGAAATAGTTCTTAGGTTTATATTTTGTCTGTTGGCTTAGTAATCTCAATACATGCAGGAAATCTTAAAAGCGATTATGGACGATGCCGATAGCGAGACATTCGCTAATTTGAAAATCCCGGCGACCTATCGTGCAGCTCATATTTTGAAATCTGAAGAAACAATTTTCGCAGGGGTTGCATCAAAAGATAAAGACCCAAGAAAAACTGTCCACATCGGGCAAGTGCCAACACCAGAACTTGCGCCGGATGAATGTTTGGTTGCAGTGATGGCCAGCAGCATCAATTTCAATACGGTGTGGAGTGCTATTTTTGAACCCGTCAGTACTTTTGGTGCACTCGCTCGACTTGCGCGCGAGAGTGAGTGGGCTAAGCGACATGATTTGGATTATCACGTTCTTGGCAGTGATGCTGCGGGTGTCGTGTTGCGAGTTGGCACTGCGGTGCGCAACTGGAAGCCCGGCGACAAAGTGACTGCGCACTGTAATCACTTAGATGATCAAGACCCGTCAGCACATGATGACTCGATGATGGCAACCAATCAACGAATATGGGGATACGAAACAAACTTCGGCGGGCTGGCGGAACTCGCAGTGCTCAAGGCAAATCAGTTGATGCCAAAACCAAAACATCTTTCGTGGGAAGAATCTGCGGTTAATGCTTTGTGTAGTAGCACGAGTTATCGGATGCTTGTCTCAAAAAATGGCGCGGCGATGAAGCAGGGTGATGTCGTTTTGATTTGGGGAGCAACTGGTGGCATTGGTGCTTATGCCGTGCAATATGTTCTCAACGGTGGAGGAATACCCGTTGGTGTCGTCAGCTCACCAGAAAAAGCAAAAATTCTTCACGAACTCGGGTGTCACGCAGTGATTGACCGCAAAACTGCAAACTACAAGTTTTGGAACGACGACAATACTCATAACGAAAGCGAGTGGCGCCGACTTGGCAAAGACATTCGTGGGCTTGTTGGCGAAGATCCGGATATTGTTTTTGAACACCCAGGTCGATCAACTTTCGGTGCGTCAATGTATGTTGTTAAGCGTGGTGGAACTGTTGTCACTTGTGCTGCGACGAGCGGTTTTATGTTGGAGTTTGACAATCGCCACTTTTGGATGCGTTTGAAGCGTCTGGTTGGCTCGCACTTTGCAAATTATCGCGAAGCATGGGAAGCAAATCGTCTGATGAGTAAAGGCATGATTCATCCGGTGCTATCGCAAGTTTTTTCTCTTGAAGAAACTGGCACAGCGGCTTACCAAGTTCATAAAAATCTACATGAGGGCAAACTTGGCGTGTTGTGCCTTGCCCCAGAAGAGGGTTTGGGTATCACAGATAAAGAGTTGCGCGCAAAAATTGGTGAAGACAAGTTCACTGTATTCAGAAGGGCGAAATAGTTGACAATGAGTGAGATGAGTGATTCACCAGAAATGTTGTTAACCGAGATTGACCATGTGGCAATTGCGGTTAATGATCTTGAGGCTGCGATTGATTACTACAAGCGAGCATTTGGAGCAACTGTTGCTCATCGTGAAATTGTCGAGCAAGATGGAGTTGAAGAGGCATTGCTAAAAGTTGCGCAGAGTTATGTTCAGCTGTTGACACCAACTCGACCAGATTCTCCGGTTGCAAAATCGCTTGAAAAGCGCGGTGAGGGTTTACATCACATTGGTTATCGTGTCGCGAATTGTGCACAGGCGTTGCAGTCAATGATTGATGCCGGCGCAAAACCGATTGACAATGCACCGCGCAAGGGTTCGCGAGGCACAACTGTTGCGTTCGTACATCCAAAAGGTAGTTTCGGCACGCTAATTGAGTTAGTGCAGGAGTAAAACTAAAGTCGTGATTTTTGTGCTGACGATTTTCGTCGGTGCTGTACTTGGTGCGCTAGTGGGCGTAACTGCCAAAAAATTAATTGTTGAAATTGATTCGCAGATAATAATCTCACGGTTAAAACTTATTATTGTGGGAATAGCGCTCGGTGGGTTTTTTGCATTTCTAATTCGCGCACGATTTTCAAGTTGGGATCTACAAGTTGCCTATGCAATTTTGTGTAGTGGATTAATTTTGCAGACGATGATAGATGCCCTGACACATCGTTTGATTCGAAGCGTTACACATTTAATTGGCGTGACCGGCATTGTGCTTTTGCTAATCAGCGCAATTCGTGCAGATAGTTATGGTTCAATTGTTGCCGCTTTGGTTTGTGCTTTAGCCAGTGGATTATTATTTGCTGTAATAAATAAAATTACGCCAGGCGGGTTGGGCGGGGGAGATGTTCGGCTCGTGCCAGTTCTCGGTTGGTATTTGGGCTTTCTTGGATACAACGAGGCAGTTTGGGCAATTTTTATTGCGTGTCTCAGTGCCAGTGTGGTTGGGGTGAGTTTGCTTGCAGTTGGGCGCGGGTCGTTAAAACGCAGGCTTGCCTTTGGTCCATACCTCGCGCTCGGATCACTCGTATGTATCTTTTTTGGCGACCGATTGCCGAGTGTTTTTAACTAGACGGGGATTTTGGCTAGTCGATGAGGTTATCTAGTCGCGTCAGTTGGCCAATCGCCTAAGTTGGACAGATGCAAGTTCATTTAATCGACGGCACTTATGAAATGTATCGACAGCACTACGGATCTGCGATTCGCGATAAAGAACCGCCACCATTTGCAGCGACGATTGGTATTTTGACTTCGACGCTGCAACTACTCGCAGAGGGTGCAACACACATTGCAGTGGCGACTGATCATGTAATTGAAAGTTTTCGTAACGAACTTTATAGCGGATATAAAACCAGTGAAGGCATGGAGCCGGTTTTACTCGAGCAGATTCCAATAGTTGAAGATGCGCTGCGAGCGATGGGCGTAACCGTTTGGGCGATGGATAAATACGAAGCAGATGATGCTTTGGCTTCTGGTGTGGCGGTGGCGTGCGAAGATCGTCGCGTTCACCAAGTGCGAATCTTGACGCCAGATAAAGATTTAGGTCAATGCGTAAGTGGTCGAAGAGTTGTTCAAGTTGATCGGCGTAACAATATTGTGCTTGACGAATCTGCTATTCGCGAGAAGTTTGGTATTGGTCCCGAATCAATCGCCGATTATTTGGCACTAGTTGGCGATACCGCTGACGGGTTTCCTGGGCTGCCCGGCTGGGGAGCCAAGAGTGCATCAACGGTGCTTGCTCGGTATATCGCACTTGATGCGATACCTGATGATCATGAACAATGGAAAACTGATGGCTTAACAACGTTGCGTGGTGCAGAAAAACTTGCAACGACACTACGCACTCAACGAAAAGATGCCGAACTGTTTCGAACTCTTGCCACATTGGTGCAAGATGTACCAGTCGGTTCTGTGGATAGTTGGAAGTGGTCTGGTGTCAAACCAGAATTCACAGAGATGTTAGAAAAATTTGGCGCAACACATTTACTAGATCGACTTGAGCGACTTAAAACCCTTTCGCAATAACTCGAATGCAACTAAGGGCAATGCCCACAAGTTTTGAATCAAAAGACCCAACGCTCTAATTAGCTTTCGTGCTTGCAACAATCGCCATGCATACAGCAGACCATAAAGTCCGACTGTTCGCTTTCCACTTAAGTTGTTAAGCAAACTTAAGCCCGGAAGTTTTTGCGCTTGGCGGTATAACTCATAATTATCTGCAACAAGTATCAAACTATTGCTTGAAATTGAAGACAATGATGATGTCACACGACGAATATCAGTGAGAAACTTCGGCAGAATCGCCAGTTCGCCGATACTTGCTAGAGCGAGCCAGAGTGCAAAATCTTGTGCGTATAAAAATTTTTGGTTATAGCCACCAACCAACTGTGCGCTCTGTTTACGAAACATTGCCGACGAATTGACTATTGGATTATCTGATGCCATTCGTCGCATTACATCAACACTTGTAGTTGGCGTTCGCACTTCGTTGATCAGGTTTCCGTGTTGATCAATGTTCCGATACCAACTGCCGACAACAAGAATATTTGGGTTGTTTGTTAGAAAGTCAAATTGCTGTTGCAATCGATCTTGGCTTGAAATGTCATCAGCATCAAGAATCGCTACAAATTCTGCGTGAGCATTTTCTAGTGCAATGGAAAGTGCTGGGGTGCGGCCATGATTTTTGTCAAGAGCGAAAATTCTGATGCGATCATCATTTAGATTTTTAACAACAGTCAAAGAGTTATCAGTTGAGAAATTATCGACTACGACAAGCTCCCAGTCGCTAAAAGTTTGAGCGATGATGCTGCTTACGCTCTCTTCAATTGTCGAAGCTGCGTTGTAGCAAGTCATCAACACTGAAACTTTTGGTGTGGCTGTCGGTGCTGAAGTCAGATGCGTTTCCAAACTTTGATCGTTTCCGCCGACTGAAGTGACGACCAGGCGATCTGCGGCACTCGAATGGTTCCGATGAAGGCTGCTGCCTTCCGGCTCTGACCTGATTCTTGGGCACTCGTTGCACAGGACCCGGCCGCCACCTCACTCGACGGAAACGGTTTCTTAACGATATCCCCAATCTGTTATCGGCAATTCGTTAACGGTGCTAGTAAACCGTGCTAGTTAACTGTGCTAATAAACCGTGCTAGTTAATCGTTACAGCAGTGCTCAGATAGCCTGCCAACGCCGAACAGTTCACATTGTTCGGGCGATTTGGAGGGGTGCGAGAGCGGCCGAATCGGCACGCTTGGAAAGCGTGTGAGGCGCAAG
>CALACK010000201.1 GCA_937890395.1 uncultured Acidimicrobiaceae bacterium | reverse complement strand
TGACTAGTTGATCGGTAATTAATAATCCGGCATCTTCATCGCCATGAATAACCCCGACGACGACAACAGTGACACCCTTCGGGTCGCCCATCCGAATTGCCTCGAGCGCACGACCCTCAACAGACTGACCAATTATTCGTCGCTCAAGAATTATTGGTGACCGCGCACCAACCAAATTTGTTGACAGCACCGAACACAATAAAACGACGGCGAGAAGAACTATTTTTGTTTTGCGCCGGTACGAAACAAACCAACTCAGACGACTTTTAGGACCTGCCAAAACTTGCACTAGCCCATAATACTTCACTCATAATTTTTCGAGATCTTGAGCTACGGATACGGATACGGATTCAGTCTGAGGGTTTCAAGTAATGCGACCCCGTCAGTCGGTTCATCTTGTCTAAAATGATCTGGCTATGAAATCAGAAATGAAATTAAAAATGAAATTAAAAATGAATTTCAAAAAATCTATTGAATTGTTGATTGTGTTAGTGGTCATTGGTGGCGCGATTTCGCTTTTCACATTGCGAAATCGCTCCAGCACCAGCGCCAACAACGCCAACAACACCAGCAACAACGCTGCGTCAACTGCTCTCACTCCGGCACAATCGATCACACATGGACATGGGCTAGCCGTTGATGTGCTCGATCCAAACAAGCTGTATATCGCCACACACCATGGTCTTCTCGTTTTGATACAAGACAAAGACCTGTACCAAGTGGGCACAAGCGGCGATGACTTTATGGGATTCTCGGCACACCCCACTGATGCAAACATGTTCTTTTCGAGCGGTCATCCAAGAACTGGCGGCAATATCGGCTTTCAAAAATCCGAGGATGGCGGTTTTACGTGGGTCAAAGTATCAGACGGCGAAAACGGTCCAGTTGATTTTCACTCAATGGCAATCAGCCCGGTAAATCCAAACCTCATGTTTGGATGGTTTCAAGATAATCTGCAGCGCAGCACTGACCAAGGTGCAAATTGGCAGATTGTGAGTTCTGAATTATCACCAATTAATATCGTGGCTGACTCTCAAGACGAAAATGTGGTGTATGCGTCTTCGTCGCAAGAACAAGGGGTGATGGTCAGCCGAGACAAAGGCGTAAGTTGGTCTGCCCTTTCTGCAGAATTAACAGGTGGTGCTGTTTCGGTTATTGCAGTTCATCTCAAAGACTCAAACATTCTCTTTGCATTCAGCGAAAAATTGGGAGGTCTAGGAAAGAGCATCGATGCTGGCAAGACTTGGACGAAAATAGACGAAAGCTTCAATCAAGAATTAATTCTGCATATTGCCTTAAGCAAGATTGATCCGAATATTGTCTACGCACTTACTGCTGAAAACAAAGTTTATAAAAGCACCGATACGGGTGAAACTTGGATGCTGATTCGTTGACACAAATTTGGCCCAGACGAATACGTCTTCGAAGTAGCCGTGAGTTGATCTCTTAACTGCGCTGAGCGAAAAGTAGTGTATAAGTCGGACAAATAGTAGCGTAACAATCAGACAAATGGTAGTGTTATCTGCCATGACCAGCGATTTTGCACCCATGAAGGGTTATCTGCAACGAACGGTTGACGGTGAGTTGAATCAACTCTTATCAGAACTTGCCGCGGTCAGTCTCGATGGCCCAAAAGGGATCGGGAAGACTTCGACAGCGCGTCAGCGGGGTGAGACTTACTTCGAACTCGATAACCCAGCAACGCTCGAGGTGGTGCGTGCAGATCCATCACGCCTAGTGACGGGCAAAGAACCAATCGTCATCGACGAATGGCAGAGGTTTCCTTCATCATGGGATGTAGTCAGAAGAGCCATCGATTTAAACTCGCGACCCGGTCGCTTTATCCTCACTGGCTCTGCCTCGCCAAAATCACCACCGACCCATTCGGGGGCTGGTCGTATCGTGACCGTGCGGATGCGACCATTCACTTTGGCCGAACGCCAAGTAGGTAAGCCAACGGTAAGCATGTCAGATTTACTCACTGGCTCGAAACCTGCGATTCAAGGCAGCACCAACATCACATTGAATGACTACGTCAATGA
>CALACK010000200.1 GCA_937890395.1 uncultured Acidimicrobiaceae bacterium | reverse complement strand
TTAAACGCCATGGTTATGTCGAATGCTCAAAGTGCTCGCGAATCTTTGGCGCGAATGCGTTCGTCTGATGCAATGGGGGCAGTTGTTGCGCTTGGCGACTGGACATCGAAAGTTGCACCTGTTGCTGTGCAAGGTGCATCTTCGTTGCGGTCGTTTGTGCGGGCACGTGCCGGCGAACACGCAATTGCCGTTAACTCATTGCTCGATGCTTTGTTGGCACGAGTTGTGTTCGTAGATCTTTTCGATCGTGGTGTCGACATTGTGCTTGAACGACCAGATGTTGTCGTTGTCACCAGCAAAGGTGACCGCTTGGCTACAACGTCACTACGCGTCGGCCCGAATGCGGTTACGAGTGCGGCTCTTGAACGCGCCGAAGCACGAGCCGTGGCGAGTGCGAATGCGTTATCGGCTGCCGAGTCGTCTGTAAATTTGCGTCGTGTTGAAGTTGCCAGCGTTCGCGAAAGACTTTCTGGTGTTCAATCATCGCAAGACGATATTGATAATCGGTCTTCGTCAGTTAGTTTGCGTCGCCGTGAATTTGATGCCAAGGTCGTTGGGTTACGTGAGCGAAAAGGTTTCTTAGATTCACGAATTTCAGAACTTGAATCACGATTGCAAGCTGACGCAGGGGCGAGAAATGCGGCAGCCGAGCATCGCAGTCGGGTTGAATCTATTTTGGGGGCAGTGGTGCGATTGTCGGGAGTCGTAGAAGACCATGTGCGCTCGTTGCAAATTCGTCAAACAGAGTTGCAAGAAATGCGTCGTCGGCAAAGTTCTGAAGTCAGAGAAATTTCGCAACGCCTTGACGATTCTCGTCGTCAGCGAACCGCTAACGAGAAACAACTCGAAGAATTGCGCGAACGCAACCGTCGAATTGAACTCGAAGAATCAGAAGTCAAAGTTCGTCTTGAGGGAGCGATTGACACATTGCGTCGTGATCTCGAAGTTGAGCCACAGCGGGCGATTGACACGCCGTTGCCCGAGCTTCCTGAGGGCACTAACCCACTCGCTCGCCAGCGCGAACTTGAGCGCGAACTTCGCTTAATGGGGCCAATTAATCCGCTGGCATTAGAAGAGTTCACCGAACTACAGATTCGAAATACATTTCTCGAAGAGCAACTTGAAGATGTCAAGAATTCTCGTCGTGAACTAATGAAAGTGATCAAGCAAGTTGATCAGGAAATTCAAAGCAATTTCGCTGCCGCTTATGCCGATGTGCGAGACAACTTTACAAAATTGTTTGCGATGCTATTTCCGGGTGGCACTGGTCGATTGACTCTTACTAACCCGGACGATTTGCTGAACAGCGGTATCGAAGTTGAAGCAAAGCCGAGCGGCAAAAACGTCAAGAAACTCTCGCTACTTTCAGGTGGTGAGCGGTCTTTGACAGCGCTGGCATATCTTTTTGCTGTTTTCCGCAGTCGACCTTCACCGTTTTATGTGATGGACGAAGTTGAAGCGGCTCTCGACGACGTCAACTTGCACCGTTTCTTGGCATTGATTCAAGAGTTTCGTCAAGAAGCGCAGCTACTGATAGTCAGTCACCAAAAGCGCACGATGGAAGCCGGTGACTCTTTGCTTGGTGTGACGATGCAGCCAGGTGGTTCATCGCGTGTGATCGTTGAACGAGTGTCTGCTCAATCAGCGTAAACTTATTTATGCTCGCGCTTGACGTTTTTGCGCAACTTATCGCAGCAGATACTGCTCCAAAAATAATGCTGGTGTTGGCGTTGCTTGTTTCAATTTTCGGAATTGGCGTCGTCGTGTCTAGTCGTCGCAACCGCGCGGCTGCCAGTCAAGTAACTAGTCACGAAACTAGAGATGAAACTAGA
>CALACK010000199.1 GCA_937890395.1 uncultured Acidimicrobiaceae bacterium | reverse complement strand
GAGTTTGAGTGTGGCGGTTACGAGAGCAGCCAACTTGTCGTCGGGGATGCTTGCGTTGTAATCGTCTCGCCCGAGCACAATGATCGAAGTGCTATTCGGTAGAGATAACACTTTGTTTCCACCTGCTCCGCTCATAGTCGGAATAAATATCTCAGCACCATTAGAAGTCGCTTTTGTCTTCCAGAATGCAAGTTGATAATCGGCAGACTTCGTATAAGTGCCGAGCAACTCACTATTCAAGATCTGTGACCCGTCTGCACTCTTGCCACCATTGGCGATAAGCATTCCTGCTTTTGCCAAAGTATCGAGTGTTGGCAGTGCACCCCATCCACCGTAACTATTGCCTAGTTCACCAGTTGGGGTGTAGTTCGTGCCCAGCGCAAAGTGGCTGACACCGATCGGGCCGTAGACCTCGTCGCGCAACATATTAATTAGCGTCGCACTCGGGCCTTCTTTTTCTTGAAGAAAGCGCTCCATCGCCAGAGATGCAATCCACATATCTTGATCGATGTAAGCAAACTTTTGACCTGGCCCAGTTACATCGGGGTTCGGTGTGACATTGAAGTAGTAACGAATCATGTCGGCTAGGTCGTATGAATAACCCCACTGGTAGGTGTTTGCATTCTTGCCATCCCAGTTGGTGTCATAGCCAGTGGCGCCCATGCCGGTTGACATCTGCAACGCATTTTGAATTGTCACTGCCTCCCAACGCTTTTGCGATGTTGCGTCGACATAATCAAATTCTTTGCCAACTTCGAAGTAGTCAACAAGTTTCGTATCTAAAAACTCTGAACCATATTTTTCGACAAGTCGCAGCGCGGCCATGCCGGGCACAAGCGATTTAGTTGCCGACCAAACTCCGACTCGCATATCAAGTGGGTACGGGTAGTCACCGAATGGGGTCTTCACCGGGTCAACATAAAGAACATTGTTATGCATCACGGCAACACTCAATGTTGGCTTTGGATCAAACGCGCCCGCTGCAGCAACTATCTCGGTGCCCAACTCAGAAAGTGGCTTCGTCGCAACTTTGTTCATTTTCTCGGTCGCAAAAGATTCTTGAAGTTTTGCCTCGTCAACAACTGTGTCTGCTGTGTACTTGGTTGGTATCTGACCCCAAGCGTTCACATCAAAATCTGGATCCCAGAAAATGAACCCACCTACGGATCAGAAGGTTGTCGGTTCGACTCCGGCCGAGCGCACCAATGATTACTC
>CALACK010000198.1 GCA_937890395.1 uncultured Acidimicrobiaceae bacterium | reverse complement strand
CGCTTTCCTTTTCCCAACCCAGCCAACGAAACCTCAGCGCGACTTGTCGCCGCCGGCGTCGTCTTAACCAGCGTGGTGTTTTTATTGACCTCGCAAACACTCATTCTCGTCGCGTTGACATACGGTTTCGCCGCTCGAGTTGCTGCTGGCCCGACATTTAGTCCACTTGCGATTTTTGTGACACGCATCGTCACACCAAAATTAAATTTCAATCACAAATTTGTGCCTGGCCCACCAAAAAGATTTGCTCAAACAATTGGATTAACCTTTGCCGCGACAGCACTCATCCTCACCTTGCTCGACTATTCATTCGCCGCGAAACTAGTTATCGGCGCGCTGATCTTCGCCGCCACTCTCGAATCTGTCTTCGCAATTTGCCTCGGCTGCATCATGTTTAGTTTCTTGATGAAACGCGGCGTGATTCCGCAAAGTGTTTGCGAATCTTGCAACGATATTTCGTTGCGCGTTCTTGCCTAAATAATCGCGCGTTTTGCAGTGACCAGATAGTCACTTAGATCAGCATCGTGAGTCATTGACCAATAGTCGACAAACCGCCACGGCATTGGAGAAAATATTCGACCTTGAGAATTTTTGTACCAACTATCCATGCCCGGGTGTGACCACACAAGTTGGTCGTGTTCGTCGTCGACTGCTTTGTTATACGCATCATGTACTTCAGGGCGCACGTCAACTGCCGATATTTGCGATTCAATCATCTGAGTAATACAACTAGTGATGTAACGCATTTGGCATTCAGCCTGAAAAATCACACTGCCACCATGCGCCACATTGGTATTTGGCCCATACAAGCAAAACAAATTTGGAAAGTTTGGCATCGTCATACCTTTATATGCGCGCGGATTATCGTCACCCCACGTATCTCGTAGCGTCGTGCCGTTTCGACCAGTTACAGCCACCGAAGCAAGCATCTTGCCGGCCTCAAAACCAGTCGCCAAAATGATTACATCGGTTTCGCGCGACGAACCGTCAAGGGCAACTATTTGATTGCCGTCAACATGGTCTACCCCAGACGCAACTAGTTCGACATTGTCACGCGTCAGAGTTTTGTACCAATCGTTGTCGACGAGAATTCGTTTGCCATATGGCGGATAGTCGGGCAAAGTTTTGTTCACTAGATCAGTGCGACCTTCAAGTTGCGTGAGCAGATATTCAGTGAGTTGTACTCGATGTTTATCGTTACGTGAATTCATTGATCGTTGCTGATGTGGCCAAGTTTCATCTCGGCGCAAAGTCGGCAGCAATCCATCTCCGAATCTCCAGAAAAGACCAAAGCGATACCAATCAAAATAAAACGGAACATTTTCAAATAGCCACATTGTTTGTGGCTTGACATCTCGGTGATAGTCATTGCTTGGTCGCACCCATTGCGGTGACCGTTGAAAAATTGTCACATCACTGGCTTTCGACGCGACAGTGCGCAGAATCTGCATCGCACTTGCCCCAGTGCCAATGATCGCAACTCGTTTGCCAGAAAGGTCAACATCGTGGCGCCACTGCGCCGAATGAAAGCACGGGCCAGAAAATGATTCGAGGCCCTTAATGAATGACTTTTTAGGACGATTGAGTTGCCCGACGCCAGAGATTACGACGTTGGCGTGAGACTCGCGCAACTGACCGTGTCGATCGCGCAACACAACTTTCCATTTCTGCGACGCTTCATCCCAAGTCGTAGACACAACTTCGGTGTTCAAACTAATGCGGTCAGCAACTTTGAACTTTTCGGCAACTGACTTACAGTAATTCAAAACATCAATTCGCTTTGAAAAATACTTCGGCCACCGGTGATTTGGCGCAAACGTAAACGAATAAAAATGATTCGGAGTATCAACCCCTGCTTCTGGATAATCATTCACGAGCCAAGTGCCGCCGATCTCGGCATTCGCGTCAGCCATCATCCAGCGAATACCAAGTTGATCAAGTTTGATCGCCGCGCAAATACCAGAAAAACCGGCACCGATTATTAAAACCGTAAATTTCTTGAGTGTCTCGCTCGAAGCAGCCGATAGTTTCGTCCAACCGATATCGCGTTGCGTCAAACCCATCGCCTCCATCATCATCGGCGCATATTCGGGCGCGACTTCTTCGGCAACACACAGACTCATCATTCTTGTAAACAACTCAGTGTTGGGTGGCGACAGAATCTCTCGCTTGCCATCCGATATTTCGCCAAGCACGATCGCGAGCGAGTCACGAATTTGTTGTTGTGCCGATTCGGCGATACCACCAGACTCATCGGCAAATAAGTTTGTGTCTCGCTTAGGCAAATATGGCTCGCGCAGCCATGATTCGTCACCGGTCAGCTGAACTAGACACATCAATAGCGTCGGTATTGAGGCCTCTTGAAAAGCCTGTTCAAGATTTAAACTCATGATGATCTCACGGCTCTGGCAATCACAAATACTGCATAAGCACCGAACAACACGGCAAGCAGAACAATAACTATGTAATAAATAGTCGGCAAGGTGCGACCATTTACCAATACATAAGCATCAGGCGTGATGTAACTCACAAAAGCAATAAAGCCCCAAAAGAGCACCGAGAGTTTTCGCTTACGAAAGTGATTCGAAACTGCTTTCGCCGAACTGGCACCATAAATTAAAGACGACGAAATTTCAACCGCAGCAAAAATTTTAGTGCTGATTCCATATTCAGATAGCCACACCGACACTGCAAGAATTCTCGCCACTGACCAATGCAGCGTTACAACCATCCAAATCACAGACAACGTCAACCGACGACTTAATAATTTCATGGTACAAATCAGAGTACAATCACGTAAGTCATGCGAAGCAAAATCAAATTTAAATCAAATCAAGTAGATCTCTCAATTCATGGTTTAACGGTCACCGGAATTCTGGCTGGCATGGCAGCACTCGTCGCAGTACTTGATAAATCGCCTACAGCAGCAGTCGTTTGGATGATGATCGCTGTTCTGATTGATGGCATTGATGGCCCAATCGCTCGACGTTGGATGAGCAATTCAGAATTACCGAGATTTGACGGATACATTTTGGATCTTGTCATTGATTACGTAACTTGCGTGGTTGTTCCCGCTGCATTTATGTGGCAGTTCGAAATTGTCTCGCACGACTTAGCTGGCCAATTGGCTGTCGCCGCAATTCTTGGATCGTCAGCATTATGGTTTAGCCAAACAACTATTGCAAACGCCCAGCATTGGTTTAGAGGCTTCCCTGCAGCATGGAACTTGGTTATCCCAACTATTTGGCTATTAGGTTTAGATATGAACCTGAATATTGCAATCTCTTTTCTACTCGCGATGCTCACTTTAAGTAACGTTGAGTTTCCTCATACATTGCAGGTTTTAGAATTTCGTAAGCTGAACGTCTTCGCAATGTCTTTTTGGATGCTAGTGATCACCGTATTTTCGTTTCGCACAGCAGAACTATCAACGCTTGAGCACAGCATGCTTTTAGTCGGTCCAATTTGTATAAGCGCAATTGTGATACGGCATAAATTTGTAAAACTCGAACTCGTAACCACTGACTAAAAATCACCGCTGTGTCGGTAATTTTCGTACTAAATCGTCTATAGTTACAAATTGGAGGAATCACTTAAATGAAACCAGAAACAGTTTTACGAGTCACGACCCTTTTATCGGCAGCCGCCAGTCTCGTGCTGAGCGTGTGGCTTTATTTTCAGAGTTCTTCGGTTGAAGACAGACTGAACGGAATCTACGTTGGTGTTTGGGTGCCTTCAATTCTCGCACTCGGAGCATTTTTGTTATCGGGTAAGGGCGCAAAGGACTGACTATGTCACTAGGAGCTCTATTTGGTTTCGGAAGCGTAATCTTCTTAATTGTTATGACTGGTGCATTTGTCTACGGCATGACGGTGCTCAGGGCTGCTGCCGACCGCGGAAACTATCGACCAGGATCATCAAAAAACTAACTCGCAAATTTTGCACAATTATTCAGGCGCGTCGGGGCAAGCCAACACGAACTTGTACGCCGCTAGAAAACATCACATGCGGTTCGCCGTTGATCTCTGCTCGTGGCGACTCAAAACCAGCAGCAGCAACCAAAGAGTCATCAAGTGAAATTATTTCTGCGCGCTGTAATTGCCAGCGATCGTGCGAGATCGGCGCGTAACGCAAACTGCCAGCTCGTGTAGTCGTATATAAACCCCATCTTGCGCTCAAAAACACTTCTAACGGAGACGGCTCTGCAATTGGTTCTAAAATTTTTAAGTGAATCTTTGTTTCGGCACTACCACGCGGCCACCTGCGCACAACTGATGTATGTAATTCGTCGCCAACACGTTTGTTGCTCGCCTTGCCAAAACAGTAAGGCAATGTATAAGTCGTACGCGCGACGATAGTCGGCAGCAACCGATTGATATCCAACGAACAAAACCAAACGCCAGGTATTCCGTTGCGACGCACATAAGTGCGAACATTCACCTCAGGAAAAGATCCAAGATACGGCACCGCTGGCAAACCCGGCACGCCGATGCCACGCATCGAAAACGGAATTAGCCCGACCCACGCCGAGCCATCACAAACATCAACTTCAAGACCCGGCGGCAAAATGCGTGCAACTTCTTCAACTTTGTAGCGATAGTGAATGTATGCAAGGTCATACCAGCCTTGTTTCATAACCGCGCGTCGAACAGGCTGTGGGCAATCTTGCGAAGACATCATCGCACCTGGTTACGCCTGAAGGACTTGCAAAATCATCACAGCACACACCACTGCACGTAACGACCACGCAATTGTGCGCGGCCAATTCGTCACGACTAATCGTTGCCCGACATCTGCAGTCGGGTTGGTCGCCATTTTTGCATGCAACGGCACAGAAACAAACACGGTGCTGCCAAGAGCAACTGCCAACAACACTGCGCCAAACCATGGCCAAAAAATTTGTACACTTTCTGGCCGGCTAATTAATAAACCCAATGTTGTGAAACCCTCAACGGCCATCGGTATCGCCAACACTTGTCCTGTGCGTCGTTGATGCTCGACAGCAGTTTCAACCGCGCGATCAACTGGCACCTGCGCTAACAGCGGATAGTGAACCCACTGCACAAACCAGATAACACCCGTCATTAAACAAGTAGCGACGAAATTCGCAAGCAAAATTAAATTAATCACAAACTAACTCTCGATAAATCACACCGACACGATATCTCAAGAACCAATTGCGGTAACGCTCGTGATTCCATCGAGTGTGCGTAAAGTTTCAATCACTTCTTTTGAGACTGCTGTCGTAGTTGAGATGCACATCAATGCGCTACCAACAGTTTCAGTATTACCAACATCCATGTTTGCAATGTTGATATTGGCATTGCCGAGCGCCGTCGCAACACGACCAATTGCACCGGGTCGATCATCATTTTTAACTATCAACATGTGCTCAGAAGGTGGAATGTCAGTCAGATGGTCATCAATAATCACAATTCTGGCTTCACGTCGCCGACCAGTGAGCGTCGCCGACAAGTTATGGTTTCCCGAACGCAGCGTGACTAGATTGACGTAATCGCGATGTTGCGTGGTTTTTGAAGAAGTTTTATTAACTTGAATCTTTAATTGTCTAGCGATGATCGGTGCATTCACAAGACTTACTGCTTTGTTTGTCCATACAGAAAGCGCACCTTTCAAAGCGCTGATCGAAATTAAGCCTGGGTCATATGCACCAATTTCTCCAGTGATAGAAATTTCAAAAATCTCAGGTGGCACATCAACGAGTGATGCAAATACACGACCAAGTTTTTGAGCGAGTGGAACAAAAGGTTTGAGCGTCTCGTTGGCATCACTCGCCTCAAGGTTGACCGCAAATGGAACGAACTCGTTATTTAGCGCTAGGCAAACCATATCGGCGACTACTTCACCTGCACGATCTTGGGCTTCGCGAGTACTCGCACCCAAATGTGGAGTAACAACAACATTGTCGAGTTCGAACAATGGCGAAGATTTAGTCGGCTCAGTTTCGAAAACGTCAATTGCTGCACCAGCGATCGTGCCATTGCCTAAGGCTTGAGCCAAATCAGATTCATTAATGATTCCACCCCGAGCAACGTTAACAATTCTTAATGACGGTTTAGCCATTGCGAGCATTTTGGTGTCTATCAAATTAACCGTTTGTTTATTCTTTGGTAAATGTATTGTCAAAATGTCTGACTGTGCAATTACTTCATCAATTGACATCATCTCAACATTTAGTTCTCGCGCACGTTCGGCTGAAATAAATGGATCAAAAGCAATAATTCGCATTTCAAAAGCCAGCGCGCGTTGTGCAACGAGTGCACCAATTCGACCTAGACCCAATATGCCAAGTGTCTTTGACGCAAGTTCAATTCCCTCCCATTTACTTCGCTCCCAACGCCCTTGCGTTAGTGCACGATGCGCCTGCGGAACATTACGTGAAATAGCCAAAATTAAGGCCATCGTGTGTTCAGCGGCCGACAAGATGTTCGATTCTGGTGCGTTGACGACCATTACTCCACAGGCTGTCGCGGCCGCAATATCAACATTGTCAAGACCAACGCCAGCACGTGCCACAACGACAAGTTCATTGCCAGCCGCCAACAACTGTGCATCTACATTTGTCGCTGAGCGAATAATTAATGCGCTTGCGCCAACAATGCAATTCCGTAGATCATCAGGGCTTTTCTCGAGTTGAATATCGACTTCAAACCCAGCATTTCTTAATCGCTCTAAGCCTAACTCAGCTATTTCTTCTGCAATAACTACGCGGGGCCTAGTCATGAAATTGCCTCAACAATGAAATCAATACAAGCAGTAAGTTTTTGCACATCAGTTGGCTCAACGGCTGGAAACATTGAGACTCTCAGCTGGTTACGGCCGAGTTTGCGATACGAGTCTGTGTCGACAATTTTGTTGGCGCGCAACACCGCATTGACATCGTTAGCGTCGACACCGATTAGATCGATCGTGCCAACAACTGGTGAACGGAACTCAGGATTAACAATAAACGGCGTTGCGAACTTTCGTTGTTCAGCCCAGTCGTAAAGATGCTTCGACGAACTACTGGTTCGACTAACGCACCAATCCAATCCACCATTTTCGAGCATCCAGGTCAATTGATTATTCAGCAGAACAAATGTAGAAATTGAAGGTGTGTTATATGTCTGATTTGCTTTTGAGTTTTCAAGGGCAATTGATAAATCGAGCGAAGCAGGACACCATCGTGTTGATTTAGCGATTGATTCAATTCGCTCAATGGCTCGTGGTGAACACAACGCGATCCAGGTACCACCTTCTGATGCAAATCCTTTCTGAGGCGAAAAATAATAGACGTCAACTTCATCTGTCGACCAAGCCATTGAACCAGCCGCTGAAGTCGCATCAACTACAACCAATGCATCAGCAGGTTGAGATGGCCGAAGTAATTTCATCATCGCGCCAGTTGAAGTTTCGTTGTGCGTTAAACAATATGTATCAACTTGCGAATCTTGCGCCGTTTTTATTATCGGTGCGGTGCCAGCATATGACTCAACAATTATCGGTTCACTTAGATGTGGTGCTTTTTGCACGGCTATGGCGAACTTAGACGAGAACTCACCAAATACATAGTGCTGACTGCGCTCGTTGATTAAACCAAATGTCGCTGCATCCCAAAACAAACTCGCGCCGCCGTTGCCAATTAAAACCTGCCAACCTTCCGGAAGTGTGAATAGTTGACAAAGCTGCTCACGTACCGAGCTAACTAATCTTTTAACTGGTTCTTGACGATGTGAAGTACCCAGCAAATGAGTCGAAGCCGACACCAGGGCGTCAATTTGCGATGCTCGAATCTTTGATGGTCCACTACCGAATCGTCCATCGCTTGGAAGTAACTCGCTTGGAATTTTGATTTCTGTTAATTCACGTGCAACCATGCACAAAGTTTCGCACTACGAACGGAGAAATATACGGTGGTTTACGAAAAGTAAGAGAATTTTTGTTGTTACAGATGCCTAGTCTGACTGCAATGAATTCTTCAACACCAATTAGTGCGGTTGTGCCGATGAGCAATTCGACTGATACTGCAAATGGTGTTCGACTTCACACAGTTACATGGGGCAACGCGACAACCCACAACAAAACACCGATTGTGCTCGTGCACGGACTTGCTTCAAATGCAATGTTGTGGGAAGGTGCCGCACTCGCGTTGTGCGCACTTGGTCACCTCATTACCGCAGTTGATCTTCGTGGTCACGGACTAAGTGAAAAACCTGAAACTGGTTACGACTTGCAAACGGTGACACAAGACTTGGCCGGACTACTACGCGAGATTCAACGAGATGGTTTTGTAAACCCAGTAGTCTGCGGTCAATCGTGGGGCGGCAACGTTGTTCTTGAACTTGCGCACACTCATCCAGAATTAGTGCGCGGTGTTGTCTGTGTTGATGGCGGCTTTCTTGAATTGCAGAATCATTATCCTCTTTGGGACGATTGCGCAGAAGCACTACGTCCGCCGAGAACCGCTGGAACGAAGATCGCAGACTTTAGAAATTACATGCAGCGTAGCCACCCTGACTGGCCAGAAACAGGCATCAACGGCGCTCTGGCGTGCATGGAGCATCTACCCGATGGCACTTTGCGTCCATGGCTAAATTTTGAGCGACACATGATGGTCTTGCGCGGATTATGGGAGCATCATCCCACACAGATATATGATCAGATTTCGGTGCCTGTTATGTTTGTGCCAGCCGAAGGGCCACAAGGCATTTTTAACGAAACTAAACGCAGTGCCATTGAACACGCTTCGCAATTAGTGCCCAAGGTGAGGGTTGAATGGTTTAGCCCTGCTGATCATGACCTACATGCACAACACCCTGCGCGCTTTGCGCAGGTCGTGCACACAGCCATAACCGACGGATTTTTCTGATGACACTTCCACACATTCTTGCAGTAATGGGATCAGGCGAAACTTCGCCGACGATGGTTTCAACTCATCGCATGCTTGCTGCAAAATTAGCTAAGACGTCGCGTGCAGTTTTACTTGACACTCCATATGGATTTCAAGAAAATGCTCCCGAACTTGCAACAAAAGCGTCTGAATATTTTCAGACAAGCATCAATCTTGTACTTGAAGTCGCCGGGCTCACCGAGATAATCGGTGCTGACGCGCTTGCTGTTGAACGCGGTCTTCAAAAAGTTGCAGATGCAGATTATGTCTTTGCAGGGCCGGGATCTCCGACATATGCGTTGCGTCAATGGTCGGGCACGTCACTTGCAGGTTTACTTAATAAAAAACTTCACGACGGCGGCATTGTTACTTTTGCGTCGGCAGCCGCGCTGACACTAGGTAAATTCACTTTGCCTGTTTATGAAATCTATAAAGTTGGCGAAGACCCGCGCTGGTTAGACGGTCTAAATATCCTCGGCGAAATCGGTGTCAATGTTGCGCTGATCCCGCATTACAACAATGCAGAGGGCGGGCACCACGACACACGGTTTTGTTATATGGGTGAACGACGACTCGCAATGCTTGAACGCGAGTTACCAGACGATGTTTATGTACTTGGAGTAGATGAACACACCGGTTTGGTTATTGATCTTGATACTGAAACTGTCAATGTTGTTGGTAAGGGTGTCGTAACGATTCGAGTTCGTGGCGAATCAACTCAGATTGCATCAGGTGAAACTTTTTCTGTGGATCGATTGCGCGACCCGGCAAAAACAACAACACGAGATTCAAACACAACAGCAACGACTCAAACAAAACCTTTGGCTG
The DNA here is from genome assembly GCA_937890395.1 of uncultured Acidimicrobiaceae bacterium. Classification (GTDB taxonomy): domain Bacteria; phylum Actinomycetota; class Acidimicrobiia; order Acidimicrobiales; family Ilumatobacteraceae; genus BACL27. Next base: position 30,782 of record CALACK010000198.1, on the reverse strand, counting down.
GGTCGACAGCTGTCGCAGCAGCACCTGCAATTTTCGACAATAACTTACGTGAAGCAACAGATCGCTTAAATCAAGTCTTTTCTGAGGCACTTGCTAATTCAGATGCCGATGGAGCAGCTCGCGCAGCACTTGAACTAGACGATGCGATTTCAGGATGGTCGGGCGACACTCTGCAAAGTGACGCAACTGATCACGCGCGGGCAGTACTGCGCAGCATGATCACGCGTTTGGCGGCGGCGGCTACTGGTGGGTTGCGCGACCCGCGCGACGTATTAGGGCCATTTGTGCAAGTACTACTTGATCTGCGTGCTCAGGTGCGAAGCGATAAGCGATTTGATTTATCTGACATTATCCGCGATCGCTTGGCTGCAATCAATGTTGAAGTTCGCGACACACCAGATGGCGCGCAGTGGGGTTTTCGGACTAGTTAATTAATGCACATAATTAGCGCTCATGATTAATGCGCAAAACTAGTGAGCGAATTACAGACGTCCGAGTGAAGCCATCTTGGCACGGTTTCTTGTGCCAGCAATTGCATAAACAACTACAAACACAAACGCATCAAGCAAAATTATTGTCGCACTTGCAGAAGTATCTAAGTGATAGCTCAAATTCATGCCGACAAAACAAGTTACTGCGCCAATAATTGGTGAGATCCATAACAGACGCGAAAAACTATTAGTCGTCATTCGTGCTGACGCAGCAGGAATCACCAGCAGGGCCGATATCAACAGCGTGCCGATCACGCGCATCGTCACCAAAATCGTCAACGAGATCATCGCCAACAACACGGCTTCTACAAGAGAAACTCGCACATTACTAACTTGAGCAACATCTCGATCGAATGTTGAAAAAAGTAGCTTTCGATATCCAAGTATGACCACGGCAAGACCGAGTAACGCAACAAGCGCGACAGCATAAATATCTGCAACTTTTACACCGAGCACGCTGCCGAATAGCACCGCTTCAATGCTCTTTGACGCTTGGCCATAGCGGTTCATCAATGCAAGGCCAAGTGCGAATGAAGCAGTCGTAACAACGCCAATTGCGGCATCGGCACCGATCACACGTCGGCGCGCGACGCGGGCGATTAATAGGCCAGACACGACACCCCAAATGCCTGCGCCAAGAAAATAGTTGACTTTAATAACTGCGCTGGCTGCTGCTCCACCAAACACTGCATGCGATAAACCGTGTCCGATATAACTCATGCCACGAAGAATTACGAAAACACCGAGCAGACCACATAGCGCACCCGCAATTGTTGCAACGACCAACCCGTTACGAAAAAATTGAAAACCATACGGCTCGAAAATATCTAGTGCAATAATCATTTGCCTTCTCCGCGCATTGCGACACGACCATGGTCAACCACAAGTGGCATTCCACCATGCTCAAGAACTTCCATTGGTGCGCCATAGGTTGCTTCAAGAACTTTCGAAGTAAGAACCTCGCGTGGGTTTCCGTCAGCGATTACGGTTTTATTCAAACAAACAAGACGCGGCAAATGGGCCGCCAGACCATTCAGATCGTGTGTAGTCAACAAAATCGTCAAACCATCTTGATGTAAATCTGCAAGAAGATGCAAGATCTCATGACGTGTACGAACATCGACTCCTGAAGTCGGCTCATCTAAAACCAAAATATCAGGCTGACAAAACATCGCCCGAGCAAGAAATACTCGTTGTTGTTGCCCACCCGAGAGTTCGCGAATGTGACGATGTGCAACATCAGCAATACCAAGTTTTTCTAGAACTTCACGAACCTCTGTGCGCTCTTGCGAAGTGATTCGTGGCCACAATTTAGTTTTGGCACGAGTCATCACAATTACTTCTTCAACCGTTACCGGAAAGTACCAGTCGACAGTTTCAACTTGTGGTACGTAGCCAATCGTTAATTGAGATGCGATCGTTATTGAACCGTGCGCGACTGGTTGTGCACCAATTATTGCTTTAATCAAAGTTGTCTTGCCAGACCCAGATGGGCCGACAATGCCGACGAATTCTCCGCGATTGATATTGAAATAAACGTCGCTAAGTACTGGTGCGTTGCCATAGGTGCACGAAACATGTTCGCAAACAATCAACGGACTATCAGTTCTACTGTGGATACTTTGCCTCATCTTTTACCACGTCTCGAACATCGAGAGATTTCAACGCCGAAGCATCACCGCCTAGTGCCTCAACAATTGTTACAAAATCAAAACGCATCAAACCAAGATATGAATGTTCTGGGTCACCTGGTTCACCAATCAAATCATCATCACGCAGAACATCAACATATCTCACAGCAGTTTCGGCACCGATTTGTTCAAGCACAGTGGACGGAAATACCTCACTACCAAAAATTGCCTTAACGCTTTGATTTTTCACTTGCAAGATCAATCCGCCAATTTCTTTTGGAGTTGGTTCATCAAATGAAGAGGGCTGAATTGCGCCGATCACTGTGAAGCCATAATTTTTTGCGAAGTATGCATACGCGTCATGATAAGTGAGCAGTTTGCGTTGATCTTCAGGGATAGTCGCGGTCGCAATTTCAATTGCGCCATCAAGCGCGTCAATCTTCAAAGCGAATGCAGAAAAGTTACTTTCGTAAATTGCTGCATTTGTCGGGTCTCGACGCACAAGTACATCTCGTACAACCTGCGCATACTGTTTTGCCATCGGTGGGTTTGTCCATAAATGAGGGTTCGGTTTGCCACCCTCTTTTGGAAACGAGAAGTCATAAATGTATTCAGACTCGGGCAAAACTTCGGTGCCAAGTTCGCAAATGTTCGCCGAAGTCTTGATGTTTGCCATGGCAAGATCTTTTGTTGGTTCTTCAAGCACTAAACCATTGATAAAAATAATGTCAGCAGATTCAAGTGTGGCGGCATCACTTGGCTTAGGTTCGAATGTATGCGAGTTGGTGCCTTCTGGGACAACCCCAGCAACTATCGAGCCAGTGCCACCCACAATGTTTGCGACAATGCTCGTGATCGGGGCAACTGTTGTCGCAATATTTAACGGCCTACCCCTAACAGTTTCGCCAAAACCACAACCAACACTTTGACTGGTTGATATTTTCTCGGTACTTGCACAACCTGTTGCAACAACCAACACAGCGAAAAGAAATTTAAATCTCACGAATTGATCTCTTAACTGGCAATAATTTGGTCAAGAATCTGAGCAACTCGCAACGAATCTGTGAGTGGCATCACCCACCCTGAGTTGTTCGCAACTTGTTCGCTGACTTGTTGAATCATCTCAACAAAAGCATCAACAGAATAAAACTGCTCGATTCGATCGTTAACCCTCAACGAACTTGGCTCGCGCCACGTTGAAAAAGATTCACCACTTTCGGTAGCAATGCTGCCAGAACGTCCGTCAATTTTTAGTTTCTGCGGTGCATCAAAATCAAACGAACTTCTAAAGTGTGCCTCTATTTGGTTGTTGATTGTTGCTTTCACGTCAGTCGTTAAGTCAATTTTGGTTGGGCCAAGTTTTCTCTCAACAATATTGAGTTTCAGATCTTTCGCACCGTTTGTTAACGCGACCCATGCATTTATTTGATAGCAACCAATATCTAATAGCGCTCCGCCGCCTAACGCAGGGTCAAGGCGGTAATTTTCGGTCATCTCTGATTTGAAAGTGAACTGCGACTCAATAGTTAACAGTTCGCCAATCTCACCAGATGCAACTACCTCTGCGATTCGTTTAAATCGTGGGTGCCAACGAGTCCATACTGCTTCAACCAACAATCGATTACAACGTTGCGCGCATTCAATCATTTTCTGAACTTCAATTGCGTTCAAACCAAGTGGTTTCTCACACAGCACATGTTTGCCTGCTTCTAAAGATCGTGTCACCCATTCAAGATGCTGATGATTCGCAAGACTTATATAAACAACTTCGATTTGCGGATCATCTAACAACTGTTGGTAAGAGTCATAAACATTTTGTGGCTCGAACTTTGCTGAGCGGGCTCTATCACGGCTTGCTACGCCAAAAAGTTGCGCATTATTGGCAGCGCGAACGGCTGGCGCTGTAGCTCTGTTTGCAATCCACCCTGCGCCGAGAAAACCCCAATTGACCGTCATCGCAAAACTTCGCTAGCTGAGTTAGCACCAGAAACTAGACGAATTCTCGGCGATACCGGCATCGCATTATTGCGCGCCGACTCTTCTGCTGCTTGCATAATTGCAACAACATTGCGTGACTGCAAAGCAGTAACCGACATCGGCGCACCAGTTGTTAGATAATCAACTATTGATTTGTGAAATTGGTATTCATCTAGTTTTTCTAACTGAACAATTGTCGAAGTCGAATCTTGACTATGTAATGTCAAAATAGCTGGAAGATCGGCAACTGCCGGTTCGGCGGCGGGGTTCCAATCAGCGACAATTGCGCCAAGGGTACCGAGAACATAGAACTTTGGCTTTCGTGCTGCGGCGAGATCTGAGTGAACGAAAGTTGCCTGCTTACCAGTTGCGAATGTAATCGTCACTTGAGCATGATCTGCATTTGTTGCGTGCGTCCAAACTCGTTTGTGATTTTGTCCACTGACATGAGCGACATCATCACTAATTAGATTTAAAATTTGATCAATGAAGTGACTGCCCCAGTCAAAAATCGCGCCGCCAGAAACAACGGCGTCAGAATGCCAGTAGTCGCAGGGCCTCGAGTATCCCCCGACGAAAGTGTCAAGTTGATAAACCTCACCGATTACGCCAGATGAAATCAGCGAACGCATCGTTACAAAATCTGCGTCAAACCGACGATTTTGATAAACAACAAGTAGCAAATTTTTAAGACTCGCCAATTTAATTAACTCATCGCATTCGTCCGCGGTTAGCGCCATCGGCTTTTCAAGTACAACATGAATGCCTCGCTGAAGTGATTCTTTGGCCCAAAAAAAGTGACTATTCGGTGGGGTAGAAATCACTACCAAGTCGAGCAATCCCGAATCGAGCATTTCGGTTGCGTCGCTGAAGCCAACAAAATCTGGTGCCAGTTCGCGAGCCGCAACTAGTCGCTCAGGCTTCGTGTCACACACGGCACTGAGAATTAATCCATTTGTATTTTGAACAGCAATATTGTGCTCAAAGCCAATCGCCCCATAGGCCAGCAACCCGACTCGTATAGATTTAGTGCTCATTACCGAAACCACTGTATTCTGACGACAGATGCTTCACACACAAACATTAAAGTTGCTAGATAAGCGTGACAAATATGACTAGTTCTTCAAATACACCGCCGTCGAGCGCAAGCCCTGGTAGCGCGACGCAGTGGCAGGTGCTGAGCGCACAGGCGTCGCTGGCATCGCACCGATTAGTGGGCTGGATTTATTGGGACCCAAATGCAATAAAGCGATACACAGCGCTCGGCGTTGAAAACGGACTTGGTTATTACATTGCGTCGCGATGCGCACCTCTTGCAAGTGCTGGCGACGAAGTTGTAATCGCCGCATGCTATTCAATTCATGCCGACTTTATTCGACTCGCACTAAGACTTGCTCGCGAGAAGACAACATTTGAAGATGCGTACCGTGTGCGCAATGAAGCAGTTGTGCAGGGCTTAAACGAATTCGTTCCAGAAATTGTTGTCGCCCTCGGAGAGATGGCTAATGAATTATGGCAGGCTGCAGAATCTTTGCCGATTTCAGGACGAGCCCTTTACGCAGCGCATCTTGGTTGGCCACGTTGCGAAAATCAACCCGCGTTGTCGGCATGGTTAGCAATCAATTGCATTCGTGAGTGGCGCGGCGACACACACTGGGCGATTCTTGCAGCACACGACATCAGCGGAGTTCAAGCAGGTTTGTTGCACGATGCTTTTTTGGGATATCCCGGCGATTGGATTCCACGAAGTCGCGGTGCCAACGATGCGCAACTTGATGAAGCCTGGTCTTTGCTTGACCAGCGCGGCTATGTCACAGATAGAAAAATAAACAGTGCGGGCTTAGAGTTTCGCCAACAACTTGAAGACTCAACTAATAAATTGGCTGAGCATGCATGGCGAAACTTAGGTGAAGAAAAAACTCAAAAATTCTGCGACCTTGTCTTGCCGCATAGTAAAACTTTGCTTTCGCGAATTGATAAAACTGCTGGCGAAAACTGGATGCCCGCGGCCCGTGACTCTCGACGAAAATAGTTTTTAACGCTGCAATAACTGTCGCACCAAAAAATTTAATTTATTTTTTAGTTGCGCTGTCAAACGGCACTGGTGAAACTTGAGCGCTGAACTCGCCTGCTGGAGTTTGCACCAAAACTTTTGTTCCGACAGGTGTGTAGTCAATCGCTAACTGCCCAAGTGAAACATTCGTCTCGAGTCTTGGCGACCAAACTGCCGAAGTCACAGAACCAATTTGTTTGCCACCAACTTTTACAGGCCACGGGTTTCTATTGGCTGGTACTTTTGGTCCGTCAATTGTCAATCCGCAAACGCGGCGGTCAATGCCGCGCTTGGCGACTGCACGAATTGCATCAAGACCAATCGCATCAATATCGGCATCAAGCGAAACATACTGCTCCATCGCCGCTTCAAGAGGTGTGTCTGCACGTGTGATGTCTGAACCATAAGTCATCAGACCGGCTTCAATTCGCTCTATCAAGTTTGGGCAACCCGGACCAATATCAAATTGTTTACCGGCCTCGGCCAACGCATCATAAAGTTGCCCGCCAATCACGGCATCGTCGACATAAATCTCAAAGCCACCTTGAGCACTCCAACCGCTGCGAGCAACCAAAAACTTATGACCCATGAACTCAAGGTTGTCAAACCTGAAGAATTTCGTTTTACGTACAGCCTCACCAAACACGGCAACGACGACATCTTCAGCTTTTGGGCCTTGCACTGCAAGCGGCCAAATGTCTGGCTCGAAAATTTTCACATCAAGCTTCATGCCGAGCGCGATGCCTTGCGCCCATAACAAAATATCCAGATCAGAAATAGAAAACCAAAAACGATCTTCGGCTACGCGAATCGCCACGGGGTCGTTTAATAAAAACCCGTCTTGATCGCACACTGGCGCGAGCGCACACTTACCAATCTCGAGTTTGCGCAAATCTCGAACCGTCATCAACTGAGCTAAACGCGCAGCATCTGGGCCAACTAATTCAACTTGTCGCTGACACGAGACATCCCACAGTTGAACGTTGTTGCGCAAATGAAAGTAATCTTCTTCAACACCACGAATGCGAGTTGGCAGCAACATGTGGTTATAAATCGTGTACGCCTCAACCCCAAACTCTTCGATGCGACTCGAAAATGGTGTAGAGCGAGTACGCCGAGTTATCGCTAATTGTGGCGAATTCTTTGGCGTCTTAACCGTTGGTGTGTATCTCATATTTATGGGCCGACCCATTTAATGTTGCAAATTTCGGCGCTACGACCTTCGAAGTTCCAGACATGACCGAACGCTCGCACTCGACCTTGCGATGCTTTGGCCACAACGACCTCTGGACCCATCCAATATTGCGTGTTAACAACGGAGACTTCTTCGCCCTCGCGCGAACCAGTTATCGGCTCAACAGAACCTTGAATATATTTGCCTACACTCAACGTGCGTTTTTGACCCTCGGTGACGAAACTTATCGGTGCGCGCTCAGCACCAAGGTATTTGCCAACCAGCATCTTGAATAAACCAGTCGTACCACGACTTGCACCAGTGAAAATCTTTTCAAGTTTCTCAAACTGTTCATCGGTGGCGCGGTCGTCTATCCATAGAGCAGTCGTCCAGTTGCCGCGCTCCATTTTGCCGGGGATATCGAGCAGCATCGCCACATTCAAACCCGACAAAAATGTCAGACCAGATTTGCCTTTATCAATTCGCACGCCTAACCACGCCTGACAGTAACCCTCAGTTGGCGGATGTGCACCTAGCGAAACAACACACGGGCAAAACACTGTGCAGTTGCAATTCAGAATCAACTCACCCTCGATTGACCAAGTCTCTGCGTTTTTCTGTTCAATTTTTGTATTCATTTTTTTGTGCCTTTCGTTTTTGTTATTTCGTAAATAAACTCGCCGATACGGCGACTCCCCAAACAATTATTAATACTCCAAGTGGCAACGTAATTCGTCGGCCAATCACGGGGAACTTCTCGATCGCCATAACAGCGGCGCTGAGCACCATGAACCAAATGTTTGTCAGCCCGCCAACAAAAGCCAACAGCATTAGCGCCCAACAACAACCAACACAAGTTACACCGTGACGCAAACCCATTTTAAAACTTCCACTCACCCCGTCGCGCCAGTGACGAATAAAAAACTGCATCGGTGCAACACACTCTGATTGGCACTTCTGCTTGAGCGATGAAAACTGATACAAACCAGCAGTAATCAATAAACCGCCACTCAAAATTTTATTCAAACCATTTTGCGAGTCAAATAAATTGAGTTCAGCAATTGCCAACTGCAACGACGATGCAGCAAGTGCAAAACCGAGCCAAATAAGCGCATAACCAAACACGAAAGCCCACCAAATTTGCTGCGATGCGTTGCTCGTAATGCTACGTAACGACATCAATACAGGCACTGCCGTCGTCGACATCATTACTAATGTCATTAACGTCCACATTAAAAACACGTTCGATGATGCGTGCGATGATGCATGCGAATGCACGGCACTACTAGTTGAAATGTGGTGCCGTAATAGCAAAAACCAACCACTCGCAACCGACAACATAAATAGCGGCCATGGCGAATTGGCGACTAATTTGCTTTGTATCACTAGCGATTACTATAGTTATCAGAGATGACTAAAAGCAAACCGCAGCCAACTAATTCGTTGCTGCAGTTCAACTCAGCGGGTTTTGCCACGCTCCTCAATGCAAAACGTCATCAACTCGGATTATCAACACGCGAACTCGCCCAACGCGCAAAAATTTCGCAGCCATACGTCGTCGCACTCGAACGCGCTCGCAATACGAATTCAAAAACCAAAAAGACGCCGACACCCACGGTTGATGTCATCGCCCAGTTGGCTTTTGCGCTAAATATCGATGCCAATACTCTGTTCAACCAAGCAATGCAGATTTCAAGTCGCCATGTGTTATTGATCGTCGACCACTCGGCGACTACTCCACTAGAGATTGTCAAACAAGCATCGATCAACCAACCACAAACCTGGCTTTGCGCCGAGAAGACAGGCGACATCGACCTGCGTCAAACAAAATCGCGACTCTATAAACCAGCAGACATCACACACGCATTAAACAGCGAATTGCAAAAATTGCGCAGCAGAATCGCCAGTCAAACTCTGGGTTTAGTATTCAGCGAGACTTCTGAAGTAATGACCGAGTTTGACAACCCGCAGGCTGTGCTCAAGTTTGAAAATAAATGGGCAGATGTTGTTAACCATGCCGTAACTGCGGCCGGCGCACAAGCGGCTTTCAATGTTTGCGTCTACAAAATCGCCGACCTAAACAAACTGGCCAACCCGACAAAAGCAATCAACGAATTGTTCGAAGTGCATGATGAAGTGTGGTCATATACGAACTCAACATTGACGCTTAGCCAAGACTGCAAACCCGAAATCCATAAACTATTAACTATTAATCAATAACTAGCACTAAACGGAAAAGAGAAAATCAGATGAACACACCTAATACGACTCGCGCTTTCACTGTCGGCAAAACCGAATCGGGCTGGGCACGCAAAATTGTCGACATGCCAATTGATCAACTTGGCGACGGCGATGTACTTATTCAAGTCGAATTCTCTGGCATCAACTTCAAAGACGGGCTCGCCAGCACCGAGTCAGGTCGCATCGCACGAATTGATCCGCTTATTGGTGGCGTTGACTTGGCCGGCAAAATCGTTGAGTCTTCAAACCCAAATTTCAACGTCGGCGACAATGTGATTGCCCATGGATACGACATTGGTGTTGCACATCATGGCGGGTTTTCGCAATACGCACGAGTGCAATCGGCTTGGCTCGTGCCGATGCCAAAAGGTCTCGACGCACGCACCGCAATGATGATCGGCACTGCGGGTTACACCGCCGCACTTTCAGTTGATGCACTTGAGAAAGCGGGCCTCAAACCAAACACGGGCCCAGTTCTCGTAACTGGCGCCACTGGCGGCGTGGGTTCAGTCGCCGTCGGCATGCTCGCCTTGCGCGGCTACGAAGTTGTCGCCAGCACGGGCAAGCCAGAAACTGCCGAATGGCTTAAGCAAATCGGCGCCAGCGAAATTATTGACCGCGCAGAAACTTCAGCCGAGTCTGCCAAACCACTTGAACGCGAGCGATGGGCTGGTGCGATCGACTGCGTTGGCGGTGCAACACTCGCCTACATTTTGCGTACTTTAAAATATGGATGCAGCGTTGCCGCGAGTGGACTCACCGGTGGCACAAATTTGCCAACATCTGTACTGCCATTTATTTTGCGTGGCGTCAACCTGCTCGGCATCGACAGCGTGCAAACGCCGCTTGAGCCGCGCAAGGCAATGTGGCAGCGAATCGCCACAGATTTGAAACCTTCATGGCTCGAAACACAGAGCGTCGAGATCATCGGCTTAAGCGACTTGAGTGCCCAACTTGACAAGATTCTTGCCGGAAATATGCGCGGGCGCGTGCTGGTTAATCCGCACTTATAGCTTTATCGATTTATAGATTTATCTCGTCTACCTGAACTGCGTTAATATCTAGCCAATCGCACAAAGGACAACACGCATGAGCGCAGGCATCAATCCAGAACAACTTCAAAAAGCTAAGACCGACAAAGGCTTCATCGCCGCCCTAGACCAAAGTGGCGGCAGTACGCCGAAGGCACTCAAACTTTACGGCGTCGAAGAATCAGAATATAAGAACGATGCTGAGATGTTTGATCTTGTTCACGCGATGCGATCAAGAATTATTAAAAGCCCAGCGTTCACTGGCTCGCGAATTCTTGGTGCGATTTTGTTTGAAATGACTATGAACCGCACAATTGACGGCAAAGGCACCGCAGAATACTTGTGGCAAGAAAAATCGATTCTGCCATTCTTGAAAATCGACAGTGGTTTGGCTGACGAGGCTGATGGCGCACAGATTATGAAGCCGATACCAGAACTCAGCACGCGACTTGAGAGTGCCAAATCACACGGAGTTTTTGGCACAAAGATGCGCTCAGTGATCAAACTCGCCAATAAAACTGGCATTACAGATGTTGTCAAACAACAATTTGAAATCGGTAAACAAATCGTTGCTGCTGGTCTTGTGCCAATTATTGAGCCAGAAGTTGACATCAATAGCCCTGAGAAAAGCGCCGCTGAAGTTTTGTTGAAAGCCGAAATTATCGGTCAACTGAACTCGCTAAGTGCCGACCAAAATGTGATGCTTAAACTCACGCTGCCAAACGAAACTGGTTTTTACGCAGAGCTCGTCAAACATCCGCGAGTCGTGCGCGTGGTCGCACTCTCAGGTGGATACAGCCGAGAAGAAGCAAATAAACAACTCGCGCAAAATCACGGAGTTATCGCGAGTTTTTCGCGCGCACTAACCGAAGGCCTTTCAGTGCAACAGTCTGAGACTCAATTCAACGGCGCACTAGATACCGCAATTCAAGCCATTTTTGAGGCTTCTAATACATAAAATTTGTAGTCGCGATAACAGAACCTATAAAAGCCATACAAAATATGGGTTGCCTATCACCCACCTGATCTAAGTTTGTGCGTAATATCTTGGCATATGAAAAAACGTGACCTCATCCAAGCAGTAGCAATCCACGCCGACGTCGATAAAAAAACAGCAACTGCTGTAGTCGAAGGCACAATTGACGTAATCTTGGCAACAGTTGCCAGTGGTGATGTCGTTAACATTTCTGGCTTCGCAAAATTTGCCAAGAAGTCACGACCAGCGCGCATGGCTCGTAACCCGGCAACTGGTGAGCAAGTGCAAGTGAAGGCAAAGACTGTTGCGAAAATTACCGCACTAAAAGGATTCAAAGACATCGCTCTTGGCGTTGCGACACCACCAACGATCATCACAGTGCGCAAGCCTGTTATTGAGCCAAAAGGCGATGTAGCTAAAAAGCGCTAAAACCGCTACAAAAAACTTACGCCGGTCAAAATTACTGGCGTAAATTTGACTAACAAGAGATTAACTAAGGGCAAAAAATAGCGCCGATCGGCTGATACTCGGTTTTTTAGCACTAAAGTACTGCATGACTAAAAATCGACTAGCTAAAAATCAACTAGTAAAAAGCCCAATTAAAATTGTGTTGCTCGCGTTGCTCGCAGCGACTGCAACTTTCTCGAGTGCTCTTGCGGCCCCAGCCACCGACATCAAGTGGCGAGAGACCTCACTGCCACCGTCTGCCGTAATTTCTGTCAAAGAACTTGCAAACTCAAATTCGAATGGCAAAAAAACTTGGAATGTTAAGGGCGACTGCTCAATAAACAAGGCCAAAACTCAGGTAACTACTAAACCATCTGGTTCTTGCATTGTGACTTTGAAAATTGCGAAAAAAGGCAGCTTCAAAGCAATCGCCGCAACCAAGGCACTATCAATTGGTGGCTCAGGCGCTACGAATACTTCTGCAACAACTGGCACGACCGTTACAACTATTGCGACCGTCGCAACAACAAGTAATAGTCCGATTTATTACACACCAGCGCCAATGTCAGTAATTCTCAAGCGATCACTCTCGGGCAAAACTCTGAGTGCTCTGTCTGCTGTTTCAAATCGAACCAAATTTATGATTGGCGATAACAGCTCCGGCGCGCTCGCTGCAAACTATTTGACAATTGATTCGGCTTCTTCATATGCGGCGCCAGCAGCCCCATTGACTGCGCAGATATTTGAGTCATATCTGAAAGGTATTTTCAATGCGGCTCCTGACACCACCGATACATCACAGTTCAGAATCGACTCAGTTTTACATAACATTTACTCGCTCGATTTCGAATCAGCAAGTTCAAATAAATTAGTTTTCAAAATTAACTGGGGTTTCACAACTGCCTCAACGGGTTTCATCTCTTTTAGTTATGACAACTCAACAAAACTTTTGCAGGCAAAAAAGCGATATTCGTTAAGCACTTCAATGTATACGCACTCACTCGACTCAAGTTTTAGCGCGGCAAACTACTACGTGAAACTGAGCAATGGGTCGTTCTCGCTTGTGCCATCAATTGGCGATGCTACGCAATTGCATTTGTTTAGTTCGCCAATCAACTACGACATGCCAACTGATTTCAACCCAGATGGCGTTGCTTTCGTAAGCAACGAACGAGTTTCGCTTGCAGGTGTCAAGAACGAGTCGACTTCAAGTTACGAAAGCAGCAACGGCGTATTGAGAGACATAACTGCTACTTATAAGCCTCAAATTTCAGTTGTTGGCTCGAGTTCTGCAACAAAATCTGCTGCAGATGCAAAAATTGCCGAGATCAAAACCTTGGTCGAGGCACAGGGTGGCAAATTGCGCTATGACACTTTGTTGTACAAAAATTACCGTGACGGCGCACTCGGGGTTACTCTGCAAAGTAGCAGTATCGCAAATGGCACTCTCGGTCAACAGACAACGCCGTTTGTTTATTTCACGAACGAAAAAGACTCTTCAGGCATGTATCACCCGTTTATGGTCATGGCTAGTTATTCAATAACTGACAAGCCAAGCAATCTCAACGATATTCGTAGACCACCTGGTGATGGCACAAGCGGTGGCGGCTATGCATCGAGCAAAGTCACACGAGATGCAGTACTGCAGTTGGCAATGAACAGGATTCCATTGCGTGACTACGGTTTAGTCTCAAGCCTTACCGAAAACACTTTTGTTAAGTCATTGCTTTCTGATGGCAAGAGTTCGGCCGCGCCAAACACATTTAATTACGCCAGCACTAGCACGAACGGAATCGCATTTGACGGCGTCGAAATCTACCCAGCGATGAACAACACGGTTAATCAATCACAACCTGCCGCAGAAATCTGCAGCATTGGTGTTCACGTAGGTCAAGGCATGGGGTTGCATTATCACGCAGATGGGTTTAGCGCATTAAACAATGGGCTAAGTCTTTACAACTCAGATGACTACACCGGCAAAACCCATCCACCACTGCTCGGATTCGGTTTAGACGGTGTTGCCTTATTCGGTAAATATCTCGCAGCAAATGGTTCGATGATCGGATACTCGGTTGCGCTTGACGAATACGGCGGTCACGACCATGATGGCATCGGCTATCACTATCATGCGCACACTGAAGCGGCAGTGAGCCCGCTCGGAAAGGCATATACCTTGCATCTTCTACTGCGAGGTGCTTGGCGCGGGAAGATCAATTCGATCCCATCATTTTGGGTCAACGATAAGAAAAGTACTTACCTGGGTTTTTAACTAGCCAACGATTGTTACGAGTTGGAAGATCGGTAGGTACAGCGCAATCACTGCTGTACCTACGATCACACCAAGACCCAAAATCAAATACGGCTCAATTGCCTTTGCGAAATCTTCACCATCTCGTTTGAGATCTTCTTCGGTATCAGCCGCATACCGCGCAAGAACACCTGCAAGGTCTCCAGAGGCATCACCAACTGCTGCAAGATCGCGAAATACTAATGGCAACTCGTCGATACTTGAAAATGAGTCGGTAACAGACTCGCCCTGTGCAATTAAATCTTGGATCCCTAGAAATGCTTCTTGAAACACCACGTTGCCACTTGCCTCACCGGTCATTTCTAGAGAGTCGAGCATTGAAACTTTCGCTGTGAGCAAAGCGCTCAACGTCGCAGCACTGCGAGTAGTAATTGACCGATGGATAAGCGCACCAAGTCGTGGAACCTTTAGAAATAAATTATCTGTGATAATTCGCCCAGTTGGAATCTTTCGAAGAAGATAACCCAACGCAATCAACAAACCCAAAATAGTAGGAAACGCCCAGGCTTGACGAGTAAGTGTGATGCTCAGATCAACCACGAACTGCGTCAAAGCCGGAAGCTTTGCATTGAGTTGCGAATACATATCAACGAAGCGCGGCACCACGAAAAAAACCATTGCCAGCAAAACCGTGATTGTTGTTGACATCACAGCGAGCGGATATTGAACTGCGCGCTTCAGATTTTTTCGCAATCTAATTTGCGCATCACACAAATCAATGATGCCCTTAAATGTTGCGACTAGTGACCCTGTGGCCTCGCCAGCTTTGATCATCGCAGTAGGAACTTTGCCGAGACGATGCTGTTGAGCAACGAATGCATCGCCGACACCCATTCCTGCTTCGAGATCAAGTCGAATTTTTGTCATGACTCGCGCCGGTCGCTTGCCTGGTCGTTGATCTGTAATTAGTTCGCAAGCCTCCGGAAGGCGTATACCACTGGTCAACAAACTTGAAAGATTACGAGAGATCCAGAGCACTTCTTCTAACGGCAATCTTGGATGGATGAAATCTAAGTCTCGTGAAAACAGATCGAAAAATATTCGCCGCCTCAGTCGCTTTACATAAACCCCGCGACGATATAACTTGGCCTTCGCGGATTCGCGATCAACCGCGACAATTTGACCCTTGCGTTTGCGATCAAGTCGATCAGAGCCCTTAAAAAAGTATGTGTGAGACATTAATTATTAGACAGTATAAATTAGTTTTCACCAAGAACTCGGGCAACCTCTTCAAGCGAGGTCGCACCTTGCCGTGCAAGTTGCAACGCATCATGACGAATCGGCACCATTCCCGAATTAATTGCAATCAGTTCAATTAATGCAGGGTCGGCGCGAGCGATAATTGCAGACCTGAGTTCGTCGGTAACTTTCATCACTTCGGCAACAACTGCCCGACCTTTAAACCCGGTATCAAAACAGTTTTCGCAGCCGCCAATTCGCGGCCCCCACAATCTTTCTGGCCGCTCAAATGGCCATTGAGCCTCATCAAGTACTGAGCGACGCGGTACATACGGTGTTCGACACTGTCGGCAAAGTCGGCGCAATAATCGCTGATTGATTACTCCACGAACTGCCGCTGAAACCATGAATGGTTCGATACCGAGATCGATTAAGCGCAACGGTGCAGTAGCGGCGGTCGAAGCGTGCAACGATGCCATGACGACTTGCCCAGTTAGTGCAGCGCCCATCGCCGTCTTTGCAGTTTCTGCATCTCGAATTTCTCCAACTAGTAAAACATCGGGGTCAGCACGTAAAACTGCTCGCAATGCAGCCGCGAAATCGAAATTTGCCGCGCGATTAACTTGCACTTGCAACATTCCAGAGAGACGATATTCAACTGGGTCTTCAACCGTGATTGTCTTTACTAATGGTGTCGTAAGTTTTCTTAGCGCGCTATAAAGCGTCGTCGTTTTACCAGACCCAGTCGGACCGGTTGCCAAGATCACTCCGCCTTGAAGTGAGCACAAATTATCAAATTGCACACGAACTGCTCGACTGAAACCAATTGATGCAAGTCGTGATCTGACTCGTGTTTGATCTAATAACCGAATAACGCATGACTCGCCACCCCAAGCCGAAGGGATCGTCACAACTCTCAAGTCAACTGTGTGACCACCAAATGTTGCCGATGCTCGACCATCTTGTGGTGATCGTCTATCGCCCACGTCAAGTTGCGACATGATCTTGATTCGGTTTACAAGTATCTGACCAAATTCAATCGGATAAGTACCAGCCGCCGTCAAGATTCCGTCCAGACGAAACCTAATTTCGCAACGATTATCGTCAGGTTCAATGTGAATGTCAGAAGCACCCGACATAATCGCGCGCTCGATCATTACATCGGCGAGTTCGGCAACGCGACCTTCTGCAGCAAGGCGCTTTTCGACTTCTTGCAATTGGCTCGCACGACTTAGAGATTCTTCATCTGCCAACTCATCAACAACATCAGTGTCTTCGTGTCGCTCTGCGGCAGCCTGCAGTGCGGGTCGATTTGTAACTACGAAGCCGACTTCATAATCTGTGAAACGAGCGCGAAGCTCTGTCATCACCTTTGCATTGGTTGGGTCTAAAACCGCAATGACAACGGTGTTGTCACGACGACCAACTGCAAAGGCCCCCAGATCTAGCGCTTCATGTGGTGGAATCCGCTCAACTAAATCTGGCGGAACTAAACCTGGCAACTGGGCTAAATATTCAAAACCTTTTGACGACCAAATAGCGAGTTCGAGATCTGTAATCGAAAGTCCTGCAGCGATCATTGCTCGCACGGGCCTGATGCCGTTGAGCCAACCTACTTCTGCAGCCGCTTCATATCTCGGAAGATCCTCAGCAATTGCTGGTACTGCTTTTTTGAGAAGCGCAATTGCTTCTCGGAGTTCGGGCAAAAACTCTTTTGTTGTCGTCGTCAAGGCAAAGTAGTTTCGGGCGCTACAGATATTTGCTGTTCATTAAATCTGATGCCAACTAACTCGAGAGTTGCCACTGTTTGATTGCCGGCAAAATTAAACTTGATGCTGGCGATACCGATCAACGGGCCAGTAATGCGCGCATCTCTCGTTTTATCAATCAACTGAATTAGCCGAGGAACATCACCCGTAACTTCAACCACAGCCGTAACCACTGTAAAAAGTTCTGTTAACGAAGTTGGGTCGATGTTTAAAGCAGTAAGCGCTGCTTCTACAGTCATCGATTCAGCGGGCGCTTTGGCTTCAACAACACCAAGCGTTAAAACTTCGGCTTCTCTGCGAATTGCGCTGACCAAGTCTGCGCTCGTCAGCGTTGATGGTGCGAGAAGACTTAAATTTGGGTCACCTGTGAGATCTATATTGGCCGACTTGGCGCGAATCGCGGCCGACTCAAGAAACACTAGATCGGCAGTTTCTCGAAGCCGATCAACATGGTCACGACGATTATTAATCAATCCGAAAACGCCAACAAAGATCAACGCAACAACAACTGCGCCGATACTTATAAAGATGTTTCGGCGGCTCATGCATCACCGAAAGGCACGAATGGCACACCAAGCGGAAACACGAATGCGTACTCAACCGGCCCATTTTCGGTTGCATCTAGTTCTGTTATAGAAATCGATGCGCCACTTGTGGCAAGAGCGCGCTGCCACTCGTCGAGCATTTCGGCAGGAATCTTGACGATAAATCTCGCACTAACAAGCCCATTTTCGACATTGAATGAAACTGAATTAACGATCGGCTCAGCCGGAAGAGACGACAGAAGTGCAACAACGGCGGCCGACCAAATCGGCGGTGTGAATTGCGAAATTGAATTTAACTGTGTCGCTGCTGATTGTTTTCTTGCGGCAAGTTCTGCGGCGGCTTTGCTCGACTTAACTTCGCGTTGCGCAGTCGCAATAACACGCTCGAGACTTGCTGCAGTTCGCCCTGCCGAAACCCAAGCAAATGTCGCGAATAATGCCGCAACGACAACGACCGATAGGCCAACTGCCAAACCACGCGGCACTTGTGAAATTCTTGAAGAACTAAATACAGGACTTGCAAAGCCTCGCGAGCCGTCGCCGGTGATTACTCCTTCAAATGGCTGCAGACTTTTCGACGGAGACTGTTTTGCAAGTCGTCGGCTCAAACGTCGACTGAAATATCTTGATACATCGACAAATGGTTGATATTCAAGTTGCATAGTTGCCGCAGCAAGCGAACCGTAAGCAGCAAGCCGCTCAGCCTCTGGAATCTGTGAAACATCAAGGCTGCTACTAACTGGTGCCGGCAGAACTGTCACCCCGACATTTTCTAAAAATGCCGGTAGTTGAGGCAGTGTTGCCCCAGAGCCAAAAGTCCATAGGTCGCGCGGGCAAGTGTCACCGTTTCGCTCCCAGAGTTCAATCGTTCGATGCACTTCGCGTGCAAGGCTTGCTAGATATCGACGCAATGCAACAACATTTTCTGGCGAAAATAATGATTGAGTTTGCGTTGCATTATCACCTTGTGGCCACGGTGATGCACCGCCACAATTAAGTTGACGAGAAGATACTGGTATGCCGCCGCGCACGAGAGTCATTTCGGCGCACGACTCACGAACTGCCAAATATAAACCTTCGTGATTAAGTGTGAATGGCGCAACAATTAATCCGCAATTTGAATTGTCTAATTCATAGCGCAGGTTTAACGCAGTCTCAGAAGTGATCGCGCCAACCATTGCAGTGGGTCTTGCAACATCAAACCTCGACTGAACGAGACCAGCACCCGGCAATTCGCTTCCAGATGGAAGATGACGATTAATCAATTCGCGAATAACCGGCTGCATTTTTCGAGCGACGACACCGGGGGCTTGAACGCGCTGCATCGCTACACCTGATGACCCCCACGAAAGCACAGCACGAGTGTTTTTGGATTTACCTTGATGCATTATTGATGCAACGGCAGAACTATTTAGTTGACGAAACTTCTCGTAGTAGACGACTGTTCGACCCTCAAGGCGAACAACACGAAGTGTCGTGCCGTCAATTTCTGCGCCGACGAACGTCTGAGTAATTTGACTCATCGTTTAAGCCTCGGTTCGTAGGACAAGTTCACAACAGTGAGTGTCGGCAAATATTGCGCTAATTTGTCCAGTCTATTCCCCACCTCTAACTGGAGGTGACGATCTAAATTTCAAAACAATCTCTAAAAGTGTGGAAGATCCTTGTCAAAATTTGAAAAAATCAGCCAACTCTCTATATTGCAGGTTAAAACGACATGCAATTTGTTACTAGTAAAGCTTTATTAGTAACAAATATTCAAACAACTGGAGGCATATGAGTAAGTTAATTAGCAAAATTAAGTCCAAATTGGTTGGACGCGAAAGTGGTTTTACCCTCACAGAATTGGCTGTCGCCATGCTTGTAGTGGGTATTTTGGCCTCTGTCGCAGTGCCAAGCTTTTTAGGCTCACGAAACAATGCATACGATAAAGAAGCCCAGAATTCAATCAACTTGGTAATGAATGCTGCACTTGGTCTTTACCAGAACCAAGGTGACTTTTCAGACGCAAACAGTGCGCAATGTGGCGATTCAACACCACTTGCTGCCGACTTGCAGAAACTTGAGCCAAACATTGACGTGATCGCCGCAGCAGTTGCATCGACAAGTGCTCGAACTGTGAGCGTTACTTCAAAGCAAACATGGAACTCAAACGCTGAACTCCTTGGCTGTCAAGCATTTTTTGCTACAGCACTGTCTTCGAGCGGAACCTGCTGGATTGCACGATTCACAGTTGAAGGTAAGTTCTTCAATGCTGGCAGCATTGCTCCAATCGTTATGGCTCCGGCTTTGAACACACAAAATGCATCAATTGCGACATGGACACTTTTGCAGACAAACGGTGCTGCATACGCCCAAATTCGCGCGCGTTCAAATGCTGCAGATGCCGATAACACACAAACTCTTGCGCTAACTCAGAGT
Source organism: uncultured Acidimicrobiaceae bacterium (assembly GCA_937890395.1). GTDB lineage: Bacteria > Actinomycetota > Acidimicrobiia > Acidimicrobiales > Ilumatobacteraceae > BACL27. The sequence goes on along the minus strand of CALACK010000198.1, from coordinate 10,539 downwards.
AACTGCAACGCTGCATTCCAGTCAAGCGGATCAACAACTGCTGCTCTTTACTACGCGCTACCAAGCGAGTTCTACTCGTCATGGCGTGACACAACTGGTGCAGCAGGTGGAGCTCGTAACTAGTTAATTCATAAAATGCCTTCAGAGAGTGGGCGCCAGTTCGCTGGCGCCCACTTTGAAGACAAGCGCCAGTTCGCTGGCGCGTTTTGAAAACACGAGTCATTGAAATAGTTGTAACCCCCCCCCCGAGTTTTCGGTACGGTGATGGTACAAATTAATTTTTTTAGTACGAAATAGCTTTCGTAGCACCCGAGATCAACACGGAAAGGAGAGTAAATAATGAAGCGCAAGTTAAACGCGATATCAGGATTGACTATTTTGCTCTCCTTAATTATTTCGCCAAATCCAGTGTCGGCTGCCAAGACAACTTCGAAGCTAGACCTGCTTAAACCCCGCGCAGATGGCCAGTTAGTAATTCAAAACCCGAAGGCCTCATACCTTTCGTTTGAGAAAATTGAATTTACTTCGGGTGGTTGTTCACCGTCTGGCACGACAAGCCTCGAACTTCGTTCAGACAACCCGCAAACCGGAAACGTAATCTCTGCCTACGCGGCGCCAAAAGTCAATGCAGCCGGATACGTGCGTGCAGCAGTAATGCTGCCAATCAACATTCAAAGCGGCACATACTATTTAGCTTTCAACTGCGTGGCACCAAATTCGGCTCAGTTATCTTCGTCGGCAGCCATAAAAGTTGAAACTGCGGTAATCACAGCGCCAGAGCCACAAGTGCCGGTAACGCCTGGGGTAGTCACCTTGACACCAACCGAGCCAGTTGTCCTTGACACTGAACTTGCCAAAACCGGTCTGAATACGATCATCGTTCTGCCAGTACTCGCAACTATTGCTTTAATTGGACTGATCAACATCATGTTCTCGCGTCGCCGAACCGTTGCACCGTCATGGTCTGCATCAGGCAACCGCTTCAATAACAAGCGATAACAGCAACCTGGCGTCAAACGCCACAATCCGCGGCCAATAAAAACTGACGCTATTTAGATTTACTAGTAAGCAACTTTTCAATTGTTGCAAGTCGCGCCGCAAAAGAACGAGACGCCACAACATCTGCTCCGTCTGGTAAATATTCAATTGCATGCAACAATTCGCTGAAATCGGGCAAGCCGACGAATACCGACACTCCAAGTTGGTAGAGACGCTCAACTGACTCTTCAGGCAATTGCCATGCGACCACGCAACCGATCCATGCACGATTTTCGACGTCTAGCAATGTGTCTACTTCACTTGGCTCTGAAACGACCAACACCACAGGTCTTTCGCCTGGCTCGGGCAGTGCACTCTGAATCTCTAAGCCGAGTTGACGAGCGACCTCGCGAGCCGGTTCTCCAACATCCAGCACACGAACATGCGCCAGCGCCTCGTTGGGAAATTTATCTTCAGTGGATTCTTCGCTTTTGCGATATCCGCCAGATTGTGACTCGTCTGGTTCAACACCTTCGATGCGGTCAGAGCTGTTCGAGTCATCACTCACCGGACTGCCACTGTTGGTGCTATCGCTCATAGTTTGAAGGGTTTCGCTCTCTCATATCTTGCTGTTCAACTAGACAATACTCTTGAATTCGCGCTTATTTAGTGACTTTATTGGATTCTCGTGATTTGTCGACACGGTGTCGGCTGTGCTAGGTATCCACACTTGCTGAAACGATGTTAACTATTATTTTGATGCGGAGTTAAAAACTCAATCAAGGGAGAATTCTGATGAATTCAGCATTTACACGAATAGTTAAGAAAGCAACAGCCAAAATTATGAACCGCGAAAGTGGTTTCACACTCACTGAACTCGCGATCAGCATGCTCGTGGTCAGTATTCTGGCCAGCGTCGTAGTGCCGAGTTTCTTAGGCGCGCGAAACAATGCATACGACAAAGAAGCACAAGCTTCTCTTAGTGCTGTGCTTAAAGCCGCAGATATCCTTTACGCAAACCAAGGTGACTTCTCAGATGCATCAACAGCTCAATGTGGAGACTCTGCGCAATTGCCTGCAGATATTCAAAAAATTGAGCCAGGCGTAGATGCAGTTGCCGCTTCATCAAGTTCGACCAACCCGCAAGTTGTCAGCGTGCAAGCCGCCCAAACCTGGAGCTCAAACAGCGAACTTCTTGGTTGCCAAGCGTTCTATGCCACTGCACTTTCGCGAAGTGGAAGTTGCTGGATCGTGCGCTTCACGGTTGAAGGTAAGTTTCTCTCCTCAGATACAACATTGCCAATTCAACTGGCTACCCCGCTGAACACCCAAAACGCTGCCGTAGCAACATGGACACTGCTACAAGTAAACGGAAAAGCCTTCGCTTACATTCGCGGTCGGTCAACTGGTGCTGATGCCGATAACACAAACGGACTTGCTGCAATCGGTACGGCATGCAAAGCCTCAACACAAGGAACCGGAAGTGTCAGTTCAACAGCCAACGTAATCAAATCAACTGAGTTCTACACCTCTTGGAAAGACGTACAAGCTGGAGCCAACGGATCTAACAGTTAATAGCTAGTTATCTAGCTAGTTAGTTAGTTAATTAGTTAATTCTCCCGTTCACTAGTCAGTTTTAAAAGAAACGGTGCCAGTTCGCTGGCACCCCATTTGCATATCCACATTCTCGGTTATAGGCAGCTGTACTGTTCAAACTAATAAATCAAAAGGAAAAACCATGAAGCTAAATATCAAAGTCCTCAGAACAACCCTCAAACTTCAAAGGGGCTTCACCCTTACAGAATTGGCTGTCGCCATGCTTGTCGTTGGTATTTTGGCCTCTGTCGCAGTGCCCAGTTTCTTGGGATCGCGAAACAACGCATACGATAAAGAAGCCCAGAATTCAATCAACTTGGTAATGAATGCTGCACTTGGTCTTTACCAGAACCAAGGTGACTTTTCAGACGCATCGACTGCTGGTTGCGGTTCTGACGCTGGTGTCTCAGTCACAACAGCACTTGCTGCTGACTTGCAGAAAATTGAGCCAAACGTTGACGTGATCGCCGCAGCAACTGCATCGACAAGTGCTCGAACTGTGAGCGTTGATGCTCGCCGAACATGGAACTCAAACGCTGAACTACTTGGCTGCCAAGCATTTTTTGCTACGGCACTTTCATCAAGCGGAACCTGCTGGATTGCACGATTCACAGTTGAAGGTAAGTTCTTCAATGCTGGCAGCATTGCTCCAATCGTTATGGCTCCGGCTTTGAACACACAAAATGCATCAATTGCGACATGGACACTTTTGCAGACAAACGGTGCTGCATACGCCCAAATTCGCGCGCGTTCAAATGCTGCAGATGCCGATAACACACAAACTCTTGCGCTAACTCAGAGTAACTGCAACGCTGCAAAACAGTCAAGCGGTCTTGTTTTTGGTCAAGCGGGCTTCGTTACGGCGTACTACGCGCAACCAAGCGAGTTCTACTCGTCATGGCGTGATGCAACTGGTGCAGCAGGTGGAGCTGGTAACTAGCCAGCTAGTCAGTTTTAAAAGAAACGGTGCCAGTTCGCTGGCACCGTTTTTTGTTTACTTGCTTCTAGTAGGCAGGCAACAAAAGTTCTAAATTTCTAAAAAAGAACCATAAGACAATAAAAAACGGCGCCGAGCCAAAAATGTAGGCACGCAATCGTCCAAATTTCTCAGAGGCTGCAGCAATTGCAGTCATCACAACTAATGTCAACAATGCAAAAACTATCGACGGTGCAATTTGATTTGGCAGACCATCAAGTGTCACTTTAAGAGTCTGAATGGCTACTGGGGTGACGTCGACATTAACCGAAGGGTCAAATAACTGTTCTGTTGAGTTGAGCGATGGATCAGCTGGTGTCGAAGGCGCGGCTTCGCCGTTTGCGAGCGTTGGTGGTGTTGTGATTTGCGCAATCGATTTACCGAATTCGGGGTTGAGCATTGCGAAAGGTTCGCCGACTAGTTGAGCAACTACGATAATCCGCTCTTCTGCACTGAACTTCGGATGACATGCTGTAAGCGTCAGTCGATTATCCCCAACATCAGCCAATACGAACTCGTCGCTTGGCCCAACGACTGAATAACCACCGCCGATTTCACGAACCGTTCCGGCCCATAATTTTGATGCGACTACTGGGTCCATCACTTCATAAATTGCGGTACCAACAGGCGTCAAAACATTTATTTTGTCACCAGGAAGCAACTCGCCGATACGACCGAACGGCGCACCGTAGGTAGTTCTATGACCGGCAAGTGCGACGTTTCCTTTGTTGCCCAAGAATGCAGTACCGCGGTATCGGCCAATTGCCGATCGTAACTCATTCACGGCAGCACCTTCAACGATGAATTTATCTAACCCGATTGATGGCGCCATAATTCGCCCAATTACATCACCTTCGGATGCTTTGGTGACGCGCTTTATCGCCGCGGTTGATTGCTGAACCATTGTCGGGTCTATAACCGGCGGCAAAGTTGTCGGGGCTATTTCGGCAGGCAATGTCGTCGGGGCTATTTCGGCAGGCAATGTTGTTGGCACTACCTCGACCGGCGCAATATTCTCGTCGACTGCGGTCGTTTGGTTTGACGCAATAGTTGTAACTGGCGCCGGTATCGAAGTTGTCGAACTAGTAGTTGTCGTCGTCGTTTCGATTGTTGTAGTTGGCAAAAAGATCGGTGTTGCAATCAACTCAATCGAAGGCGAAGCGGCTTCAAATTTACTGCTTAGCTTGCTTTGTGATTGATATTCAAAAACTCCGGTGCCAAAGAGTTGAAACAGCACAAACAAAACACCAATAAAACTGGCCCACGTCAGCCCCATTCCAAGCATTCGCAGCGACCGCCTTACACGCGGTGGCCTTGAGTGCGCTTGACGAAACGGTAAGGGTTTATCGATCACCGAAAAAATTTAGATTTAGATCGTCGTTTTTTTTCAGGGATTGTGGCGATAACCGAATCTTCAACCAATGTGTAATCAGAGCGAAGTCGAACAGTTGCGCTCGCGCCGTCTGTGGTTTCGCCAGTGCCAGACGACCCCGGAAAGTCAACCGCGTTGATGATATTGCGCAACGACGACTTGTTGACCTCTTCAGTGGATGCAATAAACGGCGGTCGAGCAATCTCGCCGGTTACCTCAACAGGGTTTACATCGATGAACTTTGAACGCGATTTTGAACTACCTATATCTTTTGAGTCGTCGCTTGAATTGTTGTTTTGGTTGAAGCCCGTCATAGTTGTTCGTCGCCTTCGCTCTCTGAAGTGATGTTGTCTACTGCTTTTTTAATTGCTTTCTTACGTGCTCGAGAGCCCATCGCCGAAAGTTCGTCAAGATGCGCTGCAATTCGCTTGGCGACTTCACTTTCGAAATCTTTTTCAGTTCGGTCTAACTCTTTGGCCCGTTCTGTTAGTTCTTCTTCAAACCTAACGAGTTCATCTCGCTCTTTTTGAAACGCTGAGACCTTGTCTTCAAGACTATTTAAGGCCAGTTGAGCGTCAAGTTCTTTTTCTTGAATCTCAATGACCTTCGCTCTGACTTGATCAAACTGTTGCTGTGCAGCCGCACGGCTCATTTCGAATTCTGCTGCGAGTTCTCTTGACTCTTCGATTGTTGAATTAATCAAATCGGTTTCTTTTGAAATTCTCGACTTTGCTCCCTCGATTTCGGCCAGTTCGACCGTCAAAAAGTCTCGAGAAATACGCAAAATTTCAACTTGTGGATCTTTACCCGAGTCAGCAAGTTTCGCGAGTTCTGCATGAATTACGGTTCTCTCGGTGCGGGCGCGTTCAAGAGTTGCGAGCACTTCTCGTTGCATTTGTTGCATCGTCTCAAGTTCGCGTTGCAACACCAAAGAGCGTGCAGTCAAAGTTTCTTCATATTCTGCGGTTTCTTTAGCCTTCTCGGCACGCTGAATATCAAGTCGAATCAATTCTTGTTTGCGATTTGTGACTTCATTTTTAACTTCATTCAAAATCTGTTGAGAGTTGGTTGTTTCGGCAACTATCTCGTTTAATCGGGCGTGAGCAGCCTCGGCAAGGCGAACTGCTTCATCCGACAAAGTGCGCTGATGTGATGCATCAATTTCGGCTCGGGTCAATGCCGACTGAATTTGCTCGGCTCGGGCTATTTGGATGGTCATTTCATCTCTAATAACTTGCAGCGACGCTCGCTCGTTAACGAGTGTTTCGGTCAGCGAAGCATGATGCTTCACTAAATATTCAATCTCTCGGCGAAGTGAATCGGCTTGATCTGACATAACTGCAACGTTTCCACGTTGAGTCGTCAGGTCAGTTTCGACTGCGAATAATTCGTGTGATTGAACAGCCATCTCAAGACCAATTTTCTCGACATCTTCGCGTTTCGAAACTAGCGACGCATTAGATGTGAGAAGATTTTGCTGTGATTGACGAAGTTCGTCTGCAAGATCAGTGAGCGAATCTTTAGCCATGTCAATCTCGGCGATTAGATAATTTTTTTCGGTCGGCAAATCGACTGCAGACATATTGCCGCCCTCATGAGCTTTAGAAATCGGCGTCATTGAGAAATTGTTCTTCGCCAGATCAACTGATCCATCGGTTGAAATACCGAAACCAAGCACGCGCGAAGACGAAATATGTTCGCTATCAAGCATCGTTCGAAGATCGCTCGCGCCTTGAGCTGCGTCGCCTACGAGCACAAGTGTGCCTACAAGATTTGCCGACTCGGCAGCATGTCGAAACACCAACCGACCCGAGGCTTGCCAAATATTTAACGTCGCAGGTGAACTATCTTCAAGTTCTACGCACATCCACCATCTGAAGCTTTTTTCTGCGATGCCGCTTGCTGAAATTGCCTTCATCGGCAGTCTTATGTCTGAAAATAGTTTGCGCATCTCACGCTCTGAGGTGACATGGTCAGGCACACAAGAATTTACGATGACCAAGTCAACTATTTCAACTGACTCCATCGAAGTAATCTTCTCGACAAGATTCTTGGTTGAACCAGATTGCGGCGACCAGTCAATTAAAACTGAATCTTCAGAACGATGTGGCCGGAGCTTTTTGAGCTCATCCATCAACACCGAACTATTACCCAGAACAATCAAACGATTGTCTGCAAAATTTGGGTTTCGTACTTGGGACTTTCCGTTTTCTGGTTCTGGGCCAGGTACCCCAAGTAGGCGATTTAAACTCATGTGTCTATTTTAGTGAGCCTAATCCCAAGTCTTTCGCGCCAAGCGGCGACTGTCCAGCGGGTTACGTTGAGTTTTCGAGCGGCTGCCGAGTTTGAAACACCTTGCAACGCAACTAGTTGAATCAAAAGAGATTGATAACGGCGCAAGCGGCTAGGTAAAACCCCAGATTTTAAAAGTAATGGGATTGCAACTTCGGCTGTCAGTTTATTGATTGTGATTAGTTCAATAATGCCAATCTTGGCGAGTTCTTCCGCGCTCGTAACAAACGAGGGGTTCAAACTTTTCGAAAGCCAACTTTTTCGCTTTTCTTGGTTGGCACACGGCGAACAAAGTTTCTCTAAATTGTGGATTGCCAAAAAACATGAGCACTTTTCGCATTTTCTCTCAACTAGTTTTGGTGTCACTAGCCGCGACGGGCGGGCATTCATTTTAAACTTCTACTGATGCATCTTGAGAATACAGTTCGGCAAAAATTTCAGCCGTGTCGAAATCGTCAACTGCATTCATCAGACTTAAAATATATGGTTGAAGTTGTTTTTCAAGTCTGGCTGGCAAAATATTGGCGCGAGGCAGTCGCATCCAGTCAATAACCAAATTGCGAATATCCGCAGGAAGTTCGTTTTCAAGCCAATTTTTTATTTTCTGCTTGACCATCTGTTGCTCAACTTCGTCTTCAACCGAAATTTGTTCGCTCATTGAGTCGGGTACTGTCGAAACTTCTCGTGGGTGCCAACTGACAAGCAACTCGTTTGCAAGTTCTGCTTGACCTTCTGAAATTACTAGCGCGATTCGTTCGCGGTCTTGAATTGTGATTGGGCTCTGTTGCTTTGTTTCTTCGGCAATACATGCATTTCGAAACTGTCTTCGCAGAACTCTTTGCTGACGCGACAAATAGTCGTCACCTCGTGCAGCCTCTTGAGCAGAATGTCGAACTAGCGAGCCAAGATACATCGGCCATTTATCGATCTGTTGCCAATCAATTTTTGCCACTGCCTTGAAAGCTGCTTCGTGCATATGGCTTGAGACATTTGCCGGGTCGGCGTTAACCGGAATGCGCCGAATATTCGAACTGACTTGTTGGCGCACCCACGGCAAGACCAAAGTCAATAATTCGTCCTTTAATACCTGCTCGTTCTCGCCATTTTTCAACCGCGTAGCCAATGGCATCAACACCGAAGGTACAAAATCTTCAGAATTCGGGTCAATTTCCATCGGCTTGTTAATCTTAAACGAATTCAATGTCTTTTTGGGTGAGCGATGGGGACGCACCAAACAGTCTAAAATCGGTTCTGAAAGTAGGTATCCGTTGTTATTGAAAATTGCCGAAGGAGCGATCGCTACACACGACCGTCGAGTTTTAGCCGTGATTATGGCTGTAGTCGGGCTAATGCTTGGGAGTTTTGCGACTGTTTTAATTCATCGCCTGCCGCGCAATGAAAAATTTGTCAAAGGCCGGTCGCAATGTCCGTCATGTAACGAACTGCTCGCACCGATTGATTTGATTCCAGTTTTCACTTGGCTGTTTTTACGCGGTCGCTGCCGACATTGCAAAGCACGAATTTCAATTAAATATCCGCTAATTGAGATGACATCTTGCATAATCGCTGTGAGCGTAATTAACCAGCACGGTGCATCTATCGCCTCGGTAGTTCTTGCCCTGTCATGTATCGGTCTTGCGGTCACGGCGACAATCGATGCATTAACGCGACGACTTCCGAATCGGGCAATAATCACACTCGCGATCTTTGAGTTGATTGGATTTTTTGCCGATGCGCTTGTAAACGACTCGTGGCAAGACTTTAAGCGCGGAGTTGTCGTCGCAATTCTCGCGACAGGTGTTGCACTAATTTTTTACTTTGTTTCGCGTGGCGGTCTTGGCGAAGGCGATGTCAAATTCGCGCCGATTGTTTGGTTTCCACTCGGGTGGTTGGGTTGGGGCGCCGCATTTGGCGCATATTTAATCGCCGCAGTTATAGCAGTGTTATGGACTGTCGTATTTGGAATCATGCAGCGCCGCATTCGCAAAGTTTCGATTCCACTTGGGCCAGCGCTCGCACTCGGTGCAATAATAACCATCATCGCTGACTTCAGTTGGAAAGCTGGAGTATGAATTGAGATGTGTGAGGCGCAAACAACTTCGCTCTGATCACGGATTCGCAATGATCGAAGCAGTAATTGCGATGGGACTTGTCGGCCTTGCGTCGCTAGGTTTGCTAACGGTAACTTTTGCAATGTCGTCACAAGCAAGACTTTCTAAAGATGCAATTAACGCGCGACTAGCCGCAGAACAAATTGCAGAAAATGCATCAGTTTATGGATGCGGGCTTCAGACTGGCGCCGAAGTTTCGTCTGTGATCGTCGCGGCGACAACTAGGTGCAACACGGCACTTGCTCTAGATAACGCAAATGCGATTCTTGGAGATGTTTCAACATCAGTAACCAGAAAGAATGTTGTTTACTCGGCAACTCTTCGTAATAGTTGGTTGCCAGGGCCGGGCGCCGATGGTCTGTCTTCTGTGACATGCACGAATCTGCAAACACCAACATCACCCGCAACTTTTGCCACGATGACGCCAACTGCCATCAAAAGAATCACCACCGTTACTTGGAAGTTCGGTATCGCAGATGGCAGCACAACCGACAAGTCATATTCTTTGACAAAATACGAGTCGGTGCCACCCGACGCCGCAGCGTATTCAACAAGTTTTGGCAGATTGATTGTCACCAGTATGACCGCGACGCAAGCAGTTGATTTGCAGGCGATCAACAACACTTCGTATAAGTTGCGGCGCTATGCAACAATTTTTAGTGGCGACAGTTCAGGTTGCGCGTGGTTTGCGTATTTGCCGGCCGGCTCCTATAAAGCCGCGAAGTCAACTGCATCGGCATTTGGTGGGTCGTCAAACATCACGATCACCAATGGCGCAACAACTCAAATCGCCTATAGCGCACTGCCGTGATGAACACTTTTAAATTGTCTGATCTTGCTCGACGCGAGCGCGGTTCAGTCGGATTAGTAGACATTGCTGTAGCGATGATGATCACCGGGATACTCACGGTTGTACTGATGGGCGTGATCTCATCGGCATATTCAACCACGTCAATGATTACTGACCGCGCTGACTTTATGGAGCAAAACACGAAGATCGGCGATCGGCTTCGCGCGGCATTGTCGGGAGCATCTTTGCAAGGAAGTTGCATAGACCGAATCAATCCCGCTTCGGCAGTAACTGTGAGCAACTGTCGACATCTCACCGAAAGCACTGCTGTGATCGTCTCAGGCACGTCTAAAAAAGTTTGTGTTTTAGCTCGCCAGTCACAAGGCCTTGACACAGTTACAGGCTCACCGAGTACACCAGTTTT
>CALACK010000197.1 GCA_937890395.1 uncultured Acidimicrobiaceae bacterium | reverse complement strand
GGTTTCGGTAAGTGGCAAATTGCCAGCCAAAGGCAAGTCGCTTCCAAAGTTTTCTTTGACGACAAGTGCTCTGCAAGACATCACCAACAAAGACATCGCGGGCACGCGGGTAATTTTCAATATTTTCCCAAGTATTGACACACCAACTTGCGCTACGAGCACCCGAAAGTTCAATGAGATCGCGTCTTCACTCAGCAACACCGAGGTTTACTGCGTGTCAGCCGACTTGCCGTTCGCCCAAGGACGCTTCTGTGCTGCTGAAGGTTTAGCCAATGTCAAAACTGCATCTTCTTTCAGATCAAATTTTGGCGTGACTTTCGGCATCGTTTTAACTAGCAGTGTGCTTAAGGGTGTTTTGGCTCGCGCAGTTGTCGTTGCCGACGAAAAAGGCAAGATCCTGCACACCGAACTCGTAAGCGAAATCGCCAACGAACCGAACTACGACGCAGCGATCAATTCACTTCGTTAACAGAAAGCGCCAGTAAACAGCTTTAAAAATACGCTTTAGATACCCAAGAACTTGTCGAGTCCAAGGGTGAATCCCTTGTTCTCGGCAATTTTTTTGCATGCCAACACAACACCTGGCATAAAGCTTGCGCGATCGATAGTGTCGTGGCGAATTGTGAGTGTTTGACCCTGCGTACCTAACACGACTTCTTGATTCGCAACAACGCCACGCATTCGAACTGCATGAATCGGTATACCGGCTGCCGATTTGGCTCCGCGAGCACCAGCAATCGCTTCGTGTGTAGTTGGGTCTTTCGCCCAAGAACTGCTGGCGGCAGCCATTCGATTCGCAGTTGCAATTGCCGTGCCTGACGGCGAATCTGCTTTGCCGTCATGGTGAATCTCGATGATTTCGGCAGTGTCAAAAAATGGTGCGGCGATTTCGGCGAAGCGCATCATCAGCACTGCACCGATTGCAAAGTTCGGCGCAACGATGCAGTTGCTAGATGTAAACATCCTCGTGAACTCCGAAATATCAGCATCGGTAAAACCCGTCGTACCAACCACGGCATGAACATTGTGCATTGCTAACCAAGGCAAGTTGATTCGAGAAGCAGCGGCGACCGTAAAGTCAACTGCAACTTCAACTTTTGCATCTGCTAACGCACGCAGATCTTTAGCAATTGTTAAGCCTTCGACCTTCGAACCAGAAGCAGCAGAATCAACTGCCGCAACCAGTTCTAGATTTTGGTCGGCCGCAATTGCGGCACAGACTGTTTGTCCCATCCGCCCCGCGGCACCAATAACACCGACACGAATTGTCATGTCAGTAGATGCCTATTGATCGTTTCGCAAATCGCGATCGAACTCTTCTTCGAAACTTACGCTGACAGCATCTGACGGCGCGCTGCGATCATTTGAACGTGGACGATCGTTACGGTCATTGCGCGGACGATCATTGCGATCATTGGAACGCGGACCACGATCATTAGAACGCGGACGATCATTGCGATCATTACGCCCGCCACGATCATTAGAACGCGGACGATCACTTCTTTCTGGCCGTGGGCCACGCTCGCCATCACCTGACGAACCCCCTGCAGAGCCCTTGATGACTTCGCCATCAGGACCAATAAGACTGAGGCTGACTTTGCCACGATCGTCGATGTCATCGACTCGCACCTGCACTTCGTCGCCGATGTTCAGAACATCTTCGACTCGAGCCACGCGCTGACCGTTGCCAAGTTTTGAAATGTGCACAAGCCCATCTCGTCCAGGCAGAATATTAACGAACGCACCGAACGCCGCTGTGTTAACAACTCGGCCGGTGTAAACCGCGCCAAGTTCTGCAGTCGGTGGATCAACGATTGCCAAAATACGCGCTTTGGCATCTTCAACTTTTGAGTTGTCTGGTGAGCCAATTGTGATGATGCCTGTTGCCCCATCATCACTTACATTGATTTCTGCACCAGTCTCTTGTTGAATCGTGTTAATTACTTTGCCCTTTGGCCCAATAACTTCACCAACTTTGTCAAGCGGAATCGTGAACGTGACAATTTTTGGCGCACTCTCATTAACTGTTGCACGCGGCGCATTAATTGCTGCGTTCATCACATCAAGAATCTTCAAGCGTGCTTCTTTTGCCTGTTGCAACGCTTTTGCCAAAACATCGCTTGGGATACCTTCGATTTTTGTATCAAGCTGCAATGCAGTAACTGCATCTGCGGTGCCGGCAACTTTGAAGTCCATGTCGCCGAATGCATCTTCTGCACCGAGAATGTCAGTCAATGCTGTGTACTTGCCTTGATCAAAAATCAAACCCATCGCAATACCCGCGACTGGTGCAATAATCGGTACGCCTGCATCCATCAAAGAAAGACTTGATGCGCAAACAGAAGCCATTGATGTTGAACCGTTTGACGACAAAACTTCGCTTACTAAACGAAGTGTGTACGCAAACTTTTCTTGACTTGGCACAACTGGAAACAACGCGCGCTCGGCGAGTGCACCGTGGCCGATTTCGCGACGCTTTGGTGTACCGACACGGCCAGTTTCTCCGTTTGCCCATGGCGCCATGTTGTAGTCATGCATGTAACGCTTCGATGTCTCAGGAGTAATCGAGTCGATCATCTGGTTCATCTTTGGCATTGCCATTGTCAGAACGTTGAGAACTTGTGTCTCGCCGCGCTGAAACAATCCTGTGCCATGAGCAGTTGAGATCAAACCAACTTCAGCCGAAACCGGTCGAAGATCAGCAGGTCCACGACCGTCGATACGAATACCTTCGTCAACGACGCGCTTGCGCACTAATTTTTTGGTCAGTGAGCGAACTGCTTCTTTGATTTGCTTCTCTTGAGCAGGAAACTTCTCTGCAAGTTCAGCAAGTGTTGCAGTTGTTACTGCGTCAATTGCTTCGTTGCGATCACTCTTGAGCGCGATACGAATTGCTGGTTGCAACTTTGTCGTTGCTGCAGCTTCAACTGCTGCAAACAATTCTTCGGTGTAGTCAAGCACTGGTGTGTACTTAAGTGGCTCGATTGCGCCACGAGTTGCAATCACGCTTGCAACGAGTTGACGCTGAAGTTTGATTGACTCTTTGATGAACGGCTTGCATGCTTCTAATCCGCTTGCAATAACTTCTTCGTTAACTTTTGGTGCGCCGGCTTCGTAATACGAGAAACTCTTCTCGGTTCCGCCTGCTTCAACCATCATCACGGCAACATCGCCGTTGTCAAGTTCGCGACCAGCAACAACCAATTCAAATGTCGACTCTTCGCCTTCTTTGAATGTTGGATGCGCAATCCAGTTTCCTTCTTGGCTGTAAGCCAAACGCACAGCACCAATTGGGCCGTCAAACGGAATACCCGAGATCATGAACGATGCCGAGGCTGCGTTAATTGCCAGCACATCATGAGGGTTAGTTTGGTCTGCACCAATAACGGTGATTACGACTTGAGTTTCGTTGCGGTAACCATCTGGGAAAGCTGGACGCAATGGACGGTCTGTAAGTCGGCATGTGAGAATTGCTTGCTGACTTGGACGACCTTCACGACGGAAGAATGAGCCAGGGATTTTTCCGGCTGCGTACGCACGCTCTTCAACGTCAACTGTCAACGGAAAGAAGTCGATGCCGTCACGCACGCCCTTTGCGGCGTTTGCTGTTGCAAGAACTGTCGTCTTACCGATTTTTGCTACTACTGCTCCTTGTGACTGCAAAGCGAGTTTGCCTGTCTCAAATGTGAGTGTTTTATCGGTCCCTGAAATTGGACCGCTTACTGAAATGGCCTCAGCCATAATGCTTCCTTTCATACCTGTGCCGTTTTTTACGGAGTTACAGGTCTATGTGCCGAACAAATTGTCGGTTCCCAGTTGAGAACTTCGTGGACTATCGCGCGGAACTTTTTAGAACAGTTCGCGAAATCCTCAACTGACAACCAACTACAGATTGCTCGATTGGTTTATGTTGTTTCTATTATTTAATTGTTGTCGATATTTTTATCGTTGACAAACGTTTAACGACGCAAGCCAAGATCTTCAAGAAGTTTTCGATACTTCTCAATGTTTCGATCTCGGATGTAATCAAGCATTCGTCGACGACGACCAACCATCATCAACAATCCACGACGTGAGTGGTGGTCTTTGACATGGCTCTTAAGATGCTCGGTGAGACTGTTGATTCGTTCAGTGAGAAGTGCAATTTGTACTTCTGGTGAGCCCGAGTCTGTCGCGTGCTGTCCATGCTTGCTGATGACATCTTTAGTTGGAGTGATCGCCACTTTGAATTTGCCTTTCGAAGTCTCACCAGCAGATTTGCTAGCCAGCGAGATAACTGGTCGCCCCAACCTTTTGGTCAGCGGCATCTAATCAGAGGATGAGCCCTAATCGACCCCTTCAATCTACGGCACATTCTCGGCGAAACCACCCACCGTTACCCAAAATTCAGCACACATTAGCGTGTGCAGCGACTTCATCTACGTAACGAAAGTCCTCCTGATGATGCCGTTGTTGTGATTCGAGGCGGATTGATGATGTTAAATAGTTTGCGCAAGACCAGAACTGCGAAGATATAAATCAATTCGCACATCGCATGTTGGCGAACTCAGACGAACAGGTTTCTTGTTGCTCGCCACATTTCAAAATCCGCATTACGACATTGCGCTACCCAACCTTTTCGACGAAACTTTGATCAACCTTATTAAATGCTTTAGCCCAGCTACTAGCAACCCTGCCTATGCTCAGTAAACTTAAAGACATGGATGTTGCTTCAACCAGCGAAACTCCATGGGATCTGTGGATCGACTACCAAAGTTGCGATGATGATGGACTGACTCATGGCGATCTCAGTCATGCCCGCGTTGGTCTTGTGGTCAAACCTGGCATGGACTTAATCGTCGGTAACGAAGACGCAGATTTAGCAAATGCCGAAGTCGTGCGAGTCGTTGATGGCATCGTGTTTTTACAAGTTAAGTCTGACTTAGTCACGCAACCTTCCAAGTAGTGTCGTAAAGCGTGTTCACTGGAATCGTTGAAGAGCTTGGCAAGGTCGGCGAACGAAGCGGTTCGCGGCTGCGTTTCTCATCCCAAATTGTGCTGGATGGCTCAAAGATTGGCTCGTCGATCGCCGTTAACGGTTGCTGTCTGACTGTTGTCGATCTTGATCAGAATTCATGGATGACTGACGTCAGCGACGAAACATTCTCGCGCACAAATCTTGGCTCACTAAAAGTCGGTGACGTCGTCAACCTTGAGCGACCGATGGCGCTTGGTGATCGACTCGGCGGTCATCTTGTTTTGGGTCATGTTGATGCCGTCGGCGAAATTGTTTCAGAGGTACCGAACTTGGTGGTGCGAATACCGCGCGACTTGATGCACCTGATCGTAGAAAAAGGTTCAATAACAGTTGACGGAATCAGCCTTACTGCCTACGACTTAACTGTCGACACATTTACTGTGGCAGTGATACCCCACACGATAGAAGTGACGACATTGGGTGTGCGCAAAGTTGGCGACAAAGTCAATATTGAAATGGATATGGTCGCCAAGCACATTGCACGAGTTAGTTCATCTGCAATCAGCGCTAACGGTGCGGCCCAAAAAAGATGGTGGCGACGATGAGCGATCTATCTCAACTGCGTCAGAAAATTGATGATATAGATCTAGCAATCGTCAAGTTGCTTGCCGAACGCATGGATGTTTGTCGCCAAGTTGCTGAAGTCAAAGCCGGTACAGGCACGGCAGTTATTCAGCCACAACGAGTGCGAGAAGTTCTGACTGTGCGTCGTCAGTGGGCAATCGATAATCAAGTAGATCCAGACTTCACAGAACAGCTTTTTCGCATTTTGCTTTCTGAAACGCATCGAATTGAAATCGCCGAAGAACGCAACGAGATTGCTCCGAGCAAAACGGCAGATGCTTCAGGTTCAACCCCGCAATCCGCACTTGACACAGTTGCTTGTCGCATTGATCATGTTGTTGTCGCCGTAGCGAACTTAGATTCGGCAATGGTCTTTCTCACATCACTGGGTTTCAAAATCACTCGCACCCAAGATTCGGCGATCGTTACCGCAGATGCTGGTGGCGTCACTGTGGTTTTGGTGGGCCCAGGCGACCCAGCAGTTGACGCTCACCTAGCAGATCACGGTTCTGGCGTTCAACACATTGCGATCGAAGTGCTCAATGCAGGTTTTGTGCAACAAGCACTGGCCGAGGCAAAAGTGCCGCTACTGACAGATGTGATCGTCGATGCTGATGGACACGAACAAGTTTTCACGGTGCTCGACTCGTCAACCGGTGTCCAACTAGGTTTCATCTCACGCACTGGTCATCGCGTACCAATTTCTGGACAAAACGTTCGCGCCCTATTTCGCGCCCTCGCTAAATAATCTGCACACATCTAAATAACGGACACCACAGAACTGCGAGAAAATTGTATGACAAATCGTGATACATTAAATTTTGTGGCGGAAGCAATTTCTCTAAGACTTGATGACCGAACTCGTCGAGCATTGTTACGCCTTCAACAAACTGGTATGAGCCAATCTGAAGCAGTGCGAAAAGCAGTTCTTGACGCTGCAGAAGCATTAAATGAACCGACTCGACTTGCCGCCGAAATTGCCGCACTTGATGCAGATCCAAAAGATCGCGCCGAGATGAAACGACTAGCCGAATACATGGAGATGCTGGGTGAATAGAGGTGATGTTTTTGCAATTAATTTACCCAAAGGGATTAGTCATGAACTTTATGGAAAACGTTACGCGGTAATACTGCAATCAAATTCTTTGTTACCTCGTTCTGTTGTGTTGGTTGCGCCAACTTCGCAAAGTGCGCTGAGTGCTTCAATCCGCCCAAATATTGAGATTCAAAAACAGACGACAAAAGTAATGATTGAACATATGAAGGCTATTTCCATTGACCGGCTAGGCAAAAGAGTCGGACATGTAAAAGCCGAAGAACAATGGACTATCGACGATGCGCTTCTAGTGCTCCTGGGCCTCAACTAAAAACCAACTAGTCAAGATCAACTGGCCGACGCCAGCCATTAGCCGCCGGTCTTGAAAATTGGCGCTTGCGCGATAGCGAAAAATGGGGCTACTGTTAGAGGGCACGTCAGTTACAAGATTCGTCACCTTTCTAACACGGTGAAGAACCTTGGTCGAGCGCTCTCAACATAATTTCATCAATCACCCTAGGAGGGTCATGTTGTCTGAGAGCCGTCGCGTACTTGATAAGTCAATATCTGAAATTTCAACATCCGAGTTAATGCGTCAAGCGCGTGCAATTCGAGATGAGACTTTTGGTAGTCGAGTTACTTACTCACCGAAAGTATTTATTCCTTTAACGATGTTGTGTCGAGATAAATGCGGATACTGCACTTTCGCTCAGCCACCAGCGAAATTAGAAAATCCTTATCTGTTAGCCGAACAGGTTCTAGCAATTGCTAAGCAAGGCGCTAAAGCTGGTTGCCACGAAGCGTTATTTACACTCGGCGAGCGACCCGAATTGAGATACGAAGTTGCTCGCGACTGGTTGAAGCAAAATAACTACGACAGCACCGTGCACTATCTACACGACATGGCAGCGCTCGTACTAAAAGAAACTGGTTTGTTGCCACACGCAAATGCTGGCGCGTTATATCGCGACGAGCTAGAAATGTTGCGCCGCGTCTCACCATCACAAGGCATGATGATCGAAACATTGCGCGACGATCTCGACTGTCATCGCGGCGCGCCCGACAAAGAGCCACGACGCCGACTTGACACATTAAATTTCGCCGGCGAACTAAATATCGCATTTACAACCGGCATCTTGGTCGGCATCGGCGAGACTCGACAAGATCGAATAGTCGCACTTGAAGCAATTGCTGCATCGCATGCAAAATACGGGCATATTCAAGAAGTGATCGTGCAAAACTTTTTACCGAAGCCACTAACTATTATGCAACACGAAAAGCCATGCCCGCAAGACGAATACTTATGGACAATTGCAGCAGCGAGAGTCATCTTGCCGCCCGAAATTCACCTGCAAGCGCCGCCAAATTTGAGCGACGATTTCGGGTTGTTGCTCGACGCTGGCATTGACGACTGGGGTGGCGTTTCACCGGTTACGGCTGACCACGTCAACCCAGAACGCCCTTGGCCTGCGCTTGACAAGTTGCGCGACGCAACAGAAAAGCGCGACAAAGTTCTTGCGCCGCGATTAACTATCTATCCTGAGTTTGCAACTGCACCGACAAAGTGGCTCGACGAATCGTTGTACTTCAAAGTTCTTGATCGCAGCGACGCTGAAGGTTTGGGTCGCGATGACCCTGGTCAGGTCTGGCCAGAAAAAGTTACGGCTGCTGATGTAGTGCAAGATGGCGCCGAAGTTATTTTGATCGGTCACCGCTCAACGCAGTGGTATTCGGGTGCAAATAATCCCCCACCGGTTTTAATTAGTGCGCGGGTTGATGGCAACAAAATTAAGGCTGGCCCAATTGCCGAGGTATTGCGCGGTGTTGAACTCGGCCAACAAGTTGACCAACAGCAAATAGTCGCGCTGTTTGGTGCCCGCGGACCTGAAGTTAACGCGGTTGCTGCGCTCGCCGACCAGCTGCGCAAAGAAGTTGTCGGTGATGTTGTGACCTGGGTACACAACAGAAATATCAACTACACAAATGTCTGCACATTCAAATGTAAATTTTGTGGATTCTCAAAAGGTCCGCTGAGTTTGAACTTGCGTGGCACACCTTATTTACTGACGCTTGATGATATTGCGTTGCGAGCGAGTGAGGCATGGGATAAGGGCGCCACTGAAGTAACTCTGCAAGGTGGCATTCATCCCGATTTCGATGGCGACTATTACATTGATGTCGCGCGGGCAGTTAAAGATGCTGTGCCGCAAATGCACATTCACGGTTTTACCGCGCTCGAGGTTACCGAAGGTGCAAAGAGACTCGGCGAACCATTGCGCGAATATATTTTGCGACTCAAAGATGCTGGTTTGGCTTCACTACCAGGCACCGCAGCCGAAATATTAGACGATGACATCCGCGCGATTATCTGCTCTGACAAAATCAACACCGAAGAATGGCTCGAGTGTCATCGTGTTGCACATAAAGCTGGGTTGCGATCAAATATCACAATTATGTTCGGCTCGGTTGAACACCCGATTAGTTGGGCCAAGCACATTGTGCGCACACGTGACTTGCAAAAAGAAACTGGTGGATTCACCGAGTTCGTTGGTTTGCCGTTCGTACATATGGCTTCACCGATTTATTTGCAACACAAGTCACGTCGTGGACCGACTTTTAGAGAAACGGTGTTGATGCATGCAATTGCACGCATCGCATATCACGGTTTGATCGACAACATCCAAGTGTCATGGACAAAGATCGGTCACGCTGGTGCAAGACAATTATTGCAGGCAGGTTGCAACGATATGGGTGGAACTTTGATGAACGAGAATATTTCTCGCGCTGCCGGCGCAAGCCACGGCCAAGAAATGACCGAACAGTCGTTCAGGGAAATAGTTGAACCACTTGGTCGCACTTTGCGCCAACGCTCAACTCTCTATGACAAAAATTACGACAAAAATTACGACAAAAATTGCGACAATAATGCCGAGTTTGCGAATCACTAGCAGAATAATTTAAAGGCCTGAGACCGCGCGAGTTTGTTCAATATCAAGTTTGAGTTGCATCTTTAACGCATCAATATTTTCGAACTTACGCTCACCGCGAAGAAAATGCGTGAATGAAAGTTTGACTTTTTCGTCATATAAATCGCCATCGAAATCAAGCAAGTGTGCTTCAAGCATTGAATGATCGGCGTGCTCAAAAAAAGTAGGTCGACGGCCGAGATTGATCGCACAAATATTTTTCGTGCCGTCATTGCGAGTCAAAACACCTGCATAAACCCCATCGGCCGGTATACAGATTGCTTTGGCGACTTCAATATTCGCAGTCGGAAAACCAATCGTTCTGCCACGTTGGTCGCCGTGCACAACTACACCGCGAACTTCAAAATGATGGCCCAATAACTGTGTCGCAAGTTCAACTTGTCCACCAGCAAGTGCGCGACGAATTGCCGTACTACTAACAGGCTCATCGACGCCGTCACCACGGCTAATCAACTCAATTGGTATGACATCGAAATCAAACTTTGGTCCGAGTTCACGCAACATCGCGACATTGCCACCCCGCTTATGACCAAAGTGAAAATCTTCGCCGATGATTATTCGCTTGGCTAGTAATCCGTCTACCAAAACACGCTTCACGAATTCGCTTGGCGCTTCATGACTTGAGGTCACATCAAATTTGACAATGCAAGTTGCATCAATGCCAGTCGCTGCAAGTCGCTCAAGTTTTTGATCTAAATCTGTCAACAGAAGTGGCGCCGATTCAGGCCGCACGACACTGGCTGGATGACGATCAAAAGTTACGACGATGCTTCGCGCATCAAGTGTTTGCGCTTGCGAACGAACTTGTTCGATTACTGCTTGATGTCCACGATGCACACCGTCATAGGCGCCAATTGTTACGACACTGCGAGGCGAATTTGCGCCTTGATCAAAATCAAAACTCGTGTCGTTAACAATGATCATCGAATTTCACGATACTGCCGTAGCCATTACGACACTTGGCTTTGCTCGCCCCGTTGCGCTTTGCACGTAGATCGCCAAAACCGCGTTCGTCTCGTCAACCAAAACCCAAGGGGCCGGAGAGTCGAACTTCTCTAACTCTCGCCCATTTTTGATCATCGCTTTCATCTCATCGCTAGCAACGACCCGACTCATCGTTCGCACCGCCGTGACTGGTTCGTGCACGACGACTGCATCTAGCGGCGAAGCCTCGCTTTGCATAAATGTGCCAACTGCCGTTCGTCGCAAATTGCGTAGATGCGCAGAGCCTCCAAGCGCGCGACCAATGTCATCGGCAAGAGACCTTATATAAGTGCCAGACGAACAACGGACTTCAATATCAACGACACCAGGTTCTGGCATTGCCAGAACTTTAAAATCGTAGATCGTTAGATTTCGTTCGTCGCGCTCAACTTCGATTCCTTGACGAGCCAATTCGTGTAGACGAACGCCATCAACTTTGAGCGCTGAAACCATTGGTGGTGTTTGTTTAATTTCTCCAACAAATTTTTCTGCAATTACACGCTTAATTTCGTCAATCGTGACACCAGACATATCGTGGGTGGCAGTAACAGTGCCAGACGCATCAAGCGTTGAAGTTGCAGTGCCCAAGACAATTTGACCCGTATATGTTTTATCAAGTCCAGATAAAAAAATTAGCAACCGTGTGACATAACCAACGCCGACTAGTAACACTCCGGTTGCATCTGGGTCAAGCGTTCCTGCATGGCCAATTCGGCGTTCACCAAGTTGCTTGCGCAAAACATTGATCACATCATGACTTGTCATTCCAGACGGCTTGTCAACTATCACTAACCCATGTCGAGTTGGTGGCCTACGCCGAGCCACGAAATTTATTCCTCAGATTTCTTGTCGCCAAAAAGTTCTTTGCGCCGAATTTCGTCTTGGCGCAAAACTTCGTCGATGCGTTGCGCAGCACGAATCGCATCGTCGGGGCGAAACTGTAAAATCGGCGTTCGTCGCGCACGCACTTGATCGGCGATCACACTTTGTAACCGCTTGCGATACTCATTTAGCGCTTCAAGAATTTGCTCATCTCCATCCGCGCCTTGAATCGAGTCGAAATAGACGATGCCGCGATTCATTTCAGAGTCAACATCAACTGAGGTAACCGTCACAAAACCAAGACGATCATCGTCTATTTTGTTTAGTTCATCAGCAATCACTTCACGCAATGTTTCGCTTAGCCGTGCGGTTCTGGCAAAGCGGCGGCGCGTATCGGTTCGTGTTGTTTTCGGGCGACGTCGTTGATTAGCCATATGCCGTTTAGGATACGGAGGTCATGGGCTCAACGACAGACACACAATTTCGCCCCGATATTCAAGGCCTACGAGGAGTTGCAGTCCTACTAGTAGTCATTTACCACACGAAATTGGCTCTACCCGGCGGTTATCTCGGTGTCGATATCTTTTTTGTAATTTCTGGCTTCGTGATTACGCAAATGCTTCTACGAGAACTTGAAAGCAGCAACACCATCAATCTAAGAGCGTTCTTTAGTCGAAGAATTAAACGGATCCTTCCAGCCCTTTGCGTTGTTACTTGCTTCACCCTGTTTCTCTCGCTAATCATCCTTTCACCATTTGGCGATCAGCAAAAAGCGATCAACGCTTCTAGAGCAACGACAATGTTTTTTGCAAATTTTCATTTTCTTTTGCTTGACACATATACAGAATTGACCACAAATCCATTTCGCCAAATGTGGTCTTTGAGTATTGAAGAACAATTTTATTTCATCTTCCCATTTTTTTTGCTACTAGTTTACAAATTAACAAAAAACCTCAATAAATATTATTCAACTATTACCTGGGGCATAATCGTTTTTACCTCGATTTCGGTCAGATATTTTAAGAGGGCACGCCAAGAAACATTGCTTTCACGTCCATTTCGACGAAATCTATCGATATCTGAGTTTGAGTTTTATTTACCAACCCATCGAATTTGGCAGTTTCTTCTTGGAGCGGTTGCGGCCTATTTTATTGCAGAAAAGTACTATATTCGTTCGCCTAAAACTAAACATTTTGGAACATTAGGTTTTGTCATAATTCTTTTTTCCTCAGTATTCTTTACAGATAATGACCCGTACAACAGCCTTAACAATTTACTTCCATGCATCGGAACAGTATTAATACTTGTTAGTGGTGCCGGTTTAGCCACAAGACTTCTAACGTCAGCAACGATCAGATGGTTCGGTGAAATTTCTTACAGCCTCTATCTTTGGCACTGGCCATTGTTTGTTTTTTTACTCATATTTTTTCCAGATGCTGGGTTAATTGCGTTCAGTGTGACATGCATCGTGTCAGTATTATTCGCGTTCGGGTCATTTCGATTTATTGAAAGTCCGTTTCGCTCAGGAACTTCATCAATTGCGAAAAGCACACGATCAGTATTAGCACTTGCCATACTCTTACCGCTTTCTATCTCAACGTTACAACAAGCTTCGATCCCGTACCAAAAATCAATTTACGACACGTACAACTACACCAACAACCGAAAAGAGTTGGCTTCGCAAAAACTTCGTTGCGCGGATACTTGGTTAACTGCACGGGTAATTGACCGTTGTACTATCTTGGTGCCTCAATCTAAAGAATCGGTTCTACTAATTGGAGATTCGCAGGCTGAGTCATTTAGCGACGGAGTCGCAGAAGCATCTCGACAACTACAACTAAACGCAACGTTATTTACATTTGCTTCGTGTCCGGTGATGGACCTCAAAAATAGATTCCGAGATGTCGCATGTCCGAGCAATAGAAAAACTATGGAATTTATTTTTGTGAGTCGCCCAACCTATCTTGTCGTGTCCAATGCGCTGGTTCCATATCTTGAAGACGACAACTGTCCGATGCGAGAAAATCTTGAATGTGCAGATAGTCGAACAGATCGAATCGATGATTGGTTTAAAGCATTTAACTCACTGGCTAATTACTTAGAGAGTATTAAACAGAAAACAATCTTTATTATGCAGACACCGTATTTGGGATATGACTCGCGTGGACTCTCATTAATTGACAAACTAACTGGAGCTTCATCCGAACAAAGCCATCGAGACACGATGGTTGAACAAGAAATTTTCGAAAGTCGAATGAAAACAATTTCATTTAATTCAAAATACTTAAAAATTATTTACCCAAGTCGCGCTATCTGTAACAATAATTCCTGCAGACCAGAAACAAAAGATCAGCGCGGATGGTTTAGAGATGCGGGGCACCTGTCAAAAGCCGGATCACTGCAACTCACACCAGAAATCAAGTTAGCGATTCAACAATTCTCATCATGATTAATCTCATCAAAAAATAGACGCTCTACTTCAAGACCTTAAGTAGAATACTGAACGATGGGCTCAACAACAGACACACCACAGGCAGGTCGCGGGGGCTCAATACCGGCTTATAGGTACAACGCTTCGCTGGCCGCCGCAATTGAGGCGAAGTGGCAAGATCGCTGGGACGCCAACAAAACTTTTGAGGCGCCGAATACGGCTGGCCCACTCGCAGATAAAGCAGCCGTTGCTGATCGCGACAAATTATTTATCCTCGACATGTTTCCATATCCATCAGGCGCTGGACTTCATGTTGGCCATCCACTCGGTTACATCGCGACAGACGTTTTCGGTCGCTTTAAGCGAATGACCGGAAAAAATGTTTTGCATTCAATCGGCTACGACTCGTTTGGCTTGCCTGCAGAACAGCATGCAATTGTCACTGGCATTCATCCGCGGATAAATACTGAGTCGAATATCGCAAATATGCGCAGACAACTTCGCCGACTTGGTTTGGCACATGATCAACGTCGCAGCATCAGCACCACAGATGAAAGTTATTATCGCTGGACACAGTGGATCTTCTTGCAGATTTTTGATTCGTGGTACGACGACAAACTTAAAAAAGCTCGCAATATCAATGAACTCGAACAAGAATTTGCTTCCGGCAAACGCAAACCAACAACTTCTCAAACAACCAAAGATTGGAATTCGCTCTCAAAACTTGAGCAGCGAAAAATTGTTGACGAATACCGACTCGTGTACTTAGCCAATGCACCAGTCAACTGGTGTCCAGGGCTTGGCACGATTTTGGCGAATGAAGAGGTCACCGCTGAAGGCCGCAGCGACATCGGCAACTATCCAGTGTTCAAACGCAACATGCGTCAGTGGACTATGCGCATCACGGCTTATGCCGATCGATTACTTGACGACCTTGATCGTCTTGATTGGCCAGAGTCGATAAAACTGATGCAACGCAATTGGATCGGTCGCAGCACAGGTGCTCGCGTGCGATTTGCTTCAAGTGCTGGCGAAATTGAAGTTTTCACAACTCGACCTGACACTTTATTTGGCGCAACGTTCATGGTGCTGTCGCCAGAACACCCGCTAGTCGACTTGCTCACAACAGACATGCAGCGTGCTGCAGTGCAAAAATATCGTGAGTCAGCACGCAAACTAAACGACAATGAGCGTCAAAATGATGAGAGAACAAAAACTGGTGTCGACACTGGCGCAACTTCAACCAACCCAGTTACTGGCGAACAAATACCAGTTTGGATTGCCGATTATGTTTTAATGGGTTACGGCACCGGTGCAATTATGGCGGTGCCATCTGGCGATCAGCGCGACTTTGAATTTGCGCGTGCCTACAACCTGCCAATCGTTGCGATACAGATGCCACCTGATGCATGGTTCGGGGGTCACCAAATCGCGCCAACAATTGATTGCGCTTCTTGGCCTGAAGCATTTGTTGGTGAGGGCACCTACATCAATTCAGAGAATAAAAATATCTCCCTAAACGGCAACCAAACCACAAGTGAAACAATTGCGATAATCAACCCGTGGCTTGAGAAAAATAATTTTGGTGAATCTGCGATTACATACAAACTTCGTAACTGGTTGTTTTCGCGACAGCGATATTGGGGCGAGCCGTTTCCAATTGTTTATGACGAACATGACATGCCTTGTTCTTTGCCAGATAATTTATTGCCAGTCAAATTGCCAGAGTTGACGGATTTCAAACCACAAACACTTGACCCGAACGACGAACTCACTGATCCACTTCCACCATTGGCGAGGGTCACCGATTGGCTAAGTGTCGAACTCGATCTTGGTGACGGGCTAAAAACCTATCGACGCGAAGTCAATGTGATGCCACAGTGGGCCGGTTCTTGTTGGTACGAGTTGCGCTACCTCGACCCGACAAATACAGAACGATTCGTTGACGCAGATGTTGAGCGGTACTGGATGGGACCAAAATCTGCAGGCCACACCGGTGGTGTTGACTTGTATGTCGGTGGCGTTGAGCATGCTGTGTTGCACTTGCTGTATTCGCGTTTCTGGCACAAAGTTTTGTACGACTTGGGACACGTTTCTAGCGAAGAACCGTTTCACAAACTTTTCAATCAGGGATACATTCAGGCTTACGCGTATCGCGATGCGCGCGGACAAACAGTACCAGCCGGTGAAGTCGTAGAAGATAACGGCGAATATTCTTACGAAGGCGAAACTGTCGCAAGAGAATACGGCAAGATGGGCAAGAGTCTGAAAAACATTGTCACACCAGACGAGATGTATGACGAATTTGGAGCCGACACATTTCGGCTCTACGAAATGAGCACTGGCCCACTAGATGCGAGTCGCCCGTGGAACACTCGCGATGTTGTCGGCATGCAGCGCTTCTTGCAACGCACCTGGCGCAACTTGGTTGATGAAGAGACTAATCAATTGCATGTTTCAGATGAGCCTGCGCCACTTGAACTGCGTCGTGCCTTACATCGATGCATCCAAGGTGTACACCAAGACATGGAGAACCTGCGTTTCAATACTGCGATTTCAAAACTAATTGAACTCAATAACGCATTAACTGTGCACGTGAACGCGAGCGGTTCAACCCCGCGCGAGATAGCCGTGCCATTGACGCAGATGCTGTCGCCTCTTTGCCCACACATTGCAGAAGAACTTTGGCAACGGCTTAATGTCTCTACCGCGATTACTTATACACCGTTTCCCGTTGCTGACCCAACGCTTTTGATTAGCGAGATGATCGAGATACCGGTTCAAGTAAACGGCAAACTTCGCACTCGACTTTCAGCCAGTGCAAATATTTCTGACGATGATTTACGCGCACTTGCTCTCGCCGACCCAAAAGTTATCTCAGCTCTAAGTGGCGCCACCCCTGCCAAAATCGTCATCGTTCCAAAACGACTAATCAACTTCGTCCTTTAAAACTTCAAGCTAATTAACGCAGGTACTTTGCGGCGCGGTCTATTGCCGCGAAGTCAACCGACTTGAACATCAATAAAATTGCGCGGTCAACACCCCAACTACGCCAGACATCAAGACGAGTGTCGTCGCCACGTACCAATGCGTCGTCGTAATGCTCCCAGACCGAAACTATAAATGGTTTATTAATTCCAGAACTCGTGTGCGCATCCTGAGCAGCGGCAAGTATTTCGCCAGCACGTTCGTGGCTCGCTCGAATATTTACGCCGTTTGCACGAGCACCTGCGATTCGCGCCAGCGCCACACTGTTAACCCCAATTATTATTTGAGGTATCGGTTTAGGAAGTGGAAACTTTTCAAGTTCTACTCGGCGATTCGGCGCCCACATTTTGTTCATCACATCAAGTGCATTGATTAGCACAGCATGGCGCTCGCTCATTTTCGAAGGCGGGCTAACTCCAATCGCTCGCTGCTCTGCAGCGAACGGACTATTCGGTGAAGCACCAGCACCAAGCCCCAAAACAAATCGACCGCCAGAAATCTGCTGCATCGTTGCCACGCTGTTAGCAAGAATCGCCGGATGTCGATTACCGACATTCACAACCAACGGCCCAAGCTCAATAGTTTTAGTCGCACTGGCTAATGCGCCGAGCAACGTAAAACATTCAGGCATGTCGGGTGCTTTCATCACATCGCCTGCAAGATGATCTGCTGTCCAAAATCCCTTGAAACCAGCCGCTTCAGCAGATAATGCAGCCTCGCGCGCGATCGGCCATAGCGAATTACCAGGATTAATTTGCAG
This sequence comes from uncultured Acidimicrobiaceae bacterium, assembly GCA_937890395.1. GTDB lineage: Bacteria > Actinomycetota > Acidimicrobiia > Acidimicrobiales > Ilumatobacteraceae > BACL27. The sequence continues at coordinate 22,943 of CALACK010000197.1, read as the reverse complement.
ATCAAAACGCATTGCGTGAAGGCTAATTCATAGAAATTGTTACTATTCAACGTAATTACGTAATTAGGTAGGATCAAGACGTGAGCAGTACAGATCTTGACGCAAAAGTCAGCCTCACCGTCGTAAGTGCAAAGACTTCATCACTTGCAGAAATTCTGAATATTCTTGAACGAGACGGCGGTTTGATTGTGCATGACATGCTCTCGCCACAAACAGTGACCAGTCTGCGCGAAGAGCTTGACCCGACTAGCGACTCAACTTCAGTCGGACCAAAAGTCGATAGCACAAATGTAAATTACTTTTGGGGCGAACAGACCAAGCGATTTACACGATTGGCGCAACGCTCGCAAACATTTGCCGATCAAGTTTTAATTCATCCATTACTTATAGGTATTGCTGACGCATTACTCAAACCACATTGTGCAAGCTATTGGATGAATACCGGCCAGATGATGATCGTCATGCCCAGTGGAGCACCGCAATATATGCACCGCGATTCAGATGATTGGCCAGCAATGAGTGGGCCGACTAAACCGGTGTGCCAAATTAGTTGTATGTTCGCGCTTTCTGATTTCACTGCCGAAAACGGCGCAACACGAGTCGCCCCAGGTAGCCATAGATGGAGTGACTTCTCGCGAGCGGCCATTGACAGCGAGATAACTCAGGCAGTGATGCCGGCAGGTAGCGGAATGATCTATACCGGCAAAACTCTGCACAGCGCGGGCGCCAATCAAACTAAGTCAGAGCCAAGATTTGGCATGCACATGTCATATATTTACGGCTGGTTGACACCAGAAGAAGCTGGTTGCCTCGGCGTTACCGAAGAACGCGCAAAAACTTTCACGAAACAACAACAGCAACTTCTCGGCTACCGCTGTTATGACGCATCTGAGTTGAATGGTGGCAGACTGTGGACAGTTGATTACGAAGACATCCCAACCGGACTTGGATGGCCACAATGACCGAAAATCAAATTCATGGTCTAAGCGAAAGTTTCACGCGCGAAGAATATAATTCTCAAGAAATATTTAACGATGAGATGCAAAAAATATACGGCACCAATTGGTGTTTTGCTGGTCTTTGCGAAAGCTTAAACAAAATTGGCGATCGACTAGTTGTTGATATCGGTAGCGAGAGTATTTTGATTCTGAGAAATCGTTCTGATGAGTTACGAGCGTTTTACAACGTCTGCCAACACCGTGGGTCTAATTTATGCGACGCAAGCGGTTCGGGTTTCGGGGCCGCCATAACTTGCCCTTACCACTCGTGGAGCTACTCAGTCGAGGGTGAACTTATTGCAACACCTCTGCACGAGAAAGATTCAATAGACAGAGCAACACTCGGGTTAAAACAAGTGAGAGTAGACCATTGGCAGGGTTGTATTTTTGTGTCACTTGACCCAAATGCAAAACCATTACTTGAGTGGCTTGATACACATTTTTCTCGCCCTCGTGAACTAGAAAAATTTGAAATGAATTCACTTGTAAATGCTCGCACGACGGTTGACGAAGTTTCTGCAAATTGGAAGGTGCTCGCCGAAAACTACAGCGAATGTTTGCACTGCGCTGTTGTGCACCCCGAACTGGTTGATCTCGTGCCGATCTATAAGACTGGCAAAACTATTCAAGACAACCGAAACGACTGGGGCGTCAGCCTGGCGGATGGTAAAACTTCGTTGTCGCACAAACAAAACGAAAGTCTTGCGTTATTGCCATCAATGGAAGATCTGGATGAATATTCAGTATTTGGTGTTTTTGTATATCCAAACATGTTGATTGACATTTCACCAACGGTTGCTGTTCTAACAAGATATGTTCCACGATCACCTACTCATACAACTATTTTTACAGATTATTTATTTCCGAAGAGTGTGGTCGATGACAAGACACTCGACCTTGAGCCAACAATTTCATTTAGCGACATGGTCAATCAGCAAGACATTGCGGTTTGCGAACGTGTTCAGCGCGGTGTTGCGTCACGATCATTCATTCGTGCATACCACACAAAAATGGAGCGATATTGCCAACAACTAATCCGTCAATATCGTAGCGAAATTAATTAAAACTGCCCGCTGCGAATACTTCTGAGGTGTGCTCGCTCATCTGTTCGACGACTTTTCCGAGTTGCGAAAGATTTTGCAAGAACACGTCGCCATGTTCACGAGTGTGAGCGACCGAAAGTGTCAGCGACTCGCTCTTGCCCCACGGAGCCAAAAAGACGCCACCATTGAACTGCATCAGATAATTTAAATGCATTGCGCCCGTACTTACTTCTAGAAAGTCTCGATAATTTGTGGCTGGCTCGTCGCTGAATACGATCGAAACTTTAAAACCAAACTGATACCCATGCACACCTTGTCGGTGTCTCTGCAAAGTTGGTATCGCGTGCTTCAAAATGTACGCACCGACATCGTTGGCTCTCGCATACGCATCGTCGGTTAAAACTTCGGTCAGCACCGCACGAGAGGCGGCCATTGTCAAAGGATTGCCGTTAAAGGTGCCTACTTGGTTGTAACGACCATCGGTGATTGCTCCCATCACCTCGTTTGTCCCACCGATTGCACCACAAGGCAAACCGCCGCCCAATGCTTTTGCAAGACAAATTATGTCTGGCACCACCCCATACATTGCTGTGGCGCCGCCCTGATGAATTACCAAACCCGTTTTTACTTCATCAAATGCCAAAAGTGCACCATGCTGATGAACTAACTTTTTTACCGCCTCGAGATAACCAGGTTGCGGAACGATAATGCCGGCCCCCATCAAGATCGGTTCAAAAATCATTCCAGCAATTTGCCCCTCATGCTCGTCGAGTAGTCGACTCAATGCATTGATGTCGTTGAACTGAACAATGCGCACACAATCAGCAATTGCTTGCGGTATTCCAGCACCGGGAGTGCGCCACGGTTTATCAGCCGGACCAAGTTCTTTGGCTGATCTAAAAATCGAAATTGCTACTGCATCGTGGTGTCCGTTATATGAACCCTCAACTTTTATAATCAAGTCGCGCCCAGTGATTACACGCATTAAGTGCACGGCATCCATCGTCGCTTCTGTGCCCGAATTACAAAATCGCCACTGAGGCAAACCAAATCTTCGCGACAATTCTTCGGCGACAACTATTGAGTCAGAAGTTGGCTGGGCGAAGTGCGTGCCCTGAGTGACGCGTTTTTGCACCGCAGCAACCACACTCGGATTGGCATGCCCAACCACATTGGCGCCATAGCCGGCGTGAAAGTCGATGTAGCGATTGTCGTCTACATCCCAGACATACGCGCCATTGCCATGGCTGATCCAAACTGGAGTCGGACGCGAACTAGCCCAACTTGATGGAACTCCGCCAGGAATTGATTTTGAAGCCTGGAGATGCATCTGCACCGATTTTGGTACTCTGCTCATAAATATTCGCTCTTCATCCTCAATAATTTCGTCAAGCGAACTCACAGGGGCTAAGTTTAGCGACAGGGAAAATCAATACACAAAGGTGGGGACGATGACAATGCGACGAAGAGACTTCTTACGAAATTTGGTTATCACAACTGGCGGCATAACAGTTGGTGGATCTTTGCTTGCGGCCTGTGGTGGCGCATCATCGAACACCACAGTTGATGGCTTAGCGATCGGCACACCTGAAAAGCCAATCAAACTTCCGGTCACAACTGATGCAATTGCAGATGGTCTCGCCAGCGAAACTGGCACACTTGAAATTCTTAATTGGGCTGACTATCACAACCCAGAGTCAATTGCGATATTTGAAAAACAGTTTGGTGTGAAAGTTACGACAAGCATTTATGATGACGAAGCAGCGGCGATTGCAAAACTCAGAAATGGTACGTTCAAACCCGACCTAATTTTTGGGATGTCGGCAACAGGGCTAGCCAAACTAATTGCTGCTGATATTTTGCAGCCTCTCAACAAATCGTACATTCCGAACTTCAGCAATGTAATTACAGGACTACGAAATCCGTATTACGACCTTGACTCGCAGTACACAGTGCCGTACATGATTTATGGAAACGGCGTTGGTTACCGCACCGATCGATTTGATAAAAATGCGTTCACTGATGAAAACGGCTATGACGTATTTTGGGACCCTCAGTTCAAAGGCAAAGTTGGAGTACTCGATTCACCGCGCGACACACTCGCTATGGCAATGTTTCGCGCCGGCAAATTTGACGCGAATACCAGCGACGCAGCAGTAATTAAACAAGCCGGAGATGACCTAATTGCGATGCGCGAAGCAACTAACCCGAAAGTTGACATCTTGGCATACACCGAAATACCTGCCGGTAACCGTGACGTTAACTTCACATGGTCTGGCGACCTGTTCACAGCATTGCAATATCTGCCAGAAAATGTTTCACCTGAAGTTCTTGGTTTTTGGTATCCACCAAAAACCATCACCACGAATGATTTCTTTTGCATTACAAAAACAGCAAAAGCACCAGTGCTCGCGCATCAACTTATTAATTTTTTAAGCGACACAGATAACGCTTTACTTAATCGAACATATGTCGGCTATCAGCCAGCGCTCGAGACAATCACAGTTGATCTTTTAATTTCAAGTGGCACAATCCCTGAATCGCTGATTGACGCGCTAGTCACGCCAGAGCGTTATGACGCCGCGCTTTCTCAAGTGACTCTTGATCCGGCGGTAGATGCACTTTGGCTTGATCAATGGACTGCATTTACTGCTGGTTAAGCCTTGGATAAGTCGCCTCGACTTTGGACAGGTTTCGCGTTTCCCGGCACTGCATGGTTGCTCGCACTTTTCGCTGTGCCGTTTTATGCAGTCGCATGTGTTGCCTTTGGCTCAATCGACCCAATCTTTCGAGATGCAGTGCCCCGATGGAACCCACTTACCTGGGATTTTTCGGAGTCGAAAATTATTTTTTCAAGTCTGATTAACGGACCCCTGCAAGGCGTCGCAATTCGCACAATTATTTATGTGGTGTGTGCAATGTTGCTGAGCTTTTTAATTGGATTTCCTGTCGCATATTTTTTAGCAAGACATGCAGGCAAACGAAAACTGATGTATCTAGTTTTAATTATTCTGCCATTTTGGGTTAATTATTTAATGCGAATGTTGGCTTGGGTCAACTTACTGAGCCCGAGTGGGCTTTTTAGTCGGTTTATGAACATCCTTGGCGTGCATTACAACTGGCTAGATGGTTCTCCAATAACAGTAACTCTTGGCTTGGTTTATGGATATATTCCGTTTCTAATCCTTCCGCTTTACGCAACTCTTGAACGTTTAGATTGGCGGCTAATTGATGCAGCGCGAGACCTCGGCGCAAATTCACGTCAGGCATTTCGGTTAGTAACTGTGCCAATGTCAAAACCCGGGCTTTTCGCGGCTGGTGTGCTTATTGCGCTGCCAATGTCCGGCGACTACTACACGAATGATTTACTTTCTCGGTCACCAAGCACCGAAATGCTTGGAAACCAAATTGACTTTTTTTTGAACGCCAGTACGCAACCGCAACGTGGAGCGCTTCTCGTGCTTGCGCTTTCTATTTTTCTTCTAATCTTCATGTCATTTTATTTGCGTAGTACTAGACAACATGCGCGCGAAACAACTCGATGACACTCGTGGCTAGTCAGTCTCAGAGACGTGCAAGAACCTCACCACTTGTATTCGTAATTTGGGCGTACATAATCTGGAGCCTCGTACCAGTAATAATTGCAGTAATTTATTCGTTCAATAATGGTCGCAGCCGTACAGTTTGGCAAGGATTCTCACTACGTTGGTGGTTCACAGATCCAAATGCTTCGCTCTGGCATGACGACTCAATGCGTAATGCAATATTCAACTCACTTGTTCTTTCAATTGCCACGATGCTGGTTGTCACCCCACTCGGCATAACTTTAGCAATCGGTGCACAACGAATTCGTGGTAGGGGAAGCAACGTTGTTCAAGGTTTGACTGCAGCCCCACTGATCACACCAGAAATAGTTGTTGGTGCTGCATTACTAATAACTTTTACGCGACTATTCACTGCCGTGCCTCTTGGTTTCACCGCGCAGTTACTCGGCAACGTTACATTTTCGCTTTCAAGTGTTGTAGTTATAGTGCGCGCACGCCTCGTTTCGATCGGCTCATCGTTTGAAGAAGCAGCGCGCGACTTGGGTGCTAGTCGCTGGCAAGCATTGCGTTTTGTACTCCTGCCGATGCTGTGGCCATCAGTTATGGCCAGTCTTGTGGTTGTGTTTGCAACTGTGATTGACGATTTCGTGATCACAAGCTTTCTATCTTCGGGAGTTAATTCAGAAACTGTCCCGCTGCGTATTTATTCATCTGTGCGTGGCGGCGCAACACCTGCGCTTAACGCACTTGCGACGCTGTTGGTGATCACATCTTTCACAGCGCTTGTTATTGGGCTATTCGGATTGTCAACTTGGCGCAAGCGGCACGGCGAACGTGGCGGGCTACGTGCGGCACTTGCCGATGTAACTCAAATGGAAAGTTAAGCGAGCAAAATAGCGAGCGAGCTAACTAGGCGAATCAACTAGAGCGAGCTAATTAACTAGTGGCAAAATTCGCACGGCATCCGGCAGCACTTCAATCGTTGTTTCTTGACCGTCACGTAAACTTGCCGAATTTTCATCATTTGATACCTCAGCCGTAAGGGCAACTGAACCAAGTTTTATTGCCACACGTAAACTTGAACCAGCAAAAGTCACTCTTTCAATAATTGCTTTGTGACTACCAGAACCAATTCGAATTCTTTCGGGGCGAATCATGACCATCCCATCACCAATTGGCGCAGAATCTGGTGCAACGATTTTTACCCCTGCAACTTCAACTACTCCCCGCGACAAAACACGACCCGGGATGAGATTGGCAGCACCAACAAATTGAGCCACCGCCACCGAATTTGGCTGCTCATAAAGCTCGCGTGGGCCACCCACCTGCATTAATCTGCCCTCACGCATTACACCAATTCGATCGCTCATCGTAAACGCCTCATGTTGATCATGAGTTACGTAGATAAATGTGATACCAATTTGGCGTTGCAATGTTGCCAACTCAACTTGGAGTCTTGCTCGCAGTTGCGCGTCAAGCGCGCCGAGTGGCTCGTCTAATAACAACACACTTGGTTCAAGAATCAACGCCCTCGCAAGTGCTACACGTTGTTGCTCGCCACCAGAAAGTTGGTGCACACGGCGATCACCAAAACTGCCAAGTTGCACGAGCTCAAGCGCCTCGCCGACTCGCTGCGCGTCAGACTTAGAACTTTTTATAAACGCATTTTCGAATCGTAAGCCAAACTTCACATTTTCTTTAACATTCAAATGTGGAAACAATGAGTAGTTCTGGAAAACTGTATTGAGCGGCCGAACTTCAGGCTCATCATTTGTTACTTCGCGATTGTCAATAAAAATACCGCCACTATCAGGTTGCTCAAAACCACCGATCATTCGCAATGTGGTTGTCTTGCCACAGCCAGATGGGCCGAGCATCGAAAAAAATTCACCAGCATGTACTTCGAGAGAAACATCGTTTACCACAACTCGGTCGCCGTACGACTTAAACAAATTTTTCAGCGTTACCGCTCCGTCAAGTTCAATTGCTGGCATGATTTATCTCCCCAAAAAATTAAGCACGCATTGTTTCGATATTTCCATCAACTGGCAAAACTTGACCAGTGATGAACCGCGCGGCTGGAGAACTCAGAAATACTGCAGATGCAGCAATATCACTGGCGTCAATAAACGTCTTCATTGAAACCTGGTTTTCATAACCGGTGCGAATACTTTGCGCGCTCACTCGAGTTGCGGCAGCTTCACGCTCAATCACGCCATCCATCCGTGGGCCACTAACCGAACCTGGGCAAATCGCATTAACACGCACACCATCTGCGCCAAGCTCCATTGCCCACGATTTTGTTAAGCCGATGATTCCCCATTTGGCAGCAACATACGGCGATCGTAACGGATAGCCGAATATTCCAGCACTCGTCGAGATATTTATAATTGAACCTCGAGTCTGCAGCAACATTGGTACTGCGGCACTTGTACATCGAAATGTTCCACCAAGATTTATTCGCACGCATTCGTCGTAGGCGTCTGCATCCATCTCGTCAACTCGCGCAGTCGGCCCGGGCACGCCGACATTGTTTACCAAAATATCTAAACCACTTAGATCACGCTGAATTGCGTCAAACATTGCCTTGACGTCGCTTGTCTTTGAAACGTCACAAACATAATTGGGCTTTGTACTGTCATTAACATCGCACACGACAACTCGCGCACCTGCATGCTTCATCGCGTCGGCAATTGCCTTGCCGATTCCCGAGCCTCCGCCAGTAACAAGCGCCCGCAGACCAGTTAACGAAAAATCTTGGGTATTTGGCGAAACAACCATCCGCTAGAACTTAGCCGCTATCGCGCTAGCCATGAATTTTTCCGTCGGGCAATATTGCATCAGTCATAACTGCGCCATACAAATCAGCACCAGTCAGATTCGCATTTGTCATGTCGCTGTCAGACATCAGTGCTCCGCGCAAGTTAACACCCCTTAAGTTTGCGCCCTTAAGGTTTGCGCCCTTAAGATTTGCGCCCTCAAGATTGGCAGTAAATAGATCAGCGTCCGAAAGATCAGCACCCGATAAATCAGCACCAGAAAGGTCAGCACCAGTCAAGTTCGCAAAAGACAGATTCGAGTCTGCCAACATCGAATTTTTGAGATTTGCTTCGCTAAGCACCGCACCATGAAGGTCGGCGCCTTTTAATATAACCCCTGCAAGATTTGCCTTGGGCAGAAAAGCTGATGGCTTAATCTCATACCCATTTATAGGAGCGATCGACACTGGCGTACTTGATGCCCAATAGCCAAATATCAAAAAAATTGGGATCAAAAAAATCGAAACTTTTACAATCCGCACCCTTAGACCTTAGAGCAGACCACCCAGCCGAACACGTCCCCTTGCTAATTCCAAGGCAAAATACAAATCTTTGGGGTACAAACACGATTTGCAAACAAATCAAATTGGTTTCCTGATTTAATGCCCACGAATGTCGCAGCACCACCGCAAAAAATTATGAGAATTATCAGAAATAATATTAGAAACCCGGAGTCAAGATTTGCATTAAGCAATTAACTTTTGTCAAGACTATTTATACTTTGGATCTCAATTGTGGAGCTGAGGGGAATCGAACCCCTGGCCTCTTCCATGCCATGGAAGCGCTCTACCAACTGAGCTACAGCCCCAATAAGACTTAATAACGTTACCCGATAGATTCAGCCAGACAGCACTAGCCTGCTTGACGATGTCCGAACAAGGCTCTAGCCAAAAATTAGATCTGAGTAAGGTCTACCAATTTCGATTCGCAGGCATTAGCCAGGAAAAAAAAGACGCAACCTGGGCGCTCATTACTCGCTGGATTGAGTCGCGACTTGAAAATCCAAAAAGCGTGCTTGACCCAGCCGCTGGTCGTGGAGAATTCATAATTTCATCTCAGGCTCAAGAGCGATGGGCCTGTGATTTATCGGACCAAAGAATTAGTTGGCCGACGGGCGTCACGACGCGATTCGGTGATATTTACAAAGTTGACTTACCCGAGAACTATTTTGACTTAATTTTTGTTTCAAACTTTTTAGAACACTTGGCAACGCCAAATGATGTCTATAAATATTTGATGCAACTTCGCAAATCACTCAAGCCCGGTGGCAAACTAGCGATCATGGGACCAAACTTTCGGTACTGCGCAAAAGGGTACTACGATTTTGCCGACCATCTACTGCCACTCACACATAGAACCATCGAAGAACATCTTGCGGCAGCTGCTCTTGATCACAAATCAACAATCTCACGGTTTTTACCATTGTCATTTCGTTCGCAAAGACTTTCGCACCCACTTCTGGTAAAACTTTATTTAGCGGTGCCAATTTTTTGGCGACTATTTGGTAAGCAATTTTTTATCGTTGCAACAAAACCAGCAGAATAGCTAATTTACTAACTGACTAGGCGCCAACTGACCGCAGGCACGTCACGATAGAGACGTTCGATTTCGTAAAATCTGCGTGTCTCGTCATCAAACACATGAATTACAACACTGCCGTAATCAATCAAAATCCACTGCTGTTCGGTTACGCCCTCACTAGATAATGGCGAGCGACCTGTTTCACGACGAACCGCGTCGGTGATTGCGTCGCAGATCGTGCGCACCTGCCGTTTGTTGCCAGCACTCGCAACCACGAACAAGTCAGTAATCGCCAAAATCTCACCGACATCTAAAACGGTCACATCGGTTGCTTGTTTTTCATCAGCGGCTTGCGCGGCAATTTTGGCAATGCGCAAGGCGTCTGGTTGTGGTGTATAAGTACTCATTCGTCTGAGGGCACAACAGTAGCGGCAGGAAGTCCTGGATTGTCTTTCGAAAACGCGACAAATGACTTGCCTAAAACAATCTGCAACTCAATACCTTGGGCGCGTTCGCGGGTTTGAGCAGTCACAAAGTCGCCAATAAAATCCTGCAAGCCAATATTGGCAAAAACATTCGATTCAACATATCGAATTTCTGTTATTTCTTGAGGTGGGCCAGGCACTTCGCGAACAAGTGCCACATCGAAACCGATCGCCACAAGACGACGAACTATCTCACGACTCACTACGGGATCATTGAACGGACTATCAACCTGAACAGCAAGAGCACCAGCCACACCCGAGCCCGTAACCGAAGTTGGTGCAACGCTAGCCATGATCATCGTTACTTCTGATGGGTCAAGGCTGAACATATCTAATGAATTTGGGTTATCAGCACCAGCCGGAACAGCCGTTGCAGCGAACTGCCAGATTTGAATTGGGCCATTGAATAACCGTTGCATAAAACTCGCAAAATCTACAGGTGTTTCAAGTGGGTCTGTCTGCAAATTTTGAAGTCTGAGCCCGAGGCCAACCGTGTTAGCGATTGCTGTCCACGCGGATTTGTGGTGATTAAATCTTGCCGCTTCACTTTGATCAATTTCGCGCGCCAACAAAATACCAGCAAGCGAAAATGTGTCAATCGTTGTTTTACCTACCTTCGCGACAAGAGACGTTGCGCCGTCTGCACCCGTGTTGCGAACATCAGAATCAAGAAGTATTTCAACTGGCCCAATCGGACCAAGCAGCCTTAGTAAGTCATCACGATTCAAAATACCAACTGCAGAGATTGTGACATTAAGTAACCCCTCGACATCGGCGATAAACGCAGATGAATCGCCATCGACATAAGAATCAAAAATTCTTCTTGGTGCTTCTCCTTGCGCAACTTCTGCTTGAGTTTTTGCTGGGATCGAAATAATTGTTCCGCCGAAACTTCCGCCTGCCAAAGCAATCACACTCACCGTGGTGATCTCTTTTGAGTCATTGACAGTTGCCAAAAGCGCAACGGGCGTGTCAAGAATCTTTAAAGTCTTAATGTCGTTGACATTGGTGCCGCTGTTCGAATTGAGAACCGAGTTGTAGCCGATCACGAGACCAGCGGGCAGCATCAATGCTGACACAATGCCGCAACACAATGCGACGAGGAGACGTTGCTTTTGTTTTTTCGGAATCGCCGTCATGATTTTTTAGCGCCGGATTTTATAGCTCTTGATTTCATCGCTCCGTATAAACCACGTTCGGCGATGACATTTAGTACTTCGCTTGCAATCAAATAATCAAGCGGTCGACCATCAACAAAGCGCTGACGCAAGTCAGTTGAACTCACTTCGAGCCTCGGAACCTCAACACGGTTCCATATGAATTCACTTGGGGGCGCCAAGGGTGAACCAGGTCGGTCGACAACTACCAATGTTGAGAGTTTGGCGATTTCACTTGCACGTTGCCATGACCCAAACTTTGCAGCGGCATCGTCGCCAACAATCGTGAAAAGTTCAGCACCGGTATATCGGTTACTCAACGCAGTTAAAGTATCCGCGGTAAAACTTGGCCCGCCTCGTGAAATCTCGTCATCGCCCGCGACAAGCCCATCCACGCCTTCGACCGCCGCCTCAACCATTGCCAGTCGGTCAACAGCACTAGCGACTTCGCGAGTCCCGTGTTTTTGCCATGGATCATTGGCCACCATCAACACCACAATGTCAAGTTTCAGCACGTGGCGCACATTGACTGCGGTCACCAGATGCCCAAGGTGTGGTGGATCAAATGTCCCCCCGAACAATCCGACCCGCATTGGCACTATCAAAGTGTATTAGCCGAATAAGCAGGTAAATGCGACTTCCTACCGAAAGCCGTTATCATCACTGTCTTAAATACTTATGAAATAGTTCACTTATTACTTGACCAAATCGATTCGATGCCCTATCATCATTACTCCCCGAATCCCCCCGAATACCCCCTAATCCCCCAGGAAAGACCAACACCCCCATGTCTGACTCAATCGGTATCTACCTCAACGAAATCGGCAAGGTTGCCTTGCTTAACGCCGAAGATGAACGTGATCTCTCAAAAGCGATCGAGGCTGGTCGTGACGCCAAAAAAGCTATTGAAATAGGTGAACGCGGCGCCGCACTTCGCGCCGATATGCGAAATGCCGCTCGCGCCAAAGACCGATTCATTCGTTCAAACCTTCGATTGGTCGTTTCAATCGCTCGTCGGTATCCATTACCACAAGGAATGGACTTGCTCGATTTAATCCAAGAAGGAAACCTCGGTCTCGAACATGCTGTTGACAAGTTTGACTGGCGTCGTGGTTTCAAATTTTCGACATATGCAACTTTTTGGATTCGCCAAGCAATTGGACGTGCACTAGATCAAAAAGCAAGTCTTATTCGAATTCCCGGCGACCGCTCGGCAACACTTCGCGCGGCACTTCGACAGGGCTCAGGAGATGCTGAAGGCTTAAGCGCGATGAACGCCGAACTTCATCGCCTTACAACACCAGTTTCACTTGACAAAACAATCGGTGAAGACGGCGATGCAACTTTGGGCGACCTCGTGCCAAACGAAGACATCAGCCCAGAAGATGCAGTAATGGGAATGGTCGACACAGACTTACTTGATCGCCTTCTCGGTACTCTTGACGAGCGCGCTCGTTATGCAGTTGAGGCTCGTTTTGGTCTTCATGATGGAGAGCGTAAAAGCTTCCGTCAAGTCGGCGAAGAGCTTGGCGTAACCGCCGAGGCTGCCCGCCGCCTAGTAAGTCGTGCTGTTGACACATTGCGCGACGATGCCGGAGAAATCCTCACCGTCTGAGGCAACTTTCGGCAATAGTGTTATCAGGATGAGTTCAACTAATCGCTGGACACCGTCTTCATGGCAAAACAATGTCGCCGCACAACAACCAAAGTGGCCTGATCAAACTGCGCTTGATAATTCACTAAAGCAAATCGCATCTTACCCGCCACTTGTTTTTGCAGGTGAGGCACGATCGCTTCTCACAGCACTTGGTCAAGTTGCTAGTGGAAACGCATTTTTATTGCAGGCCGGTGACTGCGCAGAAAGTTTCGAAGAGTTCACAGCAGTAAATATACGCGAGAAGCTTCGCGTGATTTTGCAGATGGCAGTGATGCTCACCTATTCGATGGGCGTACCAGTTGTGAAAGTTGGCAGAATCGCCGGACAATTCGCCAAGCCACGCTCAAGCGACACCGAGATGATCGGCAATAAAGAGATCGCTTCTTTTCGTGGACATATGGTTAATGACCCTGCACCGCACATCGAGTCACGGGTACCAGATCCGCAACGCATGGTGCAGGCGTATCACCAATCAGCAAGCACTCTCAACTTATTACGTGCGTTCACCAAAGGTGGCTTCGCCGATCTGAATCGTGTTCATGCATGGAATCAAGAGTTTGTTACAACCAGTGCAGCCGGTCAGCGCTACGAACAAGTTGCAGGAGAAATCGAAAGAGCACTGGCATTTATGCGTGCGTGCGGCATTGACACAGAGAGCCATAGCCCGCTGCATGAAGTTGACTTCTACACAAGTCACGAAGCATTAATTCTTGGATATGAAGAGGCGCTCACTCGCCAAGACTCGCTGACGGGCACTTGGTACGACTGCTCAGCGCACATGTTATGGATTGGTGAACGGACACGCCAGCTTGACGGCGCACACATTGAATTTTTACGCGGCGTCGGAAACCCGGTTGGATGCAAGATTGGCCCAGAAACGACAACAGATTTTGTTTTATCTTTGTGCGAGATTCTCAACCCTGCGCGAGTTGCTGGTCGCTTAACGCTGATCACGCGAATGGGCGCCGACAAAATAGAAAGCGTTTTGCGTCCACTTATTCGAGCAGTGCGCGATGCTGGCCATCCAGTTGTTTGGGCATGTGATCCAATGCATGCAAATACTTTCACCGCCGCCAACGGCCGCAAGACCCGACACTTTGACGACATCATTCGCGAAATTACTGGTTTCGTATTAGCCCATCGTGCTGAAAATAGTTGGCCGGGTGGCATTCACATCGAACTCACAGGCGACAACGTCACCGAGTGTCTTGGTGGTGCCGAGGCAGTCAGCCAAGAAGATCTTGACACTCGCTACGAATCGGTTTGTGATCCACGACTCAATGCGCGACAATCACTTGATCTCGCATTTCGCGTTGCTGAACTAATCCGTACGGCAAAATAGCCCAATGCGGGCGTTTGAACTCGCGCAAGAGTGGCCTGCGCCGAACACTTCGATTTGCATCATCGACCGCCAAGGGCAAACACATACCTTTGGTGATACATCGCAAACATCTCGTATTGCTTCAGTATCAAAATTACTAACAGCATGGGCGGCACACATAGCAATCGAAGAGGGTTCAACGACTCTTGATGCAGCAGTCGGCCAAGAAGGTTGCACGCTTGCCCACCTGCTGGCGCACTCAGGTGGATACAGTTTTGACGGCGATGCACCGATTGTAAGCCCTGCCCGTAAACGTATTTACTCGAACTCTGGATATGACTTGATCGCCGGGCATCTTACAGATGTCACACAAATCGCTTTCAGCGAATACCTCAATGACGCCGTGTTCTCGCCACTTGGCATGACTTCAAGTTCGCTAAATGGGTCGGGCGCAAAAGATGTTGTTTCGTGTGTTGATGATCTAGTTGAGTTTGCTCTCGAGTTGCGCAATCCGCGACTCGTTTCATCGGCAACTGCCCGTGCAGCTACAACAACTCAGTTCGCCGACCTAGAAGGAGTTGTGCCTGGTGTAGGTCGGTTTAGTCCGTGCAACTGGGGATATGGTCCTGAAATACATGGGGCGAAACATCCTCATTGGATGGGCACACGAAATAGTGCTTCAACGTTTGGGCACTTTGGCGGCACCGGAAGTTTTATCTGGCACGATCCTGTGGCAAATATTTCGTGCATCGCACTTTGTAGAACTGAATTTGATAATTGGGCACTGCATTATTGGCCACAATTTTTTGATGCATTATTAGATGAGTTAGGCAACTAATTGACCAGAACAAGTTTGACGAGCAACCAACATGAATAAAAAACAAATCAATGCCGATCTTTTTCTGCTGTTGTTTTGCACATTTTCAACAGCGGCAGCCAACAGTGTGGTATTCGCGTCAATGTCTGAGTTGCAAGAAAAATATGGCTACGCCGATTCGGCACTCGGATTAATTGCCGGCACTGGTTTCGCTTTGGGTTTAGTCGTTCAATTATTCGTTGCTCCGCTCGCCGATCGTGGTCATGGTCGAAAATTAATTCAAGTAGGTCTCGCACTTGCGGGCATTGGGTCTGTCGTATTTGTATTTGGTGACTCACTTAGTTGGTTTATCGTTGGTCGTGCCATTGTTGGCGCATCGCTAGGTTGCACGTTTCCAGCAGTGCGCGCACTCGCCGCCAACCTTGACCGCACCCGCAGCGCAGAAAGACTTGGAGCGGTCGCTGGCACAGAAATTGCTGGCTTTGTAACGGGGCCGCTTATTGGATCATTGTTAATCGACCCTTTTGGGCTTGATACGACGTTTCTCGTATTTGGCGCAATGGCAGTGTTCGCATTAGTTGTGATAGTGCCACGGAGGTTTCCTGAATTAGTAAAAACTTCTGAATCAGAAAAGTCAAGTCTCGATTTACTTCGTCTGCCAGAAATTCGCGTGGCATTACTGCTGACGCTGGCTGTGACGTTTCCGACCGGAATGTTTGACGCGCTTTGGGATCGATTCTTGGATGACCTCGGTGGCAACAATGCGATGACTGGTTTAACTTTTGCCGTTTATGGCTTGCCGTTTATCTTGCTGTCTTCACGCGCTGGAAAACTAATTGACAAACGCTCACCAGTTGCAGTCGCACTATGGCTTGTAATCCCAGTGAGTTTGATGACCATGAGTTATGGCTTCTTCAAGTCACCCTGGTTAATACTGTGTCTTGGATTAATTGAAGGAATTGTTCAATCAGCAATTGCGCCGGCAGGAATGGCAGCAATCGCCAGGGCTGCACCACTCGGTAGAGCATCAGCCGCCCAAGGACTTTCTGGGTCGGTGAATGTATTCGGACAAATGTTGGCAGCCTTCATCGCGCCAAGTATCTACGGTAAATATGGTGCACTCACGACTTTCATGTCGGTCGGTATTGGAATCGGCGCTATTGCAGCGATCGCCGCACTGTTGCATGCAAAAAACTTACGCGATCTTGTGCACTAACTAGTGCATTAATTAATGCTTGCTAGTTAAAGCCGCTCAATAATCATTGCCATACCTTGACCGCCGCCAACGCACATTGATTCGAGACCGAATCGTTTGTCTGTGTGTTGCAAGCCGTTAATCAAAGTTGTCATAATTCGAGCACCAGTCATTCCGAATGGGTGCCCGAGTGCAATTGCTCCACCATGAATGTTTAATTTTTCCATTGGGATACCCAAATGTTTTGCTGATGGGATCACCTGTGCGGCGAACGCTTCGTTAATTTCAACGAGATCAATTTGGTCAATTGTCATTCCTGCACGCTTAAGCGCTTGACGACAGGCTTCGATTGGCCCAAGTCCCATGATTTCAGGATTCAATCCAGAAACTCCAGATGAAACGATTCGCGCCAACGGCTTGATGCCCAGTTGCTTGGCTTTGGTATCGCTCATAACAACAACTGCTGCCGCACCATCATTTAATGGGCAAGCATTACCAGCAGTGATTTCTCCGTCTGGGCGAAACACTGGCTTCAAGCCGGCGAGTCCTTCTGCAGTTGTACCAGCACGAGGTCCGTCATCCTTTGAGATAACAGTGCCGTTCGGCAATGTGAGTGGCGAAATTTCGCGATCAAAGAAACCGTTTTCTTGGTTGGCAACAGCGCGTTGCTGACTACGTGCGCCGAATGCATCCATTTCAAGACGTGTCACGCCTTCCAGCTCGCGGACATTTTCTGCGGTTTGTCCCATTGCGATATACATGTCAGCAAGACCTGTTGCAGCCGACCATAAGCCTTGGCCTCCGGCAGCGCGTGTCTTGGTGCGCTCACCTGATGGCTTGAAAATTGCATTAGGTGCAATGTCGCTTGCGCCCGATGCATATCGACTCACAGTTTCAACACCGGCAGCAATAAAGCAATCACCCTCGCCAGCCTTAATTGCATGGGCTGCCATGCGAATTGTCTGCAAACTTGACGAGCAATAACGATTGACAGTCACACCAGGAACATTGTCAAGACCGGCCAGCACTGCAACAACGCGCGCAATATTGAAACCTGCCTCGCCCGCTGGTTGGCCACAACCCATCATCAAATCTTCAACATCGTCAGCTTTGAGTTGAGGGACTTTTGCCATTAACGCGCGAATAATTTGCGCTGACATATCGTCAGGTCGAAGTTCGGTCAATGTGCCTTTGTTGGCACGTCCGATAGGGCTTCGTGCTGTTGCAACTATTACTGCTTCGGTCATGGCTTCTCCTTGTTGAGTATGACTATTCGTTAAGCGTGGCTTTTCGCGATAATTATCGTTGCAAAACCCTAGCGGTTTTCCTGGTTGTAAACGAAGCCGAAATTTCTGAAATCCGCTCCAAATCGCTATTCTCATCTAGGCGAAACAATGGGGGTAGCTAATCATGGCAACACAACGACTGACACTTGCTCAAGCAATTATCAAGTACCTAATCAATCAGCATGTCGAGCGCGATGGACATCAAAACGAATTTTTTGGTGGAACTTGGGGAATCTTTGGCCACGGAAACATTGGCGGTGTCGCCCAAGCATTGCAGCAGTACAGCTCTGACATGCCCTATTACCTTTCTCGTAACGAACAGGCAATGGTCCATAGCGCTGTGGCTTACGCGAAGATGAATCGTCGAATGAAAGCGCAGGCCTGTCTTTCATCAATTGGGCCAGGGGCAACGAATATGGTTACGGGTGCAGCTACAGCAACCGTAAATCGTGTTCCAGTTCTTTGCTTGGCTGGAGATTACTTTGCTGAGCGAGTTCAGAGTCCAGTTTTGCAACAACTTGAGTTTCCATTCACTCAAGATCAGTCATCAAATGATACTTTCAAACCTGTCTCGAAATATTGGGATCGAATTCAACGACCGGAACAAGCAATCACATCACTACCCGAAGTGATGCGAATTCTTACATCACCAGCTGAAACTGGTGCGGCAGTTTTGGCATTACCTCAAGATATTCAAACTTATGCATTTGATTACCCAGAAGAAATGTTTCGCAAACGAATCTGGTCGATACCGCGAAACCGTGCTGACACAACTTCTATAGAGCGTGCCGTCGCATGGATCCGTGCCGCTAAGACCCCACTAATTATTGCCGGTGGTGGTATTCGGTATAGCGCAGCCGAAGACGCACTGATGGCGTTCGTTGAACAAACTGGAATTCCAGTAGCAGAAACTCACGCAGGCAAAGGTTCATTACTTTTTGATCACCCTTTAAGTCTTGGCGCTGCAGGTGTTTCAGGTACAGAAGCGGCAAACATCATCGCGCCCGAAGCAGATTTAATAATCGGCATCGGCACACGTTTTACAGATTTTCCGACATCGTCGAAAACTGCATTCAGACACCCGAATGTCCGCTTTATAAATATCAATGTTTTTGAAATGGATGCATATAAGCACGCGGCAATTCCACTAGTGGGTGATGCCAAAGTAACTCTTGAAGAACTTGCGGTTGCTGTTGGCGACTATCAAGTTGATAATTCATATCGTCAACGTTGCCAACAACTTAACCAGAAATGGAACGACGAAGTTGAGCGCGTCTACAGTGCGGCGATGACACCCATAAGCCAGGGTGAGGTCATCGGCGCAGTTCAGGCATCGGCAGAACCAAGAGATGTTGTTGTGACATCAGCCGGAAGTTTGCCAGGAGACTTATTGAAGTTGTGGCGCTGTAAAGATTCGTTGAGTTACCAAGTCGAATATGGGTACAGCGTTATGGGCTACGAAATTGCAGGTGGCCTCGGTGCAAAAATGGCCGCTCCAGATCGTGAGGTCTACGTGATGGTCGGAGATGGCTCGTTCATGATGATGAATACTGAGATTACGACTGCCATCCAAGAGAACATAAAATTAATTATTGTTGTCGTCAACAACAATGGATTCTCAAGTGTCGGAAGAGTGTCTGAGAATGTTGGAAGCCTAGGTTTTGGTTGCCATTATCGATATCGAAGCAATTCTGGTGCGTACGACGGCGACGTATTGCCGGTTGACTTCGTCAAAATCTGCGAAGGATTAGGTGCGGCATCTATTAAAGCCGACAGTCTCTCTGATTTCAAAAAAGCACTTGTTGCGGCGCGCGCGTCAACAAAGACCACTTGCATCGTCGTAAACACTGACTGGGATGAAAGAGTTCCGGGTTATGCGAGTTGTTGGTGGGATATGGCAACTGCACACACATCAGAGAATCAAGACGTTAATGCCGCGCGCGAAATCTACGAGAAAGAAAAATCAGCGCAACGTTATTTAATGGTGCCTGGTGCACCATTTCAGTCGTGAGCAATCTACACAGACCAAAGAAAAACGATGACGGTACGCAATTTGATGTAACACCTAAATCAATTGGATGGACATATCTTGACTTCAATGTCATAAAACTCGAAAAATCTAAAAGTTTTGAGCACAACTCAAGAGATCGCGAAGTTGCGATTGTTCCACTTTCAGGTTCTGGCTTCGTTGAGGTGGCTGAAAAAAAGATTCACCTACAACGTGCAGATGTTTTCAAACAATCACCACAGGTAGTTTATGTTCCGCCAGGTCATCTAATTTCTATTACTGCTGAAAGTAGTTTCGAATTCACGATTGGTGGAGCACAGGCAGAAGGTCGGTATCCAATTCGTGTTTTTGAGCCAAACGAAATGCGAGTTGAAGTACGAGGAGGCGGTGCCGCCAGACGGCAAGTAAACCATCTACTCGCCCACCCACTGCCAGCCGAACGCTTAATTCTCTACGAAGCATACGTGCCTCGAGGTGCATGGTCAGGATGGCCGCCCCATTGCCACGATGGCACTAACGGATCCCCATATTTAGAGGAAACTTATTATTTCCGCTTCGACAGAAGTGATGGTTTTGGTTTTCACCGAAACTATAAGTTAGATGCACATGAAAGCGAAAACTCAGACGAGCACTTTATGGTACAAGATGGCGATCTAGTGGTGATTCCTTGGGGGTACCACCTGGCAACTGCTTCACCAGGTCACAACATGTGGCTACTTAATTATTTGGCGGGTCACCCAACAAATGATGATCGGGCTGTCAAGCCGTGCTTCGATGTTGCACATACTTGGATCGAAGACGATTGGTCAAAAAATCAAATGAATCTACCGTTAGAAATAGGTGACATTTATGCATAAACTTCGCGTCGGATTGATTGGTTGCGGAAACATCGCATTGAACGGGCATATTCCCGCTTATTTAGAAACTCCTGAACGATTTGAAATAGTGGCAGTTGCCGACCCATTCGAAACACAACTTGAACTGGGATTAACTAAAGCAAAACTTACCACCCGAGATGGATATTCAGATCCGCTTGAGCTAATCCAAAGATCCGATGTTGACTTAATTGATATCTGCACTCCGCAACACTTACACCGAGAACTTATTGAGGCAGCGGCCAAAGCCGGGCACCATATTGTTTGCGAAAAACCACTCGCTGCCGTACCCGCTGATGCGAAGGCGGCAATTCATGCAGCGAAACAAGCGGGTGTGAAGTTAGCCGTAATTCACAATTATTTGTTTTTTCCTGAGGTAGTTGCGGCAAAGCGCATTCTTGATTCAGGCGAACTCGGTGATGTACGCGTCGTCACAGTAAATTTTTTAGGTGTTGTAGATTCAATGGGCGCGAGCGGTTTTAAACCGAAATGGCGTCACGACTACGCATCTTCTGGTGGTGGCGTGTTGATGGACATGATCCATGGCGTCTACCTTGCAAATCATTTTCTTGGATCACCGACCCAACGTGTCTCAGCGCACGTAACAAGCCATACGCAAGGAGACGGCGTCGAAAGCCTTGCACTTTGTCGACTTGAATCTGGCGACAGCGCAGCACTCGTAAATATCGGCTGGGGATATGGGCACGGCGGTATCGACATAGTCGGTAGCAAAGGTCGACTTCGCATCAACTACGAAAATTTAGGAACTTGCCCATGGTCTGCTTTTGACAATATGGTTATAACAGTTGGCTCCGATACAAGAATCGAACCTGTGTATTTTGAACCCAATAGCGAATCTATCCACGACAAAATCCGCTGGTCGATCGCCGCCGCCTTAACTGATATTGCAGACGCTATTGGACAGACAAGAAATTCTGCAGCTACCGGCGAAATCGGATTAGAGGTACTTGAAATGACTTTAGCTAGCTACGCATCGGCCGCTACTGGTCAATCAATATCTGTGCCTCTTGATAATTCAAATCCGCTTCACATTAAAGGCGTCAGTGGAATTAAAGATTTGGACTTCACAAGTAGTTCGAAAGATTCACCAGTTAGAAAACATAATCTTTTCGGTTTAAATTAGAGCAAAACAGAAAGAGAAAAATACCTCATGGAATTATGCGTATATACAGACTCGGTTCAGAACCTCACTCGTACAGATGCTCTTGACGTAATAGCTAAAGCAGGCGCCACCGCCGTCGAACTTGCTGTCGGCGGTCAGTCAAGCGCACCGCACATGAATCTTTCAGAACTGTTGAGCAACAAAAAAGCTCGTGAAACTCTTATCAGCGAACTAAACAATCGCGGTCTTCGGATTGGCGCGCTGAATTGCTCAGCGTGGCCGATGCATCCAATCAAAGGTAACGAACACGTCGAGATCATCAAGGGAGCAATGCAACTTGCTCAACTTTTAGACGTCAAGAAAATAGTTACGATGTCGGGGTGCCCCGGAGACGGCCCAAATTCGTCAACGATTAATTGGATATTTTTCCCATGGCCATCTGACGGCGTTGACTTACTCAACCGCCAGTGGTCACAAACACTTGATCTATGGACAGAGCTAGCCGCCTTCGGTAGCGATCACGGCATCGAAAAAATTGCCTTTGAACTTCATCCAATGCACCTTGTCTACAACACACCAACACTGCTTAAAATCAGACAGCATATTGGTCAGATAATCGGCGCGAATGTTGACCCAAGCCACCTGTTTTGGCAACACATGGACCCAATTGCAATGATTCGTGCGCTTGGTGATGCAGTCCATCATGTTCACCTCAAGGATCTTGAATTCAACCATCAGCAACTTGGTATCGCGGGCACACTGGATAGCCGAACATTTGCAAATCCAGCAGAACGCTCATGGAACTTTCGAACAGTTGGCAAAGGGCACGGTGACGAGTTTTGGACTCCATTTTTCAACGCGCTTAAAGATATTGGTTATGACGACGTACTAAGCATTGAAAACGAAGACCCCTATGACACCTTTGAACAGGGAACAATTGATGCCGCCCATTATGCGCTAACAGTTCTCTCAAAAATCCCCAATAATTAAAATACGGAATGTAAGCTTCAACGCCTGCATGATGCTAAGTGAGTGATGTCGTTCTAGAGTCTTGGAATGCAATTATTTGATGTAGAGCTAGACCAAATAGACC
>CALACK010000196.1 GCA_937890395.1 uncultured Acidimicrobiaceae bacterium | reverse complement strand
CGAAACCTTCGGCGATCAGCGTCATGCCGATCAACAACAAAAAGGCGAGTGCCAACACCTTCACCGACGGGTGACGATTAACGAACTGATAAATCGGGCCCGACGCCACGAGCATCACACCAACAGCAGCGGCAATCGCGATCATCATCACCGGCACATGTGGCGTCATGCCAACAGCAGTGATCACCGAGTCGATCGAAAACACCATGTCGAGTATCAGCACTTGGGCAATGACGGCGCCCAATGTTGGCGCGGTGCGCGATGACGCGTGTTCGACTTCGCCCTCGAGTTTGTGGTGAATCTCTTTGGTCGCCTTATATATAAGAAATATTCCGCCGGCGAGCAAGATCAACTCTTTGCCACTGAACCCGAGATCGCCAATCGTGAACAATTCTTTTTTGAGACTGATCACCCAGCCGACAGCCAGCAACAACAACAGTCGCATGCCACCCGCAGCCAAGAGGCCGATGCGTCGAGCTTTGCCTTGTTGGTCGGCAGGCAACTTCGAAGCGAGGATTGAAATAAATATCACGTTGTCGACGCCGAGCACGATCTCGAGTGCGAGAAGTGCTGCGAGTGCCGACCATGCGTCGGGGTCAGATAGCCAAGTCATGGCTACATACTACTTTTCGCGGTTCAGCGCGAAGCAAAACGGGTTGCCTTCGGGGTCGAGCATTCGCACCCAAGTTGCGCCGACTTCATTCATCGGTTCAGCGTCGACGCGTTTTGCACCAAGCGCAATTGCGCGGTTGGCATCGGCATCGAGGTCGTCTGAACAAATATCAAGGTGAAATCGGGTCTTTGAACTAACGGGCTCGGGCACACGCTGAATGATTATTCGCGGCCCGTTGTTGTTTGGGTCGGCGATGCTCCAATAGCGCTGGTTCGCGTCGTGATATCGAGCTGCGTCGCGCAGTTCATAATTTAAAACAGTCGTCCAAAACTTGATCATTTTTTCAGGATCATTTACGTCGAGCGTTATTTCAAAAGGCATAAAACTCAAGTTAGCGCACAGGCGTTGCACAGTCTCCGCCCATCTTGAGATTGCGCTTGCAAAATAGATATAAGTGAGGCTAATATTTTATAAATGAGCACTACAAAGAGTTACTCAGTGTTGCGCGACGAGTTGCGCAAAGACCCGAAGGTCGCCAAACAGATGGATGCCGAGTTTAAACGAACTCTTCGCGAGCACCGGCAGATGACGCTTTGCCAGCTTCGAAAAAGTCTCAACATCACCCAAGCCGAAATGGCAAAAATGATCAACGTCAGTCAATCGACTATTTCACAACTCGAAAATGGTGTGATTGAAATGTCGCTGGTCACGTTGTATTCACTCATTGACCACATGGGCGGCGAGCTCCAAATAAATGCAGTTTTTGATGGAAAAAAAGTTGCCCTTAACGTCTAGGGCAGTTTCAGTAATAACGCTCGGCGAAGTTATAGCCAGGCGCGAGCCAGATCGCGGTTAGCGCTATTAGCCTCAACGTCATTAATAAACAAATAATCGTCATTTCGGGCAGCCTGCGCAAAGCCTCGTTCACCACGGCCGTCTGTCGCGCACTCGTTAAAGAGATGAACGAAACCCAAAAAGCCTCAGCCGGCAACAAAATCGAGTTTGTGTTGCGCGACTATGTTCGCGAACTGCCGCATTATGACGGCGATCTAGACACTGAGACCCCACCTGCAGTTGTCGTCGACTTTCGCCGCGAAATGAGCGAGGCCCACGCGATCATCATCGGCACACCCGAATATAACTACAGCCTGCCAGGCGGATTAAAAAACGTCATCGATTGGGCATCGCGACCATTCGCCAAGCATTGCCTTATTGGTCGTCGCGTCGGCGTGTTCGGTTGCACGCCAGGCGAGCGCGGCGGCAAGGCCGCAGTCGAATAACTGCGAAACATCGTGCCGTTGCTTGGCGCAACACTCGTCGGGCGCGAGTTGCTGTTTCCGAAAATTAATTCGTTGATCACACCAGACGGCTTACTCGACACAAGTGTGATGTCGCCCTTGACTGAACTGGCCAATCAACTAGCCAACGAACTAGCTCAATAACCCAAGTTTTTCGGCGAGTTGAGCGTTGGTCGGCTCGGTCAAATGCGAGTCATCATCGAACACAATCACGGGGATAGATTTCTTGCCGTTGTTGCGTCGCAGAACTTCTGACTCGACGAAATGCTTGTTCTCATCTAATTCGAGATCAACCTTCTGAAAGTCGATGTTGTTATCGACGAAGAACTTTTCGGCTCGCACACAGTCTCTGCACCAATCGGCACCATACATCGTGATCGTCACACGGGTCAGTTTAGAGACTTTTAATCATTGGGCTTCTGCGCCTAGCCAACCTATACCTATATATATGTATAGAAAGCCGCTGGACGTTTATCCGTATCTTCGGTGTGGCCACGGCGCTACTTTGCCCACGGCCCGTTTAACTCGCCGGAGGGGGTGCTTCTTGCACGAGGGCGTCGGGTGCCTCCCAGTTGCGCACGTGACGGTTGCTAGCG
>CALACK010000195.1 GCA_937890395.1 uncultured Acidimicrobiaceae bacterium | reverse complement strand
AAAGACTGCAACGCACAGCAACTTCTTCTGGCGTCGGATTACGTCTAAGTTCGCTCGTCAAATCGCGCTCCGAGCGTTGCACACGGTTAACTATCTCCATCATGTGACCAGGAATTCGAATATTTCTGCCTTGATCGGCAAGCGCCCGAGTCATTGACTGACGAATCCACCAAGTTGCATATGTCGAGAATTTAAAACCTTTTTCATAGTCGTATTTGTCGGCGGCGTGCATCAAACCGATATTTCCCTCTTGAATCAAATCGGCAAGTTGCAATTCTTTACGGTCGTATCTTCGCGCTATCGAAACGACAAGACGTAGGTTCGCCCGAACCATATGGTCTTTCGCTTTTTCACCATCTTTAACCGTGCGTTGTAATCGACGACGACCTGAGAAATCTAAACCTTCAGAAGTTTGATGAAGTTTTTCTTGAGCGGAAATGCCAGCCTTTATTTTTTTGCCAAGATCTTTTTCTTCATCAGCAGTCAAAAGATCAACATGTCCGATTTCGTTTAAGTAAAGACGAACAGAGTCAGACCCGAGAGTGTCCCTTGTTGACGATGTCGTCACTCGTGTTCCCCCACCCGAAGATTTAACCAACCCAATAATTGCTCTGCTGAAGATTCTGCCACACTTGGCACCTCTAGATTTTCAAGCAGCAAACGCGCAGATCTGTCAACGCGAATCTGCTCTGGATCACTCAAAGTCACCCGATGTGCGAGTTCACGACGTACCGCCGCAGAAAGTAAGTTCCAGGCTTCGCGAATCGGTTGAGTCTCGACATCGGCAACAGCAGCCCGCTCTAAAACTTCGCGTGCTTCTGGGTCAGCTAATTCTAAGGCTTTCGATACATTCCCTTCGGCTTGAGCCACTGACAAAAACGCACGGCGATTTACTTCATCGGTAAACAACGCTTCTGACAACCAATTTGCAATTATCTCCCATTGCGAAAACATAAGTGCCAAAACAACAAATTCGGCAGATTCACTGCGTCGCGAATTCGGTGACGCCGCAATATTGATCGTAGGTTTTCTTATTCCTCGTTCGGCAAGCTTTACTAAGTCAACAACGGGGATACCGACATGAGTTGCAACTTGACCCGCGTAAATTTTTCGCACATTTGTGTCGGGATGTTCATTGATCACAGCCATTGCTTGCTCTGCTGTACGCGAACGAGCTTCGGGCGAAACGATTGATCCCGCGTCAAGAACTCGTTGCAGTCGAAAACCTAAAAATGGTTGAGCGTTTGCGACTGCGCTTGCAAGCGCTGTTGGGTCACTATTTGCTAAATCGCCAGGATCTTTACCTTGCGGAAAGTGTGCGACGCTCACCTGCACTTTATAGCGCTGCTCCCACTCGTAAAATCTTTCAGCGGCACCTTGCCCGGCTTTATCAGCATCAAACGCCAACACGACTTTTGTTGCAAACCGTTTTAGTAACCGAACGTGGTCTTCGGTCAGCGCCGTGCCACAAGTCGCAACTGCTCGCTTGATACCAGAACGTTGGAAGCCGATCACATCTGTGTATCCCTCACAGACGATAACTTCATCGGCCGTGACGATTTCGGCTTTCGCCCAGTTCAAACCGTAGAGAGTTTTTGATTTTGCGTAAATAGCAGTCTCTGGTGAGTTTTTATATTTCGCAGGATCTTGACTTCCGGGCAGAATTCGTCCGCCGAAAGCAACAGGCTCACCCGAATCGCGAAAAATCGGAAACATCACTCGCGCACGAAATGAATCTTGTGGTTTGCCACGTTTGTTGACAAATCCGAGTCCAGTTTCGCGAAGCAGATCGATTGATACGCCAATATCGCGTGACAATGCATCCCAATCATCGGGGGCCCAACCAAGTTTGAATTCGCGTGCAACATCGCCAGACAATCCACGATCGCGCAAATAGTCACGTGCCACTCGAGCGTCGGGCGCTGTCAACAATCGGTTGTGATACCACTCAACTGCTTGGGTCATGATTTCGGTCAATTGTTTTGAGCGTTGACGATCTTTGCTTTGCCCACCCGTCGTATAAGTCAGTTGATAGCCGGCTTTACCAGCAATGTGTTCGATCGCCCCGACGAAATCGAGATGCTCAATTTCTTGGATGAATTTAAAAACATCACCAGACGCACCACATCCAAAACATTTGTAACGGCGAGTTTCTTCGCGAACGTTAAAAGATCCAGATTTTTCTGCATGAAACGGACAGAGGCCAACCCAATTTCGCCCGACGCGACGCAACTGCACGAAACCCTGAATTGTGTCGACAATCGACACCGACTCGCGCAGTCGTTCTATGTCTGTATCTGCAATCGCCACGAGCGAAGGCTAGTTGATACTGGTTATTTAGTCTTTCTTCCGACGGTCATGCACTATTGACGCGACAATGCCACTTACCAAAACCCCGATGATTATTGCTAAAGAAAGTGGTACTGGGATGTGGTACCAAATTGAGACTGACATCTTCACACCGACATAAATCAAAAGCACCGAAATTGTGTGTGGCATAAACACAAATCGCTCGCGCATATCGGCGAGCAAGAAATAGAGTGCTCTAAGACCGAGAATTGCAAACGCATTCGACGCGAAGACGATGAACTGCTCGCGGCTAACTGCGAGCACAGCCGGCACCGAGTCAACTGCGAAAATGACATCCGAGACTTCAATCAGCACAAGCACTGCCAACAGTGGAGTCGCCATGCGATGCCCGTTGTGCATTGTGAACATCTTTTGACCGTCATAGTGATCAACCGATGGCACAAATTTATGGAAAAGCCTCATCGTGCGTGTGTCGGCTGGGTTGCTTTCTTCATCGCCTGACTTGACGATTTTAATACCGGTGTAGATCAAGAACAAGCCGAACACAACTAGCAAGAACTGGAAGCGCGTGATGACTGCGACGCCAACGATGATAAAAATGAATCGAAGAATCAATGCGCCGAATATTCCCCAAAACAGAGTTCGGTGCTGATATTGGCGTGGCACTTTGAAGTGCACAAAAATCATCGCCCAAACAAAAACATTGTCAATCGAAAGGCTCTTCTCAATCAAATAGCCAGAGAGGTACTCGATAGCTGAAGACGAACCCTCGCCTTGCCCGTTGAACATTGCGTAAATAACACCAGTGAATGCCAGTCCCAGACTGATCCAGATAGCGCTTTCGATCGCGGCTTCGCGAATGCCAATCACATGCGCTTTACGATGAAACACAAGTAGGTCAATCAGCAATGCACCAGTGATGACCACCAACAGCATCGGCCA
This sequence comes from uncultured Acidimicrobiaceae bacterium, assembly GCA_937890395.1. GTDB lineage: Bacteria > Actinomycetota > Acidimicrobiia > Acidimicrobiales > Ilumatobacteraceae > BACL27. The sequence continues at coordinate 170 of CALACK010000195.1, read as the reverse complement.
ACCCCACGAAGGGATCACAACATCTACGAAATTAGCCTTGTCACTCTCTGCTGCTATCAACATATTAAACATGTGTAGTTTGATTAGACCTTTCGGGTGATGAACCAGAAACTTTTTGTTTCGGTTTTACTTCCCCCGATGATCGCTTACCAATCGGCAAGTCGGGCTAT
>CALACK010000194.1 GCA_937890395.1 uncultured Acidimicrobiaceae bacterium | reverse complement strand
GCTTTAAGAAATGCAGTTAATTCACGCTTGTCCATTGGTACATCGTTTTGTTCGGCGGGGTATGAACCCGTCAGCACATCACTACGAAACTCTTTGAATGCGGCAACCGACTCGCGGTGTAAACGATGGTATTCAGATTTGAAATCTCGGTAGACCTTTGAGTGTCGTGGCACGTGGCCCTCGTTGTCGCCAAGAATATCGGTTGCGAATAAATATTGAACATCGCAATTGACTCCAGCACCCATGCCGATGATCAGTATTTTGGTTCGCTTCGATATCTCGGTGGCGACTTGCGCGGGGACGACTTCCATTTCTACACCGACGGCGCCAGCTTCTTCGTATTGTTTTGTGAGTTCGTAAATACGAAGTGCATCGGTACTTGTCTTGCCGACAGCTTTCATTCCGCCGAACCACGAATTTCGATATGGCACAAGTCCAACGTGGCCAACTACTGGGATGTATTCGTCGGCGAGCGCTTTGATCGTTGGTATTCCGTATCCGCAATAAAGTGTGTCGGCACCAACCCCCATGAGGCGATACGCGTTACGTAGTACTTCGGCGTGGCTTGGATATGTGTTGACTGCCAAGCCGATTGTAAGAAAAGTATTTGGAGCAGCTTTACGAATGCCAACATAATCACTTGATTGACCGTCATGAAGTTCGGCGGCGACAAGCATGTCAATGCCAGCTTCTTCGCATGCGGCGGCTTCATTTGGGGTGCGAACAAAAACCTGAGTTAGGTGTCGCTTGCCCTTTGCTTCGAAAAGATCTTTGAGTGTTAATTTCGCCATGACGCCCCCGTAATTTTATTTAACAATGATCATCTAGTATCGCATTTCACTCTTTTGGCGGACGAACCCGTACGCTATGCTGACTGTTCAGTAAGGGCGCGTAGCTCAGTTGGTAGAGCGCTACCTCGACATGGTAGAGGTCCCGGGTTCGAGCCCCGTCGCGCCCACAAAATTATTTCTTTTCGGCGATTGCTTTAGATTCGCGGGCAGCGCCTTTGAATATTCCTTTGCTCATTAATGAGAGTTCACTTTTTCGACGTTGTTCGTAGATGGTCGCGCGATTGGCGTGGATCGCCGCATCTTCGGGTGCTGCCCATCCTGCGAAGTCTGCAAGGTGACACGCCAAACGAATGTCGCCGCTAACCATCAATTCGAGTGCGCGAGTCATCAAAGTTTCTGCACCACCTGAAAGTTTTGCCAGTTCGGTGGCGACTTGTGCGTCGGGTGCCGGCTTGAGTCGTGATGCCGCGCCATCCCACCAGCCACCGTAAAGTCGCCAAATATTTCTCACGACGAATTCTGGTTCGTCATAAAGCGGTCGCATGTATGGTTTATCCAAAATATATTGCGGAACCCTGACAGTGTGAATGATCGTGTCTAATGTTTCGCCGCTATTCATCATTTCGATTACCTGAGTGACGAGACTCTCAAGAGATGTCGCAATGTCATCGAGCACAGTTCCGATGCGCGCCTTGCCTTCGATCGGTAAACCGTGTGCGGGAACCAATAATTCTGGTCCTTGTGCGATCATTCGGCGCAGTGCTTGCGCCCATTCAAATGCATATCGCTGAACTTTTTGCGGATTACCAGCATTTGGATAATTCCAAATAACAAAATCACCAGAGAACAACCATTTCTTTTCGGGTAGCCATGCCCACAGATGGTCGTCTGTTTCGCCACGAGCGTGATGCAACTCAATTTGTGTGCCACCAGCCTTAAAGATAAGTGACTCGCGAAAAGTTTCGTCTGGACGCATTGTGGTTCGTGGCAAGAAACGTTGCAAGTTCTCACCGATGTTTAGGCCCATGTCGCTGCGGATGCCACCAAATTGGCGCTGGTTAATCCGGATATTCCAATCGCTTGTTTGCGCGTAGCGATCAATACGGGCGTTGACATTCTCGTGGCCAATGACATGTGGTTTTGGATGATTATTATTTGTTGCATCGGCGGCAAAAGCAAAACTTCCGCCTACATGGTCAGCATGGCCATGTGTGTATATGAGTGTTGAAAATGGATCGTTGCGCCACGAACGAATTGAGTTGACCACATCTTTGCCGCTGCCCGCACCCGACGCGTCGAAACACATCAGACCATCGCTGGTGTCGAATACAGCGCTGTGACTGAAACTTTCTACAATTGCCAGACCATCTGCAAGTTCGGTGATTTCGTTAGTTACACGATTTAGAGGTTGATCGACAACTCCCGAATCGATAACTCTCGTCGATAGTTCAATTGGATTCATATTCGCGCTCGCGCCCATACCTAGAGA
>CALACK010000193.1 GCA_937890395.1 uncultured Acidimicrobiaceae bacterium | reverse complement strand
GTGCAGGCTGCCGTTACAACATCAGGGCACCGACAATAGGTGTGCACCTGCTTCGACAAACGGCAAGGTAATTGCAATGTGAGTTCTCTAGTGTTTCTCGGGTAGTGCAACTTCACTATCCCAAAACAACTTCCCGAAAGGAATCAAAATGCCTAAGTATTTAATAACTGGCTCATATAGCGCAGAAGGCGTCAAGGGTCTAATGGCCGAAGGAGGAACCGAGCGCAAGAAGCAGGCATACGCCGTTGTTGAATCACTCGGCGGAAAAATCGAATCGTTCTACTATGCGTTTGGAAGCGACGATCTTTATTCATTTGTTGACTTTCCAGATGTTGCATCGGCGCTTGCCGCAGCAGGAACAATTTCATCGTCAGGTAAAGTCTCGGCAAAACTGACCCCATTGATTACTGCAGAAGAAATGGATGCAGGCGCGGCGAAGTCAAAGAATTCGAAATGGCGTGCACCAGGCGCATAACGCCAGGTTCGGCACATAGGCGTAAACAGCCCAACGTATGTCTGCTAATTTTTAGGTCGCAGGTCAGTAAATCATTACCGACCACAAAGGGGAATATATGGAATCGTTAGCATCAAGAAACTCTGCCAGCGCAAGAACAAACATGACACTTGGGGTGCTGCTTCAAATAGCTTTTGTAGCAATTATCGCAATCGTTGTGTTTGGAGATGTTTCAACCGCAGCAGACAGCCTTAAGCAACTAGTTGCATTCGGTGCAATCGTTAGCACGTTTACTTCATGGATTTTCATCAGCAATGCGTTGATGAGCTACCAGAAAGAATCCGAAGACTTGACTTCTGCAGAAAAGAAGACTGCGGTTGGCAAGAACCTCAAAAGTCAACCATGGCCTCTTTTCCAGATTTATACGCTTGCAGTTACGGTTGTCAGCATTTATATAGCTATCAAGGCAATTTACAACTAAGAATCTAATTAGTCGCTAGTGGCGGGTCGGCAACGACTTGCCACTAGCAACTTTTAACCGGCCTTTGATATCTCAATGGTGTCGTAGGTGCTTGACTTTACAAGTTTGACAGTGACGCCGTTAGTTGTCACCGAGTCGCCGACATTTAATATCGCATCGAGAATGCCTGGCGTGCCGCAATTATTTCGAACAAGTCCGCGACCCGACGGTGGCACCAAAGTCTGAGTGCCTTCACCATGCCCGACTGTTGCGTCAACAATATAAACCAATACACCTGCCCTGTTTGTCGGCGCTATGCAGTCATAACTTGCAGGTCGTCGTGACTCGACTGCGATTATTTTTGTCGGCGAAATTTTGATCATCGCCGATTTGACACCGGTTGTTCGATTATCAATAGGGTTCAACATGATTGTTGTCTTGGCCAAGTTCGCATAACTCTGACAATAAAGCGACTCGGCTGGCAACCAGCCAATTATCCACCGAAGCCAGCTGCTCAATGTGCGTGATGGGCCATCTTGACTTGACAACATGTCAAACCCACTAAACGGACCAATCGGCACTGCGAGTTCGACTTCGCCGTGATTGTTCCAGTTGTATTTCAAATCGGGCAACTTAAACATGTGGCCCGTCTCATGCACCCAATAACTCCAATAGTTTCTTGGCGAGATATCAAAGTATGCACCAGCCAACGCGTAATTCATAATCGCACCCTCTTTGGTCGGAATAGGCGCCATGAGATTTAGATCTTTGAATGCCTG
>CALACK010000192.1 GCA_937890395.1 uncultured Acidimicrobiaceae bacterium | reverse complement strand
AAGCCGGGGTGCGAGTAATCGATGCTCGACCTCCGCATACTGAAACTGGTTTGGCATCGCGGGCGATCATTGCAATCTCAACCAGCCGCCATACAGCGCATGTCACTTTCGACAATTAATCGGGTTGTCTAACCTTTGCTTTTAAACGCTTCAACTCTGTTGACGCGCACTCCAGATCGGGACCAAGTTGCATGACGCCTTCTTCTCAGTCTCAACAACCTCGGCTGCGAACTCGGCAGCGAATTTTGGTGCGAAACTAGTACGAAATAAATTTGCGGGTTCGTGGGTCGTCTACGCCAAGTAAACGCACCAGCCACCCGATCACACGCGACTTATCAATTGAATTGACTTCGAGCATCGCTTCGATATCGGCCCAGTCTTTTGTTCGGTTATACATTGCCTTGAATACCGTCAGGGCGTCGGCTCCAAGAACGGGGATCACTATCTTGGCAAACTTGTGATACTCGACAACAAGCATCACATCGTCATGAAATTCGGCGACATTAAAAAATATGTCGATTGGCGTATCCTCCCAAAAAACCCTGACTTGGTCGTTGGCCAAAGCATCTGCAACTTGCGTTTCAGTAAATTCGATTCGTTTGGCGAATGCAGATCGCACAACATCGATCTTGCTGACGGGCAGAAAAATGTTGACATCGATGTCACGTGTACCGCGGGGTTCACCGGTATAAAACGCCAATGCCAACGCCCCGCCAAATGCATGCGGCAAAGCGGCGCTAGTCAACATCGTATGGACGCCGACGATTTTGCGCTCGAGAGAAATCATTGTGCAAGCTACTGAGACTGAGACTGAGACTGAGACAGAGGCTGCGGCTGCGGCTGCGTCAATTGCCTAAAACCTGCGAACCCACACTTGCGCGAAGCCGCTCGGTGTGGCAATGCATCGGCGAGCGCCAACACCTGCGACAATCGCTTGCCAGCCATATTGCGACGTTCGCGCGCAGCCGTCGAATACAACGTGATGTTGTATCCCATCCCGCAAGCATCAATCAGTCGAGCAAGTGTGTCTATTGTTGGCGAGCGACGCCCCGACTCGTATTCAACAATTGCCGCCGGCGATGTGTGTGCCCTGCGCGCCAACTCACGTTTCGAAATGCCTGCACTTACGCGCGCGCGAGTAATTGTGTCTGCCCCAGCCATATATTTAGTGTAGCCATAGTGTTATCGGATTGGATAACATCAAAACCAGCCCTCCTATGGGTGCCCAAGCGGTGCCTCAGCAAATTTCACGAAATATTCTTCACTTATCAGCCCTGTTCCGCACACATTGGGTCAACCCATTAACCCGAAAGGTCTTAACCATGAATGCCGCCAACAATCTCGCTCTTGCTCAAAGAGGTACAGCCGTGGTTAACCACAGGGCAAACCCAAACTCAATTCAGTCTTCTAGCACGGTTTTGAAAGGTTAAAACAAATGGCAACTGGTATCTACATCGACGGGCTCAATCTCTATTACGGCGCACTGCGAGGTACTACCCACAAATGGCTGGATCTTGAGAAGCTTGCCAAAACACTGTTACCTGATGATGAGATCAAAATTGTTCGTTATTTCACCGCACGCATAACTGCGCGACCAGGCGACCCGCAAGCACCCGCTCGCCAAGACACCTATATCCGTGCGCTTGCTACAACTCCCGTTGTTCAGGTTCACATGGGTCGATTCACCACAAGAATCAAATCTAAAATATTGGCTGATCACAAGTTTCACCCAACAGAAATATTTAGTCCTCGTTTTCGCCCTCGCTCACTCTACTTAATGATGTGGAAAGACAAGGTTCGGCGTCGTGTCAACGACACAACAAAAGCGAAAGTTATTATTGATGAGGAAAAAGGATCTGACGTGAGCCTTGGAGTCCATCTTCTCAACGATTCAGCGAGAGGTTTTATCGATAAGGCGGTTGTCATTTCGAATGACAGTGACCTGTCGGAAGCAATTCGCCTCTCCAGAGAATTTGACATGCCCGTGGGCATAGTCAACCCACATAAACTTTCTACGCACATACTCTTGAAAAAATTTTCGACATTCGAAATTCACCTTCGTGATGAAGTTCTCTCACGATGCCAACTTCCGATCA
>CALACK010000191.1 GCA_937890395.1 uncultured Acidimicrobiaceae bacterium | reverse complement strand
GAGGCGACGCCGAGAATCGAACTCGGTTAAAGGGCTTTGCAGGCCCGTGCCTAAGCCAGTCGGCCACGTCGCCAAACTTAGTTTGACTCAATCACTCTATCTGGCTTACCGAGTGAGAAAGTTATTATTTATATCTACTACTTAAGTTTGATCGGAGCTTTCGTTAAGGTGCCGTCAATAAACACAATCATCACTTGACCAACATCAAAAGGCATCTGAGTGCCATTGAAACTGAACTTAGTTCCGGATGAATCAGTCGGACGTGACCAAGTTGATTCAAAGGATTGACCGTTGCGCAGGATAATTGCCCGACCTGAGCCAACTGATTTAAGTAGCGGAGTCTTGCCACCAAATTTGTCACCGAACTTAGTTGTTTTACGTTCTACGAATTGCAATACGACTGTCTTTGGAGTCAACAAACGGCCATTTTTCGCATCTTTGTGAGTTTTACCGTCAAACGCAATTGTCCAACTCTTACCGTTCCATTTACCAGAAACTTTTGCTGAAGCCCACGACGCCGAGAAAGTTTTCGTACCTACCCCACCCGTTGCCGGCGTCGAATTAAATAACAGACCAATATCTTTGACTGCGCCTACTTTTGTCTCTGTAGCCATCATTGCTGCGAGTTTCAACAATTGATTGTGTGGAGCCGACTTCTTTGAACTTCGAAAGTAATAAGTTGAACGGTCGCTTGGTGAGAGTGAAACAGACTGCGATTTTCGAATAATCCTCAGCAACACGTCATTAGCGCCACTAAATGCAAGACCTGGTTTCGTGAACTGCTCCAAAATTTCGAGGTCAGAGATACGAGCACTGCGAGTTGGCCCAACAAATTTTGGAAACTTTGAGTTAAACAAAGCAGCAACTCGCGTAAGACCCCACTCAACTTCTTCAACGTAGAAAAGATCAGCTTGATTGAGACTGTAATGCGGACGGTCAGGCCTGGAGTTGCCATACTTGACCATTACTACTGGTCGACCTTCGCCGCCAGGCAGACCCGATAACGGGCTATCACCAGAAGCTGCATTTACCGAGCCACCAAGGCCAAAAATTCCGGAGACACTTAAGCCGAGTGTTAATAAGACAGTAATAAACTTGTATTTTCTCATCGAATAAGACTAGTAATAATCCTTAGATTTCTGGTGGCATTACTACCTTGGCAGCAGCGTTTAATCGTCGTTAACCTATTCGTGTGACAGATGACAAACCGATGCAGGTCGCGACAACTGCAATAACTTCAGGCCGCGATGGCTCAAATTCGCTGGCACCTTCGCTATCAATTTCAAGTACTTGGTCGAGTTCGGGTCTAGAAGAGAGTAACCACCAAGCCAATGCAATGCACCAAACTGGAAACTATTCGCGCTATGCCAATCCAACAGTTGAAGCGTTCGAACATGCTGTCGCCGAATTAGAAAATACTCAGGCAGCACTTGCATTCGCCTCTGGCATGGGTGCAATTTCAAGCGTCATTTTGGCACTGTGTTCATCAGGCGATCACATTGTGGCGCAACGAAATTGTTATGCAGGAACACTTGCGTTCCTTAATGGTCCATGCGCACGACTCGGAATCGACGTGACGTTTGTGGATGGACGCAACGCGCACGAGTTTGCTGCGGCGGTGCGACCAGGTAAAACAATGTTGGTGATGGCCGAGACGCCATCTAATCCACTTCTTGATTTAGTTGATCTCACAGAACTTGGCAAGATCAAGGGACCGTTTACTCTTGTTGATTCGACACTTGCAACGCCGTTAGCTCAACGACCACATGACTACGGAGTTTCTATTGTCTTACATTCAGCGACGAAAGGTATTGCAGGACACAACGACGCAACACTCGGCGTCATCGCCGCTGATTTGGATTTGATCAACGACATCTGGGCCTATGCAGTTTTGCACGGGGCCACCGCTTCGCCGTTCGATGCGATGAACGGCCTACGCGGAATTAGAACCTTAGATGTGCGACTCGCAAGGCAAAGTGAGACTGCACTAGAACTCGCGTTATGGCTATCGACTCAAAAAAACGTAACAGGCGTGCACTATCCCGGCCTAAATACGCATCCGCAGCACGAATTAGCAGTCAAACAAATGCGTTATTTTGGCTCAGTTCTTTCATTTGAAATCGCTGGCGGAAAGCCGGCGGCATCAAAGCTACTGAGTGCGTTAAAGCTTGTGCGACCAGCCGTAACTCTCGGTGGTCCAGAGACACTAATTTCACATTCAGCTTCAAGTACACATAACAGTGTTGACACTGAATCAAAAACTAAATCTGGTTTGACCGATTCGCTATTGCGAATATCAGTTGGATTAGAAGCCTGCGTTGATATTCAAAACGATCTTGAAAACGCTTTTAAAAACTATTAACGCTCTTCTTTGAAGATCACGTGCTTGCGAACAACTGGGTCATACTTCTTGAGTTCTAAACGCTCGCGCGAATTAACTTTGTTCTTGCGCGTGACATAAGTAAAACCTGTGTCAGCAGTACTGCGAAGTTTAATGATTGGACGCTTGTCTTTACTTTTTGCTGCCATGACGGTTGCTCAGACTTTCTTTCCGGCGCGGCGCATTTCGGCGACGACTGATTCGATCCCACGTTTATCAATTGTGCGAACACCTTTGGTGCTTACCGTGAATGTCACCCAACGACGCTCGGAAGGTAACCAAAAACGGCGCTTGTGTGAATTGACTCTCCACCAACGCTTTGTACGAATATGGGAGTGAGAGATTGTATGACCCTTACTTGGGGTCTTTCCGAGGACATCGCAGCGATTTGGCATCTGAACAGTATAGAGGGCACTAATACCCCGATACACTTTGACACCATGAAACCCGACATCCATCCCGACTATCAACCAGTAGTTTTCGAAGACGCTTCGGCGAACTATCGATTCTTGACCCGATCAACATTGAAGGCTGATCCAACCAAGACTGTTGTCTGGGAAGACGGAAATACTTACCCGCTCGTGCAATTAGATATTTCTAATGCGAGTCACCCGTTCTACACGGGTCAAATGAAGATCATTGACTCGGCTGGTCGTGTTGAGCGCTTCAACAAACGCTACGGCGCTCGCAAAAAGACTGTCGTTAAGAAGGAACCTACTTCAAAGAAGTAAAAGTTTCAGTTAGTTGAGTGAATTATCGCTTGACAATAATTTCATTTGACAGGTTTTTAATAGAAGTTTCACCGATCAAAGCCATCGTGCGCGAAATGCCGCTCGTGATGTGATCAAGCGCCCATTGCACACCAATCTCACCTGCTGCACCCAATCCATAAAGATATGGCCGCCCAAACATCACCGCACGCGCGCCGAGTGCACAAGCTTTAACCACATCTGAACCGCGACGGGCGCCACCGTCAACTAGTACTTCAATTGAATTGCCAACTGCGTCGATCACGCTTGGCAATAATTCGATGGGTGCAGGCGCGCCGTCAAGTTGACGACCGCCGTGGTTTGAAAGCGCTATCGCATCAACGCCAAGCGACGCAGCAGTCTTGGCGTCTTCAACACATTGAATGCCTTTAAGCATGATCGGCAGACCGGATTCTTCACGAATCCATTCGAGATCCTTCCAACTTAAAGTCGGGTCAAACTGTGAATTGACATAGTCGGATAAATTGATCGCCTTTGAGCCATCAACATCAGAGCGACCCGCAACTGCCGAAAATGTAATTGGCTCGTTTGTGATGAATTTGTATGTCCAACGAGGGTGCCGGATGCCGTCGATAAAAGTTTCAAGGCCAATCTTTGGCGGCAGTGTGAACCCACGACGCACATCGCGCTCGCGCCGACCAAATACAGATGTATCAACCGTGACCATAATTGATTTGTAGCCAGCCGCTTTGGCGCGTTGCACGAGTTCGCGAGAAAGACCGCGATCACGCCAAACATAGAGTTGATACCACAACGGCCCAGTAGCTACTGCTGCGACCTCTTCGATGCTTCGCGTGCCAAGAGTTGACAATGTAAACGGCAGAGAGTTTCGCCCTGCAACGCGAGCAACTGCGAGTTCGCCCTGCGGGTGTGCAATTCGAGTAAACCCAGTTGGTGAGAGTGCAATCGGAAACGGCACAGGTTGCCCCATGATCGTTGTCGCAGTATCAATTTGTGAGACATCACGTAAAACTTTTGGGATTAGTCCGAATTTTGAATATGCCGAACTGTTATTGGCAAGTGACCATTCGTCTTCTGCTGCTCCATCAAAATAGTCAAACACGCCCCCGGGTAGATTTCGTTTGGCGAGAAGGCGTAAATCTTTGAGATCACCACATGCAGCCAACCGGCGTTTGTCGCCATTGAATTCGAATTTGCGGAGCTGAACTACTGATCTAACTGATTTGAGCATGAACCTACTCTAGCGAATTTATAATATCTAAAACCCCTTCAGTAGTCGTTCGGGGATTGATGATGCAAAACCGCAAGATAGTTTCACCGTTAAGCGTCGTAGGCACAACGAATGCACGACCTTCGTTGAGCATCTTGTCGCTCCATTCTTGGTATTGCCCGGGTGTCCAGCCGATTCGCTTAAACACAATTACAGAAAGTTCTGGCTCAAGCAATAACTCGAGGTACGACGCATTTTTGATTAACTGTGTTGCCTCACGCGTCACTTGCAAGGTGATTTCCATTGCTTCTTCGTATGCCTCAGTACCGTGTGTCGCGACACTAAACCAGAAGGGCAGACCCCGTGCTCGTCGCGACAAATGATGAGCCATGTCAGCAGGATTTGCAAGTGCGTCACCGAGTTCTTGTTGTTGCAGAACCTCTAGATATTCAGCGCGTTGAGTATGCGCATGGCGAGCTGTTTCGGGGTCACGATAAATCAACGCACAACAATCGAATGGTCCGAAAAGCCATTTATGAGGATCGACGATAAAACTATCGGCCAGTTCGATACCTGCAAATAGATGTCGCACACTAGGTGCACATAATGCTGCAGCACCGTAAGCACCATCAACATGAAACCATGCACCGAGTTCTCGCGCTTGCTTGCCCGCCGCAACAAGATCATCAATCACGCCAAGATTTGTTGTGCCCGAAGTTGCGACGATTGCACAAATTCTTTGACGGTCTTGATCGTCTAGGTTTGCAATTGCAGCGCGCAAGTTAACGCCCGACATTCGGCCCTGTGCGTTGGCTTGCACTATGACTACATCTGAATCCATTGCATTTGCGGCGAGCGACACCGAAGAGTGTGCACCCGACGATGCGATAAGAATTGGACGCACACGATCGTATGCGCCTTTGCCATTTTGTCGCCAGCGCCAACGCGCAGCGATAAGCGCCGAGAGATTGCCGGCGGTACCACCACTAACAAAAACGCCGGCACTGGTCTTAGGAAAGTTCGCCAGACTGGCCACCCATTGCAATGCTTGATTCTCGGCATAGACCGCCCCCGAACTTTCTAGCCAAGAACCTGCATAAATATTTGAGGCACTCAAAACAAGATCAAACAACACCGCACTTTCTGTGGGGGCACCAGGCACAAATGATAAAAACGAAGGATGATCGACGCTGATGCACGCATGTGAGAGATGTTTAGTGAAAATTTCAAGAGCTTTGAGACCGCCAAGGCCTTCTGGAGTAATCGTGTTACCGACTAAAGCCTCTAGTTGACTTAGCGTCTTTGGGCCATCCAGAGGTGGCGGATCAAGCCGAATTCGATCAAGTGCATATTCAACTACTGCCTCTGCGAGTTTTTCACTGTCTTGATCGTGGTAGTGCATCCAATAACCATCAGACTCGTTTCCGGTTGACGGATGCTGTGGGAGATTTGTCACCATAATTTTAGAACCACGGTTGCGAACTCTACTTGCGCAGAACGATATTCTTTAAACATGTCTTCAAAATTTAGATTAATTAATTTTCTTTCAACTTCGGTGTTGCTGGCTTCAGTTGGTCTCTTCTTGGTTTCGTGCTCTTCTGGCAGTAGTTCTTCTTCGATTGCATTATCTGTAGAGGCTCAGGCCGGGCAAAAACTTTCATCAGCTTCTGGATGCGCAAGCTGCCACGGTTCAAATGGCGAAGGTCGTGTTGGCCCGAAGTGGATTGGATTGGCCGATTCGCAAGTCACGATGTCTGACGGCACAACCGTTATCGCCGACGATGCGTATTTGTACACCTCAATTCACGAACCGAACGCAATGCGTCGAAAAGGATCGGTTGGGCAAATGCCGTCAAACCAATTGACTGACGAAGAGATCGCCAGCATCATTGTTTATATTCGGGCGCTAAAGTAAATCGATTAGGCGAGAGTTACGAGTTCAAGCCACGATTCATTGAAATAGTCTTCTTGGCCGTCTGGCATTAATAAAATTTTAGTTGGTGCGAGTTGCTCAACGAACTCAGCGTCGTGACTGACAAGCACAATCGCACCCTCCCAGTTTGATAATGAGTCAGCGACTGACTGACGGCTTGAAGGATC
>CALACK010000190.1 GCA_937890395.1 uncultured Acidimicrobiaceae bacterium | reverse complement strand
ATCAATTCAAAAAAGGCGTAATTCACCTCTTATGTCTTATAACAAAGCAATAACTCAAGATAAAAAAGAGGGTGCATACTTCAGCATCAAAGACATTGGCGCTTATCTTTTAAACCCAAATTTAGAACCAGGGATAGACAAAGTAAAACTTGTTTTTCAAATACAGAAAATATTGAGACCATATGATCGGTGGGACTCTCGTACAAGAGCAGATAATGGAGAGCCTAAAAATGTTCGCTCAAAATTGAAGACTAATCAGTACGGCGAGGTCGTAATCGGTGCTTCTCAAAATTACAGCGGCTTATATGGCTGGGTAGAATTTAATCCATCAAAGAGCATAAATCTAGATGGTCAACTTGCTGATTTTCATCAAACAAAAAGTGCTATTGATGTCATCTTTGAAACAGTAAAAGAAAACCTCTTACTCGCAAGACCGACCGAATACTCGCGGATCCATCGCTTGGATCTAACAGTTGATATTGACCCGGTAGCAGACATGTTGGGTGCGTTAGAGATGGCAAAACGGTGTAAACCGTACTTACAACAAAAGGCATCTACTTACTTTCATCCGAATTCGATAGAAACCCAGACAGTTATGTTTAGTACAAGGGGCATGGGCTCAGTACTCTTCTATAACAAATCTGCCGAAACAAAGAAACAAGGTAATCGTTTTAGAATAGAAGTTCAGGCAGGAAAAAGAGATCTAGAGATCAAATTAGGCCCGAAGGATCTCAAAAGCCTTACGAAGCACAGCTTGCAGCGCATATTTAGAAGACGCATAGATACGTTCGCAATGCTCTGTTACGCGAATAGCAGGCGGCATGTAGATGAAATTCTGATGCACAGAGATTTGACACAACATTTCATTGACATCGCTGGCTTTGAATATTTGGGATTGAAAGGTATTTCTGTCCAAAAAAGTGATCATCACTTAAAGAAGGATCGTCAATTCAAAAAAACCTACAACTACAGCAAAATCGAAGACCTAATTTAAGGGGGGTAATAGCAACTATTCATAACCAAAAAATGGTGAAAAGCCTGAAGTTTCTCGCAAGCTTCATTTCAAAAACTCTTTAATAGACCTATTTTCACAAAAAGCCTTTAAATCAGGGCTTTCAGAGAATTAGAGCAAAATCAGTTCTAGCAAATATAGGTGAATAGCAACTATTAAGAACAAAACAAAAGTGGCACGAACGTGGCACGAAGGGGTGAATGTATTGCTATAACCCCCTTCAAAAGTGGCACGAAGCATCAAATTTAATGATCACCGAAAGGATCACAATGAGCATTCATGAAACAAGGACAAAATCAGGTACCAAATACCAAGTTAAGCTTCGCACACCTGATGGAAGACAGTATGCAAAGACCTTTTCTAATAAAACCCAAGCGAAGGCTTACCAGACTTCTGAACTTAACGCGTTAAATACAGGTGCTTGGATTGATAATCAACGGTCTTCAACGACGTTTGGTCTATTAGCAAAACATTGGTTAGAACAGAACCCTGATAAACGACTACGAACACTTGACAGAGACAAGGGAATTCTCAATAAACATATTTTGCCCATTATTGAAGATAAAAAACTTAAATCAATTAAGAGACCAGACATCCAATCGATGGTTAATACTTGGAGCGATCAAGGGCTTAAGCCACGAACCATAAAGCGACACATAGCGGTACTGCGAGCAATATTTCAAAAGGCCATCGATGAAGACCTCTTAAACAAATCCCCAGTGAGAGCGATAAAGCTCCCCAAAGCAGCACCAGTAGAACATCACCCTCTTACCGAACAAGAGGTAGTAAGACTCCTCGAAGCAATTGAACTCTTTTATCGCCCACTTCTCTACATAGCAATAACAACAGGACTTAGATGGTCTGAATTAGCCGGCCTACAAATAGGGGACGCAAGCCTATTGAAACAACCAAAGGTATTAAGCGTAGAAAGAGGGTTACACCGAGTAACCAAAGGCTTCATAATCGAAAAACCCAAGTCTGATGCAGGTAAGAGACAAATCATGCTTTCAGATCAACAAGCTGAATTGATAGCAATGCACTTGAGAACAACTAAACGAACAATGGCGAACCAAAGTGAGCCATTGTTCGTTAGCCCCAACGGACACGAAATCAACTACAGCAACTTCAGAAATCGAGTGTTCATCCCAGCATGTAAAAAAGCCAACATTTCTAATCTCCGAATACATGACCTCAGACGAACAACTGCCACCGTATTAGTAGGAGCACAAGTAGATGCAAAAACCATCCAAGAAATGATGGGCCACTCAGATATTCGCACAACACTTAATCTCTATGCATCAGCAACACCACAAGGACGAAAGAAAGCATCTGCTGCTATGGATGAATTCATGAACACACAAGACGATCGAGATATACAACAGGCAGAGTGAATTAACTTGTTCAGTAAATGTTCACTGAAGGATTGATCAAGACTATTAAATCAAACGAAACCCAATAACTAGTGGAGCCCGAGGCGGGAATTGGACCCGCGACCTACGCATTACGAGTGCGTTGCTCTACCACTGAGCTACCCGGGCGTGACGATTAACTCTACTGACCAATTTCAATTTTTATTAGCCGACGAGTGAAGTGATATTGCGTGAGACTTCACTAAGTGACGGACACTTAAGCAATAGCGCATGCAGTGCGAGAGTCTCGTTGGTGTTGAGACCAAGCGATGAAATTGTTTTATGGATCAATCGAATCGCCGCCATGATTTCGTCACCATCGGTAAGTTCTGGTTGGGCACAAATTAAATCACTATAGGTTTTTGCAAACTGGCTTAACCCGCTGCGAAGTTCGTCTGTGCGTAGTTTTCTAAGTTCGCGTTTGTGTCGGTCTGTGATTGCTTTTCGTCCGCTGCCCCGTTCGCCAGTTAGTGCGACGCGATCGTCAAGTTCTTTGATTTCTCGCTCGTGTCGAACTTCAAGTGCACTTGCCGCTTGTTCAAGTTGCTCGACAAGTTCGGCAACAATTTTGACTACGGCCGCACCCGTACCGTCGAGCCTCATCGCAATAGTTGCGAACAACTCTTGTCGGCGTAACAAGTGACTATCGGTTACAAGAAGCCTTGCTCGATCTAAATTGCCGTGACTTGTTTTTGCAACTGTTAAAGCCGTGTCTGGAAACACACCTTCGCTAATCAGACTGTCAGCGACATTTTGATTTGTAAGACGCGAGAAATTTATTGTCACACAGCGTGAATTCAACGTTGTCAATGACGGCACGATTTGGTCTGCAAGAAGAATAAAAATGATTTGTTTTGCTGGTTCTTCGATTGTCTTCAGAAGCCGAACAGCAGCGGCATCACGCATTAAATGGACTTCATGAATAATAATCACCTTGACTTTTGCCTCAAGGGGAGTAGTTGAAGATTGCAGTACGACACCTTCTGCCTCGTCTGCATCAACGGCGGTGCCGATGCGAAAAATTTCATTAACATCGCTGAATTCGCCACGCATTATTAAATCTGCCTCGCGAGTGTTATCTTTGTCGCTTTGCGTGATCAGTGTCGTGGCAAAGATTCTTGCGGCGAGTTCTTTTCCACATCCTTCTGGCCCCACAAATAGAAAAGACTGGACATTTGTTGTCGCAAGTTGACGCAAACGTTCAATGGTGCGATCTTGGCCAATTATCTTGGCCCACAGTGAACTCATTAGATACCAAGTCTTTCTTGAACCCTGGCAGAAATTATTTTTTCAAGATCGTCTTTGTCCGGGGTGCCATCGATTATTAGCCAGCGCTTTGGGTCGGCCGCTGCCATCTGTAAAAACCCGTCAGCCACGCGCTTAAAAAAATCGGCGTCTTCGCGCTCGAAACGATCAAGTTCGCGCTTTTTCAGGCGCTCGATCAAGATCGCGGTCGGCACCTCTATATATATGACAAGTTCAGGCCACAACCCACCGATCGCCCAATCGTTAATTCGCTTTAACTCGGTGAGGTCTTGTTCGCGGCCGTATCCCTGATAGGCGAGCGAAGAATAAACACTGCGATCGGTGACAACATGTTGACCCGATGAAAGCGCTGGCGAAATCAACTCGGCGATGTGTTGAGCGCGATCAGATGCCATCAGTAAGGCTTCAGCGCGGGGAGACAAATTCGTGTTTGCTGGGTCAATCAAAATGTTGCGCAACATCGAGCCGACGACAGTTCCACCAGGCTCGCGAGTCATCACGGCATTTAGTCGAGTTGCCAATCTTTTTACGTGCGTGCTCTTTCCGCAACCCTCAAGACCTTCAAATGCGATGTATTTACCCAAACTCACACTGCAACCCTAGAGGGCGGTTGTTAATCGGCGGATTCGTCGGCCGCGACGGCGACTTTTGCGACAGTTTTCGCTTTTTTACTAGTTTTTTTAACAGTTTTTTTGGCTGTGTTTTTAACTGTCTTTTCTGCCGGAGATTTTGTAGCTTTCTTGGCGACTGATTTCTTGGGTTTGGCAGCCTTCTTCGTTCGCTTTTTACTGGGGCCATTAGTCGCTGTGTAGTCACGACGAATCGCTAATAATTCAAAAGCTCGCTCTGCGGTAACAAACTCAATACGGTCACCGCGAGTCAGACTTGCATTTGTTTCGCCATCAGTTACGTATGTTCCAAACTTTCCGTCTTTGGCCACGACTGATCGGTTGCTTACTGGGTCAACTCCGAATTCTTTTAGCGGAGGTTTGGCTGGACCACGACGACCAAAAACTCTTGGTTCAGCAAGTTTTGCCAAAGCAGCCTCAATCGTGATCGTAAAAATTTGATCTTCACTTTCGAGCGTGCGACTATCTTTGCCCTTGGTGATGTATGGGCCATAGCGACCATTTTGCGCAGTAATAATTTCGCCATCAACGGGGTCAGCGCCAACAGTTCGCGGTAGTGACAGAAGCTGAAGTGCTTCTATCATCGTCATATTTTCGAGCGCCATTGTCTTGAATAGCGATACCATTTTTGGCTTTTCAAAATCTGGTGGAGGATTCTCAATTGTTCCCCATTGCACATACGGCCCGTATCGACCAGTTTTCAGAAACACTTCAAGCCCATCTAGTTCGCCGATCGGGTCAATATATTTAGGTGCCGCCAACAAGGCGACAGCGATTTCGACATTTAATTCATCAGGTGTCATTGTTTCTGGCACTGACGCGGTGTTGTCTCCACAGCGCACATATGGACCAAACTTGCCTGGGCGCAAAATAATTTCTTCTCCAGTCGTTGGGTGTATGCCAACTGGAAATGCATTTAATGCAGCGGCATCAATATTGGCAATGTTGTGTTCTACCAGTGGCTTTAACCCTGGAAGTTCTTTGCCGTTGCCATAATAAAACTCACCGAGCCAAACTTCTTTGACGCGCAGACCTTGCGAGATTTCATCAAGTTCTTCTTCAACAGTTGCAGTGAATTTATAGTCAACTAATTCGGTGAAATGATTTTTCATCAGCCGCACGACTGCGAATGCTGTCCACGATGGCACGATAGCTTGGCCCTTTTTCCAGACATAGCCACGATTAAGAATTGTTCCGAGAATTGCGGCATAAGTGCTCGGTCTTCCGATGCCGAGTTCTTCAAGTTTTTTAACGAGAGTTGGTTCGGTGTACCTGGCAGGTGGTGAAGTCATGTGCCCATCGGCCGCATATTTGTCAACTTGAATGTTGTCACCGACCGTCATTGCTGGAAGGAGCGCTTCTTTTTCTTCAGATTCACTTTCGTCTTCTACCTCTTGGTACGCCTGGCGATAACCGGCAAAATTTATTGTCGTGCCACTTGTTGAAAATTCACAATCTGCTGGAGGCTCACACGATGCGGTCGCACCAAGTTTGATTGTCACAGTTATACCAGTGGCATCTGCCATTTGTGATGCAAGCGTGCGCTGCCAAATAATTTTGTAGAGAGATAGTTCACGGGCATTTACATCAGCAGCGATTACTTCTGGACTTCTCAGTGGAAGTGTTGGTCGAATCGCTTCGTGTGCTTCTTGAGCATTTTTTACTTTTGATTTATAGACTCGCGGCTCAGTCGAAAGAAATTCTTGACCAAACGCTGTAGTGATTTCTGATCGCACCGCGGTCAACGCATCGTCTGCAAGAATCACATTGTCGGTTCGCATGTAGGTGATGAATCCACCTTCGTAAAGTCCTTGTGCCAAGCGCATAACTTCGCTTGCCGTAATGCGCAATTTGTTTCCGCCCTCTTGTTGAAGAGTGCTCGTCATAAATGGCGCTCGAGGAGATTTTCGATACGGCCGATCTTCGACGCTACGAACTGTTAGATCTTTGGCAGCTAAGCCATTAACTAGATCTGTCGCTCGCGCCTCGGTGATAACCACGACGCTTTCTTTCACGATGCCGAGAGAGTCGAAGTCTTTACCCATAGCAATTCGGCTGCCATCGACAGATTGCAAACTTGCAGTAAATGTAGGAGTAGTCGCGCTCGTGGCCTCGAGATCCCAGTAGCCGGCGGCAACATGAGCCATGCGTTCTTCTTCGCGTTCGACGACTAAGCGGATTGAAGGGCTTTGCACCCGACCTGCCGATAAGCCACGATTTACCTTGCGCCACAAGATTGGTGAAACTTCGTAGCCGTAGAGGCGATCTAAAATTCGCCGTGCTTCAGCAGCATCAACAAGTTTGTAGTCAATATCGCGTGTGTGTTCGAGGGCTTCACTGATTGCTGTTTTCGTGATTTCATGAAACACCATCCGCTTGACTGGGATTTTTGGTTTCAGATACTCCATTAGGTGAGCAGCAATCGCCTCACCCTCACGGTCTTCGTCGGTTGCTAGATAAAGCTCATCTGCGCTTTTCAGAAGCACTTTCAGTTCTTTGATTATTTGTTCGCCACGCTCAGTTAATTCGTAGTTTGGCTTAAAAGAGTTTTCAACGTCAACTGATAAACCTTTGCTTGGAAGATCAGCAATGTGACCAACTGATGCACGCACATCAAAGCCATCGCCAAGAAACTTTGAGA
Source organism: uncultured Acidimicrobiaceae bacterium (assembly GCA_937890395.1). Taxonomy (GTDB): domain Bacteria; phylum Actinomycetota; class Acidimicrobiia; order Acidimicrobiales; family Ilumatobacteraceae; genus BACL27. Next base: position 1,142 of record CALACK010000190.1, on the reverse strand, counting down.
TTGTCTTCGCCTTTGCTGGCGATTCAACTATTACGAGAGCGTTAGGCATGTTGTTTCATAATGGGGTCAAGTATGGGCTTGTCAAGGATATCTGTTTTAGTTCAAATGCACTATAGGTTGCGTCGGTAGCGTTAATCACAAGATGCGACATAATTTGCTGGCACTCGGATGGAATAACGCGTTCGAAGATGCTGCAAAAAAAATTGATGTGACTTTTATTATTGGTCGCGTCAGTCGACTTGATCGTGGATGGAGCACTATCAAAGTGAGTGCATCTTCGCACCCCGATGGCTTGATTCGCGTGAGAAATATTGGTGCCGATGTCGCAGTTGGTGATTGGGTTGCAGTTGCGCCAGATCTTGATCGTGTCGAACAAGTGCTGCCAAGATACTCAGCATTAATTCGACGCGCATCGTCTGACGCGGTGCGTGCCGAGCAACATGCTGTTGCGGCAAATATTGACACAGTATTTATTGTTCACGCAGCAACAAATGAATCAAACGAGCGCAGAGTTGAACGCGAACTTGTTTTAGCTTTTGACAGTGGTGCAGTGCCAGTATTGGTTTTGACCAAAAACGACCTGCTTGAAGCGACAGAACATATCGCAGCGTTAAGAAATGTCGCTCGAGTTTGTGGCATTGCCTGTCATGTTGTCAGTGGATTAACAGGTGAAGGTTTAGATGAGTTAGCGAAATACGGCGAAAACAACAAGTCAATTGCGATACTTGGCGCTAGCGGGGTTGGCAAATCAACTTTGGTCAATCGGCTTGTCGGAACGACGAACCAACAAGTTGGTGAAGTTCGTGAGGGCGACCAGCGCGGGCGTCACACAACAGTTGCTGCCGATCTTGTGGCATTGCCCAACGGTGGTTGGTTGATTGACACACCTGGTTTGCGCGCACTCAATTTGTGGACAAGTGGTCGTGGAATCGAGCGTGCTTTTGCCGACATCTTTTCGCTCGCTGAACAATGTAAGTTTCGTGATTGCAAACATCAAGACGAACCCAACTGCGCAGTAGTTGCAGCGATTAATCGCGGTGAACTGACTAATGAGCGTCTCGAGAGTATGGGCCGATTGGTGGCCGAGGAACTTGCTTTAGAAGATGAACAAAAAGTTCGTGTTCGAATGTCAAATCGCAAAG
>CALACK010000189.1 GCA_937890395.1 uncultured Acidimicrobiaceae bacterium | reverse complement strand
AGCCGTGACCAATTAATAAAGTTTTTGCATCAAGCCAAACTTTGTCGCCACCATCAGCGATTGCTGAGCCTGTAAGGTCTCCCAAGATCGGCACGCCGATGCGCTCGAGATCTTTGCGAATTTGCGCCGGTTCGCCACGACGAATCGGTTTTCCCATTTGCAGCAAGATCGCGCCATGTGGTGTCATGATCATCGGATCATGCATGTAGACCGCATCAACTAATCCGTCGACCGCTGGTGCGGTGTGAACGGTGCAGCCAAGTGTGCTCAACAGATCTATGAATTCAGAATGCTCGGGCACAAGTGCATCGCGATCTGGTTCGCGCCATTGCGCATCTGCAACAAAGTTACCAATTGTTGTTGGCGTGCGAACAAGTACATGTTCAAGTTTTGAGACCATGTCTGGTGTTCCCCACATAGGGTCTTACGATACGGCGAAACTGTTAGCATTTTTGCGTATGACGAATGCTTCGGAGTTACGAATTTCGAGTAATCCATTTTTGTCGGGCAACTTAGCGCCAGTAGATGTTGAAACTACGGCGTTTGATTTGCGTGTGACAGGCAAACTGCCAAATGAGTTGACGGGCCGTTACTTGCGCATCGGGCCTAATCCAATAGGTGCGGTGAATCCAGATTCGTATCATTGGTTTCTCGGCTCTGGGATGGTGCATGGTATTCGTATTAACGACGGCAAAGCAGAGTGGTATCGCAATCGTTGGGTGCGTGATCGCAATGTTGCAAAAACTCTCGGTGAGCAAGCACCGCCATCAGACTGGCCAGCCGATCATGCTCAATTCGCTTCGAATACAAATGTGATTGGTCATGCTGGTGCAACTTGGGCATTGGTTGAAGGTGGTTCGCCGCCAATTGAGATGAATTACGAACTTGAAACGGTACGTGTTTCAAATTTTGCGGGCACATTGCCGCAAGCATTTTCTGCGCACCCAAAACGCGACCCGCGCACAGGTGAATTGCATGTGATGACATATTGGTGGGGTTGGGGAAATCAAGTGCAATACGTCGTTGTTGGTGTTGACGGCAAAGTTCGTCGCACTGTTGATATTCCATTGCCTGGTGGTCCGATGATGCATGATTGCGCAATTACCGAGAAATATGTTTTGGTTTTTGATTTACCATGCGTGTTTAATCTTGAGTCTGCAATGTCTGGCAGTTCGTTTCCATATATTTGGGATGCCCACTACACGGCGAGAGTTGGATTGTTGCCGCGCGAAGGCTCAGCGGCTGATATCAGGTGGGTTGAAATTAATAGTTGCTATATTTTTCATCCACTGAATGCATATGATGCGGCAGATGGCACCGTGGTTTTAGATGCTGTACGCCATGACAAAATGTTCGATGTTGAAAGACGGGGACCAAATGAGGGATTACCGACTCTTGACCGCTGGGTTCTTAATCCGCAAACCGGCAACGCAACTCAAGAACGTCTAGACGATCGCCCGCAAGAGTTTCCGCGGATGAATGAATCGTTGTTGGGCCATAAACATGAGTTCGGCTATTTTGCAGGCATCGCAAATGTTTTTACTCAGGCAGATTTAATTAAGCAAAACCTCACTCAGCGCACAACGCAGGTGCGTCATGATGGCAGTAATTTTGGCTACGGCGAGCCAGTATTTATCGCGCGCGAAAACTCAAAGTCAGAAGACGACGGCTATGTAATGGCATTGCGACACAACGCAGATACTGATCTTTCGGATCTTGTTGTGCTTGATGCCCAAGACTTTGTTGGCGAGCCAGTCGCAGTTGTTTCGTTGCCCGCGCGCGTGCCGAACGGGTTTCATGGCAACTGGGTTGCCGACGCCCAGCATGAGTGAGTTCCACTACTAATTCGCTCAG
>CALACK010000188.1 GCA_937890395.1 uncultured Acidimicrobiaceae bacterium | reverse complement strand
CTGCCGAAAAGATCTCGCTTGAATCCCTTGCTGATGCCGGGATCGAAGACCCTAGGCGTCGGTTAGCCGAATACCCATTTCAACTTTCTGGTGGTGTTTCGCAAAGAGTGATGATTGCATTGGCATTAGTTAATAACCCAAAAATTATTATTGCTGATGAACCAACTACTGCATTAGACGTGACAGTTCAAGCACAAATTCTTGAGAGACTAAAAGATCTCAAGAAAGAGCGTGGCATGAGCATCATGTTAATTACGCATAACTTAGGTGTAGTTGCTTCAATCGCAGATCGAATGGCTGTGATGTATACAGGCGAAATAGTTGAGATTGGCTCAGTTGAGAATGTGTTTAGCAAACCCCAACACCCGTACACAAATGGATTGCTCGGAGCGGTGCCAAGATTAGGTAGTGGCTCTGCTGAATTGATTCCAATTATCGGTCGTGTCCCGCAGCCAGATAATTTACCAAGTGGTTGCACCTTCGTAGATCGTTGCGGCAGGGCGGTTGAAAAGTGTTCTACTCAACGTCCTGAATTGGTTTCGCAGGGCTCGGTAGATGTTCGTTGTTTCAATCCGTTTAAATAACAGATCAGTATTCGATGTCGAAGCGAATTGCAATTGAGTTTTCATCATCTACTTCGGATGTTATTAGAGGTATAAAACTTGCGAATGATGGTGCGAGTCGAGTTCTATTAGTGCACTCGCTCGGCGCTGATCTTGACGAATTCGGATCGTTGCCTGAGAAATTACATGCTCGTGGATACGAACCTTTTGCCATTGACCTAATCGGTCACGGGATATCAGATGGATTGAGCGATTTGCCACGTATTCGTGAGGATCTTCTGTGTCTAATCAAGCAGCTTGTTGAAGACGGAGATTCGATCGGTCTCGTGATGTCAGGTCAGTTAGCAACCGTCGGTGCACATATTGGAGTAGCTGACAAAGTTACGGCACAAATATATGTAAACCCAGAACTTGATGAGACAATCATGAATCAAGAAAATCGTGCCCAGTCAATTCGTTTTATTATCCACGGCGACGATCCAAATATTGCAGCCACCAAAACTAAGAAGTTCTTTTCGTACCTTCTTGGCGAGAAGATGATGGTTTCATCTTTGAGCGCCCATTTAGGACTGTTGCAACTCAGTGAATTAAGCCAAATTCAGAATCACGTTGAGCTCTTTCTGCATCGCTATTTGAGTCAGAAACCCGAAACAAGACCAGTAAAACCCACAATTGAAAGGGCATTATGAGCAAAGTAGTCGATGCACATCTCCATCTATTTAGTGCGGTGAGCGAGAAGTTTCCTCGAACTGAATATCCAATAATGGCGGAAGCCGATCGCGAAGAACTTGCGGAGAAGTTATTGGTTGAGATGGCTAATGCCGGGGTAGATCACGCGATCGTGGTGCCGCTCTCAAGTGATGATGAGTATCTACACGAAGTACTCACGAAATTTCCAGGCAGATTTGCTGGAGTTGGCGTATTCGACCACTCAAATCTTGACGGTGTTAAAGGAATCGAAAAGAGGCTCACTAAAACGCGCCTCCAAGGACTTCGATTTTTTGGACTAGAAGCAACAGTTGATTGCGATGTAACAAAGTTAAGTTGCTACCAAGTTCTTGAACTTATGTCTGAATCTGGAATGGTTGTTTGGTTCTATGGTGATTTGGTACAACTTGCGGCTCTTAAGAAAATTATGACACTTTTACCAAAGCTCAAAGTTGTGCTAAACCACTGCGGGTTCTTGCCGAATATGCATGCAGAAATGCAAATCGATAAATATCGTCGACCACATTTTGATGTGCAACTTCCACCGGTTGACTTGCCAGTCGTAGAGCAGATGGCTAGTGAGTACTCAAACTTGTATGTCCATTTTTCGGGGCAGTATGCATTCACTCATAACGAGTATCCATATTCTGATTTCACTGAAATTGCACAACGGCTGCACAGTTCATTTGGAGCGAAAAGAATGCTTATGGCTTCAGACTGGCCATGGATAGAGTTCGAACCTGGTTACGCAAAAGTATTGAATCTCGTAGATGTACTGTTGCCAAATTTAACTGCTGCCGAAAGAGATTCGGTCAGAGGATTAACAGCACTTACATTGTTTAGCTTTTAATTAAGCCCATTCTTTAATTGCTGCTGCTAAGCGGCTTGCGCCTTGTTCGAGATCAGACTCACTTGAGGCGAGCGATACACGTACGAAGTTGCCAGAATCAGGCCCAAATGCTGAACCGGGTACAACGGCGACTCTCTTTTCGGTGATCATCCGCGAGACAAAATCAACATCAGACATACCCGACGCAGTTATGTCAACCATTGTGTAGAAAGCACCAGTCGGTTGTGCAAACTTGACACCCTTTTCAGTCAAAATTTTGGTTACAAGAGCGGCACGTTTTGCATACGCATTTCGCATTTCAGAAACGCAACTTTGGTCTCCTGTGACTGCAGCGAATGCAGCTTTTTGAGCGACGGAGTTAACACATGAGGTAATCGGCTCTTGGGCACGCAAAATATGGCTGACAATAGACATTGGGCCGGTCAAGTACCCAACACGCCATCCAGTCATCGCATAAGTTTTTGAGAAACTAAAGACGCTAATAACTCGACCTTCTTCGTCAAGGGGTTGCAATGAGACTGGCGGCTTATCAAAATAAATCTCATCATAAACTTCGTCTGAAATCACCCAGAGGTTATGTTTCTTCGCGACCTGCAGAATTGCCACAAGTTCACTTTCAGGGATGATTGCACCACTTGGGTTACCTGGAGAGTTAAGAAGCAAGACCTTGGTCTTAGAGGTAATTTTTGATTCAATATCCGCCGCTGTCGGCACTAAATCATTTTCAATTCGAAGCGGATAAAAAACTGGAACTGCTCCAAGCAAAATAGTCATCTGAAGATAATTTGGCCAACTTGGGTCAGCGAGTAACACTTCATCGCCTCTGTTCAGAAGTGCAGTCAGCGAACTAAAAACTGATGCAACTCCGCCAGGCGTTACCACTATTTGTTCTGGCGCAACCAAAATTTTGTTGCGGTCGCGAAGTTTTTGCGATAGGCCTTCGCGTAGTTCAGCGATGCCAGCATTTGGTGTGTACTTTGTAAAATCGCTATTTAGTGCTGCCTGTGCAGCATCTTTTATATGTTGCGGTGTTGTAAAACTTGGCTCTCCAACTTCAAGGCGAATGCAGTCGGGATATTTGCTCGCCTCGTCAAACACTCGGCGAATGCCAGAGCGTGGTAAATGCTGAACTGAATTCGAAGCTTCTGGAGATTTCACTGAGTTATTTCGCTGGGTAATGGCAAGAAGCTTGGTGCTTTGCCGACATGTTTTGCAGTATTGGAGACTCGGTTTTGCAGCGCTCATCATCGGCGCCAACAGGGCAACGGTTTGCGAATTGGCAACCAAGGTGAGATCCGGCCGAACTTGATATGTCACCTCGTAAAACAATGCGCTTTCGTTTTCGTTCAAGGTCGACATCGGGAATCGGGCTAGCCGACAGGAGCGCTTGTGTATATGGGTGGGCTGGTTTAGAAAAGACTTCATCAGCCGCACCGTATTCAACTATTTTGCCGAGGTACATAACAGCGACTTGATCAGCAACATGTTGAATTACTGCGAGATCGTGGGAGACGAACAAGTATGTGAGGTTAAGTTTCTTCTGAAGACCGATAATTAAATTCAAAATTTGTGCTTGAACCGAAACGTCAAGAGCAGAAACTGGCTCGTCAAGAATAAGTACCGATGGCTCAAAAGCCAGAGCACGTGCGATGCCAACTCGTTGTCGCTGGCCGCCCGAAAATTCGTGCGGATATCGATCAACAAGAATTGGATCAAGACCAACAAGGTCGAGAAGTTCGCTGACGCGTTGTTTGCAAGCATCATGAGTCATACCCAGATGAGTATGAAGCGGCTCAGAGACAGTTTGGAAAACCGACATTCTTGGGTTTAGCGAACCATAAGGGTCTTGAAATACAACTTGCATATTGCGTCGAACTGCGGTCATCTCAGACTTATTCAAAGTGAGAATATCTTGTGCCTTTGAATCTGCTGATGAATCACTTCTAAGCAAAATTTCACCAGAAGTAGGTTCAATTAATCGCAAAATCGCCTTGACTAAAGTAGTTTTACCGCAACCTGACTCGCCAACTAATCCAAGGGTTTTGCCGGCAGGAATCTCAAGGGATATATCTTTTAAGACCTCAACTGAGGTTTTTTTCTTAATCGCCAACGCGCCGCGCTGCGTATAAGTGTGCCGAAGGTTTCTGATAGAGAGGGCACTCTCGGATGTTGCTTGATTTAGGGTAGACACGACCACGAGAAGATGCTATAACATATAATCAGTTAGTGCAATTTAGATTTTTTAACTTCTATCAGACAGGGGTATTGAAATGAGTGAAGAATATCGCGGAAAAATGGGCGGTCTTACAGATGAGGAGCGAGATGGATTTCTTGCCGGAGATGCACTCGCACGACTTGCGGTTCTGAAAGAAAACGGTTCACCGTTTGTTGTACCGGTTTGGTACCACTGGGATGGAAAATCATTATGGTTTATTGGTCGCGAGCGTTCTGAGTGGTGCAAGTGCATTCAAAATGACCCAAGAGTCGCCGTTGTAATCGATAAAGAGCACGGTCAGCCTGATACGAGCACTGGCACTATGTCGCAGATTCCAAAGATTATGGTCGACGGAAATGCTGAAATTATCGAAACCCCAAATGTTGGAGGTCAATGGGTTGGCATTTGCGAAAAGATGGCAATTCGTTATCTTGGCGAAAATGGCCCGTCCTATTTGACGTCAACGCTAAATCAGCCTCGTTGGTTGATTCGTTTAACTCCTGCAAAGTTGACCACCTGGAAGGGTGTTGGCTGGGCGAAGAAATATTGGGTTGAAGGATCTGGCGGGCCATCATTTGATGAAGCGCACGGATTAAAGAAGTAAATTCTTCATCCAATTTAGAGTTTTTTGGTTCCATTCATCAGGCATCTCGTGAAACGCGATGTGGCTAGATCTTGGGCCAGTAAATAGTAAAAAATCAGCGTGTTTGATTTTGCTATTTACTTCATGACCGTAACGAGCTGGCACTTGCCAGTCCATCTCGCCAGAAGAAATTAATGTTGGCACCTTGATCGTGTGAAGACGGTCAAGAGTGTTATGAGTTTTATCTGCGAATAAGTGTCCAAGTAATCCTTGCTTTGTTGGAGGGTGTGGATTCTCGAGAATGAACCCGCGTTCAAATGCCGCGACATCATCAGGGCGCTCGTTGATGAAGTTAGGACTCGCAACCCAAAGTAGGGCAGTGCGAATGTAACTTGCGAAATCGTCATGAATCACCGGCAACTCCATCGAGTCGATCATTCGGCAAAACCATTCATCCGATCTTCCCCAGGTGCAATGCAGCTGCAAAGAATCGAGCATCTGTGGGTAATTAATTGCGAACTCTTGGGCGGTGGCCGACCCAAGTGATAACCCGGATATGTGAGCCGATTTAATACCTAAAAATTTAAGAAGCGCTGCAGCATCATCAGCTAAAACTCTCATGTTGTAACCTCGTGGGTCAGGTGGACTGGTTGATTGGCCGGTACCTCGTGCATCATACGTAATTACGGTGAAGTCACTCTTGTATGCCTCAACCTGTGACGCCCATGTTGTGTGGTCTGCCGCAGTACCCATGATCAGTAGTAACGGTGGACCTTGACCGTTGATCTCGTAATACATATCTATTCCAGTGGGTAGTGAAATTATCGGCATACTGGTTAATCCTTTTGTTTCTCAAACTTGAGACTAAATTCAAGTATGCAATTTGGCTCGGTATAAATAAAAACAAGTGGGACAGATGGATTTGGAATCTTCCATTCATCAAATTGAATCTGAATCTGGCCGATTACCGTGATAACAGAATTTTCAAGTGTGCTCGACAATGAAAGAGTGACCTCTTTGGTTGTACCGCGTATAGTCAGATTTCCTGTAGCAGTCGTGTTTATAGTCGAACCGTTTATTGGCTTTTCAACCAAAGTGATTGGCTCAGTGAGCACGAAGTTCGCCGTTGGATATCTTTCGGTATCCATAATTCGACCATTAAATTGAGCGTCACGGCCGCCACTATCACTCTGAAAGGTCTTCATATCCACTTCGAAAGTGGTTTGCATTATTTGTGAATCAAGAATTTTGAGCGAGCCCGCCACTTCGCTAGATCGCCCAACTGTCTCAAAAGTTTTTAGGGCAATTCGCTCCTTGATGCGATAGCCGACTTGAGATTCTGAGACTAATTTCCAATCACCGGAAATTTCAATTTCTCCTGTCGTGGCAGTAACGCCGTCGTTACTGATGCTCGTTTCGCTGAATGGGTTTAACGCCTCTTCGCGAAGCAAAGTTGTATACAGCCAAGGTCCCCCGACTATCAAAATCGCTGCGGCTATCGAAATATAGATAAGTGTTTTGCGGTTGATTGAGAACTTCATTGATTAATGCTGCCGATTGTGACTTGCGAAACTAGGTCTTTCCATTCATCTGAAGCATCGCGTTGAACACAGTAATTCAAAGAGATAAATCGTTTAGAAACAGATAAAAACTCTTGCTCATTTTCAATTGAAATTGATTCGATGATTATGAATATTTCGGCAAACTCTTCGTACAGCGAATTGAACAACTTTAAGTCAATTTCTCTATTTTTAGTGCGCAAACTTTCTGCACTAAAAAATACGATGCCAGAAAATTGATCTGTCTCAAAGATGACGTCTTTCGTAGAAAACCTTTGATCTACGCTGGTTTTAAACTCTTGCACTTGTCTAGCGTCTCTTTTTTGTAGAAGTACGTCGATTGCTTTTCGCTGTAAATCTAAGTTTGGCATTTTCGAAACACCCGGTTCGAAAAAGTCACCGCTCTCGTAATCGTGAAGTATAGAAAGATATTTTTTCATCTAAATTGTTCTCTATATTGAAAATCTAAACCCAGGTCTGTGAGCTGAGAGGTTTGAAGAATATTAAAATACCTAAGTTGATCTTTCATGCCTGCGGGTGAGAAGAGATTTTTGTAACGAATGTTCAATGAGAGACGTGATTCGCCTTCTTTGTTAACAATTGAACCATGAAACAAACCCGACCAAAAAATGAGTGCACTTCCAAATGGAACTTCCATTAATGCGGCATGCGCCAACAAAATTTCGTCAAAGCCATTTTTGTCATCTGGATTTTGTTTGATGTGTTCTGCGGCTATTTGCGAGTGTTCTCTGTCAAGCACATACATGCTTTTGGTATTGAAGCAATCGACAAACGGTAGCCAGACGATTACTTCATACGGAGAATTTGCTGGGGCGTCGCGGTGCAATTCGGTTGGGATTGGATATTCGGGTGGTTGAAACACGAGATTCGGAGTCTTCTGCACCAAAATGTCAGGTCCAACGAGCGGCTCTAATTTTGATCTGAATATTTCGAAAACCTTGGTGCCGACATCTACTTGGCTAGATAGCTGTGAAGTAAGTTTTAGCCGAAATGTGTTCGCGTCTTCTGGAGATTTGAATGCTTTGTGTAGTGAATTTAAGTCACCAATTATATTTTCACTTGTTTCGGTACCTATCAACTTGTATGAAATATCTCTGACGTGTTTTTGAAGTTCATTGAGGGCAGGCAAATCATCAGCTTTAATGATTTCAAACCCATTTTTACTGAAAGTTGAATTCATTGAATTTGGTAATCAATCGAAAGCCAGGTCATCTTTGATCTTGGCACTATACCTATTTGTCAGTTATGCGCGATTTGAGTTTGAGAGTTATCAACGTCAAACCCGGCCCGAACCAATCTGGCCGTTGTCTCTAGATGTGTTGCAAGTGCTTTTGCGGCTTGAAGGTTATTGCCCGCCGCAAGATGCTTGAGTATTTCATGGTGCTCAACGTCGGCCGCATCATGCCTGTATTTAAGTGAAAGCCTTTGGTATCTATCTGCGTGGTCCCATAGTTGCTCAATGAGTTTGATTCGACGGGGTGAATTTGTTTTTCTGTAAATTTTGAAGTGAAAGTCAATGTTGAGTCGAATTACTTTTGAATCTTCTCCACTTTCACGAAACTCGGCCATCTTTTGAAGAATATTCTCTAACTCGGCTATTTCTTTTTCGGAGAATTTATCTGAGTTTGCAACTGCTCCGGACTCAAGTTCTATTCGAATACGATATAAATCATCTAGATCACTCATAGAGAGTGGTGTTACCCAAACCCCGCGGTTATGGATGTAAGTAACTAGACCTTCAGATTCGAGTGCGCGCATAGCCTCGCGGACAGGAATGAAGCTGGTACCACATTCGTCGGCGATTAACTTTGGCAGTAATTTGGTGTCGGCAGGGTACTTGCCACTCACGATGCAAGACCTGATATGTGTTATAACTTGTTCTACTGAACTGTCATCAACCTTGCTCTTTGATCTTGGCACTACTTATCCGTTCAAGTTATGGAGAATCTTTATGTTATATAAATGTTCACAGTAGTCTAACGCCTTGTTTTTAGCCTATTTTTGGTGTAACAAGTTGCCAATCAGTGCTAGTTGCATAGGCATGAGCTATTCGTAGGGCGCCAGTTTCGTCGAATGGTCTGGTGGCTATTTGTAGCCCAATTGGTAAACCCATTGAGTCAAACCCGCACGGCACGCTGATTGCCGGCTGCCCTGAAACGTTGAATGGGGCAGTGGTGCGAACATATGAAACAGAAATATGTTCACTTAATGTGTCAAAAGTGAATTCGTCCTGATCCTTTTTGGCGGCTGTGGCAGGCAAGCTTGGTGTAATTACTGCATTTAGATTATTATCTTCAAAAGCGCGTCGAAGTGCACTTGCGATCAATTTTCTACCTGTGTTAGCGCGATGATAAATGCTTTCAGGGATTACTCGGCCAGCAATTAAGAGAGTTCGGATTGACGGGCTAATTAAACCAGGTTTGTTCTGAAGCGAATTTAAATGGTATGCACCAGCTTCAAGGGGAATAATTCCAAACTCGACAGCCAACGTATGTTCTAATTCTGGTATTTCGATGTTTATGCAAGTTGCGCCCAAGTCGCGAAGATGATCTACTGCATTCTCAAACGCTTGTTGAACATCAGGTTGCATTGGAGAAAATGGTTTGCCCGCCAAAACACCAAAGCGCATTCCTGCGATTCCTTGGTTGAGTTCAGATGTGTAGTCAACACCAGATTGCCCTACTAAAGAATTCATAATCAAAGCGCAATCTTCAACGCTGGCAGTAATCGGTCCTAGGTGGTCGAGCGAAACAGATAAAGGTTCGACACCACTTGTTGACACAAGACCATATGTGGGTTTAAGACCAACAACTCCGCATAAAGATGCTGGGATTCTGATTGACCCACCAGTGTCACTGCCTAAAGCAGCTCGAATGTAACCACAAGCAACAGCTACTCCCGAGCCGCCGCTTGAACCACCAGGTACATAATTTGTGTTCCACGGATTTGATGCTGGGGCACTGGTTACCCCACAGGCAAGTTCGTGGGATGTTGTTTTGCCAGCGAAAATTGCTCCATCGGTTCTCAAATTGTTAATGACTACTGCGTCACTATTTTGAACTTGGTTCGAATATAGATCCGATCCACATCGTGTTGGGTATCCAGCAACATTAATTATGTCTTTTATGCCTACTGGGATTCCGTGAAGTAGTCCTGAGTATTTACCATCAGATAATTGTTTATCCGCGAGTTTTGCGTTATCCAATAAAAGTTCTGAGTTAAAAGAAGTGAATGCGTTAAGAGTGTGATCACGATTATTTACGTCGTTAATTAGTTCTACGACAATTTCAGTCGCTGAAATCTCACGATCATGAATTTTTCTTGAGGTCTCTTTGATTGAATCTAAAATCATTAGATCCAACTTGGATCAAATTGAGGCTGATCGTCAATAGCTGAATCATTTATGAGAGAATTAAGACTTAGATCTAGTCCTATTCGCCCTGCAAAATCTTGGGCGATAATGTCGAATTCAAAACCTGGCTCAAGAATTGAATCAGTTTTAAGTTTTGACTTTACAATTTCAACAATTTCTTCATGCGTCATTAGATACCGCCACAATGTCAACTTCAAGAAGCAAGCCTGGTAGGCCTAGAGCTGCGGCTTGAATGGCAGTTACAGCTGGAAACTTATTAGTTTTGAACAATGTCTTACGGATCTCTATTTCGTCGTTAAGTTCTCGGATGTCGCGTAAAAAGTAATTAATTTTCACGATATTTTCGAGATCCGAACCAGCAGCGTTTAGAGCGAATTTGATGTTTTGCCAAATTTGAGTTGCTTGTTCTTGCATTGTTGTACCGACGATCAAACCATTTTTGTCGAGCGCAACTTGCCCCGCTAAGTAAAGAGTTTGTCCGGCTGAAACCACATATGAATAGGGCTCTAGTGGGTCAACGAGTCCAGGAACATTATTATAATATTTGATCACAAACAAATAGTAGCAACACTTTTGTGGCCCGCTCTAGGCGGTTGAATCACCAGCTTTATTAAGGGGTTGTTTTGACTGTAGTTGAAGTCGTTGGGGCTGTCGTAGATGTGTCGGTCGGCAAAGTAGTAGTTACCGCTGGCCCGATTGGGGCGACAGTTGTTGTCGTTGTATCAACATCGGTAGTAGTGGTCGTCGCCGTAGTGGCTATCCAATATCGTTCGTATATGTCGCGGGCCAATGACTGGTACGACTTAGCGCGCACTGTATAGCCAGTTGGTGTGAGGTGAACTTTATCCCACGCCATTAACTTAAGGTTTGAATTGATGACTGAGTACCAATCTGAAAGAACCAAATTTGGGTATTCAGCCGTAAGTTTTATGAGCACGCTATTAAATATGACGCTGCGAGCGTGAATCCTTTTTGTGTCGCGACGATTGATGGTCAGCCAAGTTACGGGCACATTGCCGATCGTGTCCATTAAATCTCGGATTATTTTCTCATAAACTTTAATTTTTGACTCCATTGCGACATCGTTACTTCCGAGTGCGACGATTACCGCATCGGGGTTTAGCCCTGCCGCTTTGAGTTTCAAATAACTCTTGACCCCTGACATTCGAATAGAAGTATTTGGCGTCGGAAACGCGACTCGCCGAGAGTATTGCCCGTCAACAACTACGTTCGCCCATTGGCCGTCACCTGCAACGAGTTTTTGGGCCTTTGCGAAATAATCAGTGCCCCAAGTAATGCTGTCTCCGATAATCAAAAGCGATGGACTTGCATCTGGCGTGAATGGTGTGCTGCTGCCGGCACCTATAGAAATTGCGAAAGCAAAAGCGACAGACAGTAGCTTTGCGATTAAGGACTTTCTATTGATATTTTGAAACATTAGAAGGTCGGATCTCCCCAGACTCGAAACACGAGTGATGGCCCAGTGAGATTTAAATTTTCACCGCGACGCAACACGCACGCTTGGCCTTGGTGCAGTGAACCTAATTGTCCTTGAACGCACAAATATAATTCTACCTCATGTTCTGCTGTTAGCGATATATCGCTAGTCACTTTGAACCGCTGAACGCTAAACGGAGCACTTGAAATGTCGTAAAGCGCAACATCGTGTGAGGCCTCATTTGGCGAGACCAATCTCGGTGTCTCGGAAACGAAGTTGGCAGTTGCAAAAAATTCGTTCAGGTCAACATGTTTTGTAGTGAAAGCAGCGCGCATGACGTTGTCGCTACTCGTCATTACTTCAACGGCTAGGCCACTTAGATACGAATGAACATTGCCCGGTTCGAGAAAAATGGCATCGCCTGGTTTCAAAACCACGTGGTTCATTAATAATGCCACGAGAATGCCGCCAGAATTTGGGTATAAAGATGCGAGTACTTGCAAATGACTCGGCAAATTTTGCGCCGTCGGAAGCGATTTTTCGTTGAGTGCCCAGTGCACTGTTTTTTCTAATCCATCAAGTTTCAAATGCTGCGCTAGTTCATGCCAGCCGTTTTGCTCGGCGCGTGCGAGCGACTCAGTGACGGGTGTGAAACCGCAAAGCATTTGAAATTCAGAAAGTGCGCAGAGCAACTCCGGCTTCGCGGCCTCATCTTTATAGACACGGTTGGCTGCAGTGCGAGCGAGACCAAATTTGTTTTCGCGAGCGAAACCTGCAAGTGCTTGAGCCGTGCTTGGATGCGTTTGTAGTGAAAGTGGTTTTGCAACGGCAATGAGCTTCAATAAAAACGAAAGATCACCGACAACATTCTTAAGTTGCGTTTCACCGTTGGCGGTTTGCAATGTTGCATGACCATCAGAGTGGGTACCAAACCATAGTTCGGCCCAAGGTTTTTGATCTCGCGGTACACCAAGCAAATCTGGCAACGCCGCAAAGTCGCCCCATTCGTAGTGCTTTATTGCCGGATTAAGGATCGCAGTCATTTTCTTGGCACTCGCGTTTATTTTATCGGCATTGCGACAATGTGATTCGCAGCTTCAGCAATTGCGACTTCTCCTGAAGTTCCGGCCCGGCGATTGCGAACTTCAACAACTCCAGTTGCGACTCCACGGCCCGCGATGACGATGCGTGGTGTACCAATTAATTCGGCATCCTTAAATTTGACTCCTGGTGAAACACCTTTGCGATCATCAAGCAGCACAGTCATGTTTTGATCATGTAATGCAAGTGCAAGTGCTTCGCCAACGGTTGAGGTTTCATCTCCAGGTTTGCCTGCAACAACAATGTGCACATCAGTTGGTGAAACCGCAGAAGGCCACTTCAAACCAATTTCGTCGTGGTTCGCTTCGGCGATTGCCGCGACTGCGCGAGAGACACCGATGCCGTAAGAACCCATCGTGACGACTTGTGATTTTCCATTTTGGTCAAGCACAGTTAGGCCGAGTGCTTCGGCGTATTTCCGGCCGAGTTGAAATACATGTCCGATCTCGATGCCACGACGAATCTGTAATTTCGCATTGCACTTTGGGCAAGAATCTCCAGCGCGAACATCGGCAGCGTCAACAACGCCGTCGCACGAAAAATCTCGGCCGTTTACGAGACCAGCAACGTGACGACCTGGTGCGTTAGCACCAGTGATCCACGCGCTACCAATTGCAATGCTGCGATCGAGCAAATATTTGATACCACTTGAATTTTTTAACCCAAGTGACTGCGGCCCGATATAGCCCTTGATGAGATTCTTGTTCGCAGCGAAATCTGCCTCTGTGAACTCAACGATTTCGGCTGGCGAGACTTGTGCTTCAAGTCGCTTTGTATCGACATCACGATCACCTGGCACACCAACTGCAAGTGGCTCGGTGCGACCATCTGGATAGCGCAAATTAACGATGACATTTTTGAGTGTGTCGGCGGCCATCCACTGACGATCAGCACGCTTCAAATCAGAACGTGTGTTAAATAAATCAACCAAAGTGGCGATTGTCGGCGTGGCCGGCGTGTCGTACACGACAGCCTCTTCAAGATTCGAGTAGTCAATCTTGGCTGGCTCGCCAACCCGCACAGCTTCGGTGTTGGCTGAGTACGAGCAACTAGCGCAACTAACGAACGTGTCTTCGCCCGAATCACACGGAAACAAAAACTCCTCAGATGCCGAGCCACCCATTGCGCCAGACATCGCCGAGACGACCGCATATGGCAAACCCAGTCTGTCAAAAGTCCTCAAGTAGGCACCGCGGTGCGCATCGTAACTGCGTTGCAAACCTTCGTCGTCAATATCGAAACTGTACGAATCTTTCATCAAAAATTCGCGTCCGCGCAACAGACCAGCACGTGGTCGTGCTTCGTCGCGAAATTTAGTTTGAATTTGATAAAGCCACAGCGGTAAATCTTTATAACTGCTATAGAGATCTTTAACTAATAGTGTGAACATTTCTTCGTGGGTTGGTCCGAGTAAAAAATCAATACCACGTCTGTCCTGTAAGCGAAACAAGTTCGGGCCGTAGTCTGTCCACCGACCAGTAATCTCATACGGTTCGCGGGGCAGCATCGCAGGAAAGTGCACTTCTTGAGCGCCGATTGCGTCCATTTCTTCGCGGACGATCGTTTCAACTCGGTTCAGAGTTCGCAAACCAAGAGGTAACCATGTATAGCCACCTGGAGCTGCACGCCGGATGTATCCAGCCCGCACCAATAGCCGATGGCTAGGCACCTCGGCGTCAACTGGGTCATCGCGTAAAGTCCTTAAAAACATTGTTGACATCCGCAAAATCACGAGCCCTCACTTGGCGGCGCGAGCAATAGCGCCATCTGAAACTTTAGTTCCGCGCCACTATACTTAAAGCGACCTAAAAGTTCATTGAACCGAAGGCGTGGGTTTAGGCCCACGCCTTTTGTTCTCTATCGGGTGTCTTTTTTGATAGTAAAAAAGGCTATTTGATAGCGATTTGATAGTTATTTAACCGCGTTATTAAGAGAAAGGAGAGATTTCTAATGGTGTCGAGTTCAAACGAGAGTGTAGGCACAAATGTGGCAGGCACAAATGTAATAGTCACACGTATCAGCGAACTTGTCACACCAATCGTTGGCGATCTCGGCCTTGATCTCTACGACCTCGAATTTGTAAGTGGTGTTGTGCGAGTAGTTGTTGATACGAAGCCTGGCATGCTTGGCGAAAATGGTCAACCTGCTGGCGTTGATCTTGAGAAGATTGGGCTACTCACTCGTCTGATCTCAAAAGAATTTGATCACTCCGAGCCGGTGCCTGGTCGTTACACCCTTGAAGTGACAAGCCCCGGTCTTGAGCGCAATTTGCGATTGCCGCGCCATTACATTCGCGAGGTCAATAAACTTATCAATGTGCGCTTAACTGCGCCTCTTGCTGCTGGCGGCGAGCGTCGCGTGCAAGGTGTCTTAGTTAGCGCTGATGATCGTGAAATCACCGTGCGCAATTCAAGCGATGTAGAAATCAAAATCAGCTACGCGGCGATTGATCGCGCTCGAACAGTCTTCAAATTTGAGACGACGTCTAAAAAAGATGCGCGTCATTCAAAGAATTCAAAACACAAATTCGCAACTACAACGGAGGCCAAAGCATCATGAGCAACATGGACATGTCAGAAGCGCTGCGCATGCTCGCAGCAGATCGTGGAATCACAATTGATGCACTCTTGCAAGTTCTTGTCGAGGCACTAGCCACGGCATACAAAAAGCGTCCAGGTGCAGCAGACGAAGTGATCGTCGGAGTAAACCCAGACAACATGGATATTACTTTTACTGCATACGACGTAAATGATGACGGCGAATGGATTAACGAACGAGATGACACACCAAAGAAAGATGAGCTCGGTCGAATTGCCGCGGTGACTTTCCGTCAGGTGATGAGTCAACGAATTCGAGAAGTAGAGCGCGAGCGCAAGTTCGAAGAGTATGCGAACCGCGAAGGCGACATTGTTTCAGGAACAGTGCAAAAGACAGACACTCGTTACACGTTGCTCGATCTTGGTCGAGTCGAAGCGTTGTTGCCACAAGCAGAGCAAGTGCTCGGCGAGACACGCGAGCCAAATGCTCGTCTCAAGGCATACATCGTTGAAGTACGACGCACGCCAAAGGGTCCGCAGATCGTTGTTAGCCGTACTCACCCAGGTTTGATTATGCGACTTTTCGAAATGGAAGTACCTGAGATTGCTGACCGAATTGTTGAGATTAAATCATGTGCTCGTGAACCGGGTCAACGCACAAAAATTGCGGTGTGGTCAAACGATAAAGCAATCGACCCTGTCGGTGCTTGTGTTGGCGCACGCGGCGGGCGAGTGCGAATGGTTGTCAACGAATTGCGAGGCGAAAAAGTAGACATAATCCCATTCAGCGAAGATAAACGCGATTTCATTGCCAAGGCGATGTCGCCAGCAAAAGTTACTGAAGTTCGTTTAAGTGCAGATGAAACTCAAGCCGATGTAATCGTGCCAGATTTTCAATTGTCATTGGCGATTGGCAAGATGGGTGTCAACGCGACGCTTGCTGCGCGTCTGACTGGTGTACGAATTGATATCAAGAGCGAATCTGAAGTTGCAGCCGAAGGCAATGGCGTGGTGCGCCGTGCAGTAGAAACTGCGACCGAGTCTGTTTATGCAGAAGGCGAATGGAAGACAAACATAGACACGGGCGCAATGGAGTGGCACGCTGCTGACGGATCAATTCTGAGTCAAGAACAAGTAGCTGCACAATCTGGTGCATCAACTGAAGAATCGAAAGGCTAGACACTTTGGCAAAGGCTAAACGCGTTCACGAGATCGCTAAAGAACTCGGAATGACTAACGCTGAGATTATTGATCTCAGCGGAAAACTCGGCATCGGTGTCAAGGGTCCATCGTCAACGATTATTGACGCGCAAGCTGATCGTATTCGTAGTCGTGCTGAACGTGAAGGTTTGATTCGCGAATCGCAGCCAGAAGAAGTTTCGACCAAACCAGTTAGGAAAGCTGCTGCAAAAAAAGTTGCCGGCACGACAGTTAAGAAGGCTGTTGCTAAGAAAACTGTTGGCACTGGTGTTGCAGCGAAAAAAGCCGTTGCGAAAAAAGATTCAGCAACTGAACCGCAAGTTGAATCAACAGAAGTTGCAGTAGAGACGCCGGCTACGCCGCGCGAAACTGAAGTCGTTGTAAGTCGCGTAGTTTCTTCTGCGCAGCCGAATCAGACGAGCCCAACTGCTCGTTCAACCACACAGCCTGTTCGTCAAATACAACCGCTGCAACCAGAACCAGTTCGTCAGCCGGTAGTAACGCCGCAACCAGCAACGCAACCAACGCAACAACCAGCAACACAGCAACCAGCAACACAGCAACCAGCACAAGCACCTGCTGCTAGAACTGCGCCGGCTTCACAGCCGACACAGCCAAATCGTGTTGGTGGCGCTACTGGCCCCTCGTTGCCGGGCTTAACTCGTCCGATCCCACCACCACCTGGTTCTTCACGTCCGATTCCGCCACCGCCAATTGCGCGTCGACCTGAAGGTGGAGTAACCCGTCCACCGTTCAATCGTTCCGCACCTCGTAGCACTGCGCCATCGACAAATGCACGGACTGGTCGAATTCCTGCTTCGCAACTTGGTCGTGGCCCTGCCGGTTCGGGCGGTCGCACTACTCCAGATCGTTCTGCCCCTGGTCGTGGTCCTGCTGGTGCTGGTGGTCGTCCGGGTGCACCAACTGGTGGACGCGGAACCGCACTTGGTCGAAGTAGTCCAACTGGTCCGGGCGGTCGTCCTGCACAGGGTCGTGGTCCTGGTGGGCAACGTCGTAGTCCGCGTAAAAAAACTAGAGGGCAACGTCGTCAAGAATTTGAAGAGCAGCTTCCGCAAACACCGACGAGTTACATGGCGAGCGCGAGCCCAGTACCTGAGGGCATCATTGTTATTGAGCGTGGCGGTTCGTCGCAGGAGTTCGCGCCGAAGTTAAATCGCACGCCGGCTGATGTCGTGCGATTCTTGCTTGAGCACGGCGAAATGGTCACCGCGACGATGACACTTGTTGACGAACAAATGGAACTCTTCGCACTTGAGTGCGGTGCAGAGATTTTGCTTGTTGACCCAGGTCAACAAGAAGAACTTGAATTGCAAGCAATGTTTGATGATGCAGACGACGATGATCCTGAGTCGCAAGTTACTCGTCCACCAATTATTACAATCATGGGTCACGTTGACCACGGTAAAACAACTCTGCTTGACAAAATTCGCAATGCCAACGTTGTCTCTGGTGAAGCCGGCGGAATCACTCAGCATATTGGTGCGTACCAAGTTGAAAAAGATGGCAAGTTGATTACTTTTATTGACACACCAGGTCACGCTGCGTTTACAAAAATGCGTGCTCGTGGTGCAGGCGTGACTGACATTGTTGTATTGGTTGTCGCTGCCGATGACGGAGTCATGCCACAAACGATTGAAGCGATAAATCACGCCCGTGTTGCTGGCGTGCCAATTGTTGTTGCGCTAAATAAAATCGACAAAGATAATGCCGATGTACAACGAGTTCTCGCCGGTCTCGCCGAACAACAGTTAACGCCAGAAGCATGGGGTGGCGACACGATCGTAGTTGAGATGTCGGCGCAAAGTGGTTTGGGTATTGACGATTTACTTGATCAGTTGAACGCCGTCGCTGAACTTGAAGAGTTGACTGCGAACCCAACAGGTCGAGCCAAAGGTGTAGTGCTTGAGGCGCAACTAGATATTGGTCGTGGTCCGGTGGCGACGATCATGGTTGACAAAGGCATGCTCAAAGTTGGTGACCCAATTGTTGCGGGTGCTGCATGGGGCAAAGTTCGCGCAATCATTAACGACCGTGGCGAGCAAATTAAACAAGCAGGGCCTTCGACGCCAGTGCAGGTGCTTGGTTTGTCTGCGGTGCCTGGTGCCGGTGAAGAATTTAGAGCTGCCCCTGATGAACGCACTGCGCGAACAGTGGCTGGTGCGCGCGAGCAGCGATATCGCACGATGAATCAACGCGGTGATGCCCGAGTTCAGCGTGGCGTGAAACTCGAAGATATCTTCACTCAAATTCAGGCTGGCGAAGTTGCGACGCTGAACGTGATTGTCAAAGCAGATGTGCATGGTTCGCTTGAGGCAGTAACCGAGAGTTTGCGCAAACTTGAGCGCGACGATGTTCGTGCAGCATTCGTGCATCGTGGTGTCGGAACGATAACTGAAAACGATATTTCGTTGGCTGCAGCGACAAATGCAACTTTGATTGGCTTTAATGTGCGACCAGATCGCAAGATTCGCGAACTTGCCGAAAAAGAAAATGTAGAGATTCGAACGTACGAAATTATCTACAAGCTTCTTGAAGATGTCGAGAAGGCGATGAAAGGCATGCTCGCCCCAGAGTTCATTGAAGTTGTGACGGGTGAGGCCGAAGTACGCGAGGTTTTCAAGGCACCAAAAGTTGGTGCTGTTGCGGGTTGCTCGGTTACTTCGGGCGTCATCACTCGTGGTTCGAAAGTTCGTTTCTTGCGAGAAGGAACGATCATTTGGAAGGGCAATATCAATACTTTGCGCCGATTTAAAGACGATGTGCGTGAAGTTCGTGAAGGTTTCGAATGTGGTTTGAGTTTGACAGACTTCCAAGATCTCAAGCCGGGCGATGTTATTGAAACCTATGAACTCAAGGAAGTCGAACGAGCCTAAGTTTGCTTGAAGCGTCTAATCTGTATTTATGGCAGATTTAGAATTTTTCTTTGATCCAGGTTGCCCGTGGGCCTGGGCAACTTCGCGTTGGGTGACAGAAGTTGTGAGCATTAGAAACTACAAAGTTTCGTGGAAGTTTCTTTCACTTGCGATGGTCAATGGTGATCGTGGTTATGCGCCCGACGATGAATATCACAAAGTGATTCATAATTTTGGTCTGGCTACTTTGCGCGTCGCTAGCGCTGCCCGCGCATCTGAAGGCAACGAGGGTGTAAGAAAGTTTTACACTGCGTTTGGCACCTCATTTCACAATCTAAAAAAACGGCAAGGTTCAGATACAAACCCGCATCAACTATTGACAGAAATATTGCAAAGCCAATCTTTGCCGACAAAATGGGCCGATGCTTTTGATGATGAGACACATACGCCGATAATTCGCTTTGAGACAGACTTGGCAATCTCACGAGCAGGCAAAGATCTCGGCGCTCCGATTCTCACTTTCAAACCGGGGACTGCGTCAGAGGGAACTTTTTTTGGGCCAGTGATTTGGAAGATTCCTCGCGGAGACGACGCCGCTAAATTCTGGGATGCGATTGAGACAGTTGCGACAACACCAGGAATGGCTGAGTTGAAGCGTGCACGAAAATCCCTGGATTTAACCTAGATTTAACCTAGAAATCGAGAATTCCGGAAATCTAGAATCGAGGAAGTTATGAAAGTTGTTTATACGCCGGCACATTTGTTGCATAACCCAGAAGTCGAAATTGAGAGGTCATCTGCGCACTCACCATTTGAACACACGGGTCGGGCTGAAAAGATTCGCGAAACTTTGGCTGCCGACAAGTCTTTTGACTTTGTATCGCCGACAGCGTGGGGCACAGAGCCGATCACGAAAATTCACAACCCAGGCTTGCTGAGATTTTTGTCGACAGCGTGGGCTGATTATCAACGCGATGTAAAAGAAGTTCGCGAGGTTGTGCCTGACATGTTTTTCAAATCAAACCTGCGCGAACACATGGGTGAGCGAGTCGAGCCAGAGTCAGTCAACGGCAAATTGGGTTGGTGGTGTTTTGAGACTACGACCCCGTTAACTATGGGTACATACGAAGCGGCGCGTGGCGCGGTTGACGTAGCGATGAGTGCAACTCAAATTGTTCTAGACGGCGAGAAATTTAGTTATGGTCTATGTCGCCCGCCAGGCCATCACGCAACTACTGATTTGTACGGTGGATATTGCTTTTTCAATAACGCCGCAATTGCGGCACATCATGTGGCTAGTACTACTGGTACCAAAGTAACTGTGCTTGATGTCGACTATCACCATGGCAATGGCACTCAACAGATTTTTTATGAGCGCGACGATGTGCAATTCGTTTCGTTGCACGGCGATCCTGCGAGGGCATACCCGTATTTCACTGGCTATGCCGAAGAAACAGGTTCGAGTAAAGGATTAGGGGCAACGCTTAACTTGCCTCTCGCGGCACGTACCGACGACGACACTTATTTGAAATCTCTTGATCGAGCATGCGAAAGTATTAAAAAATTCGGACCGTCAATGGTTATCGTTTCACTCGGTCTTGACACATTCATTACTGATCCGATTAGCGATTTGTCTTTGACTACCCCTGGGTATGACCGTTGTGGTGCGCTTGTTGCTCAACTTAAATTGCCAACAGTTGTGTTGCAAGAGGGCGGCTACGACGTAAATGCTCTCGGTGTCAATGTGCAATCTTGGTTGCACGGTCTCGCTCGCGCTAGTTAGCGCGCTAGTTAATTTCTAGCGCTCGCGCAAATATTTTTCGAATTCAGCAGCGATTTCATCGCCGCTAGGGATTGGTCCTCCGAAATTAATCTCAGTCGTTCCGTTTGTGATTTGTTCATCAAAACTTTGCTCAAGTTGAGTCAACATTTGTGAATGATCAGTGTTGCCAGCAATTAATTGGTCAAGTCGCTCACGTTGTGTATTGGCTTGCTCTCGCATGTCAGAAACATCAATTGAGATGCCGCCCGTATCACAGAGAGCTGAAAGTAAGGCAGCCGAGGCAGCGGGGTAAGGCATTGATGCGACATAGTGAGGCACACGGGCCCATAAACCTAGAGCCTGAATTTTTCGATCGTGAAGCGAATGTTCAATCGCCGCCGCCATACCAGCAGGTACATCTACCGAACTTTTGATGTAAGGCAAATTTGCAACCAGTTCTTTGTCGGGCGAAGTGCATGAAATATACACAGCACGAGTATGCGGGGTTGCGAATGGATAAGCCCCGATTCCAATCATTCGACGCACACCAAACTCGATACTGATATCGGCCACAGTTTCAGCAAAAAGATGCCAGCGAGTATCGGGCTCTGGGCCAGTTAACAGCAACACATCTTTTCCGTTGATGTCTTGGCCGAGCGAGATTTCGGGAGTGGACCAAATCAATTTCGTATTCACGCCTTCGCGCAACTCCATGATTGGTCGTCGTGCTCGATAGTCGACAAAAGTGTCGTTGTCGAAAGAGATTATCGCTTTGGCTTTTATTCCTTTAGAAATCGACTCCATTGCGTTTGCTGCTGCTGAACTTGTGTCGATCCATCCGGACATCATCACAACTAAAAGTGGATCATTGATCTCTGGAAGATCACCAAGCATCGTGTATGGCTTATCCATTTGGTGCTCAGTTTAGGTGCGATAGTGCAACTTCAGCACTATTAGCGGCGGCTTCGGTCTGCAATTTGAACGGCTCTAGTTCTGCTGCAGACTTTTCTCCGAGCGCGCCACCTAAATAGCGAGCATAAACACCTTCGACGATGCAGGCGAGTTTCCAATATGCGAAGGCACGGTAAAACTCGATATTTGAAACATCTCGACCAGTAATTTTTGCGTAATGCGCGATTAGATCGCTGCGGTTTAAAAACCCGCTAACGGTTGTGTACTGCGACATCCACGGAGACGGCTCGTCACCTGGACCAGTCCAATAGACAGTGAGCAGACCCAGATCTGCAAGTGGGTCACCGAGTGTGCAGATCTCCCAATCTAAGACGGCTTGAATTTCTCCTTGAGAACTGACGATGCAGTTATCTAAGCGATAATCGCCGTGCACGATTGTCGCAGGACCTTGCTCTGGGATTCGCTTTGCGAGTTCTTCATGGACGCGATCAATTGCCGAAAGTTCACGGGTTTTTTGCGCATTCCATTGCCCGTACCACCGCTTAAGTTGTCTTGCTATATAGCCCTCGTGGCGGCTGAAATCTTGCAATCCAACTTTAGAAACATCGACGGCATGAATTTTTGTCAGAGTCTCAACCAGCGATTCGCTGGCACGAGTTCGGGTTTGCACGGTCAAGACTTTCTCAGCGATTGTGCTATCGCGGATGATATGCCCTTCAACGAAATTCATCACATAAAACGGTGCACCGTTGACTTCAATGTCATTACATAACCCACGGGTGCGGGGCACTGGAACGTTCGAATTTTGTAATGCGTCGATCATTCGGTGCTCGCGCCCCATGTCGTGAGCACTGGCAAGGCCGTGGCTAAGTGGTGGACGGCGCAACACGTAATGATTCTGATTCGCGTCGTGAACCGAAAAAGTTAAATTCGAATGTCCGCCTGCAATAAATTCAAACTGAAATGGACCCTGTGCACCTTCAATATTTGATTCAAGCCATTTCGTAACTTTAGGTGAGTCAATACCTGCGCTTACTTTGTCGCTCATTGACGTACAACTTAGCCAATCAGTGATGTGTCGTGCTACTTGCGATTAGGCAGGGCATCAGACTGCATCAAAAGTGCCTAAACAATACACGGGCAGTATCGTTTGAGCCATGGCAATTGATGTATTAGATGAGACTTTTCAAAAAGAAGTAATTGATAAATCAATGATCTTTCCGGTGATCGTTGACTTGTGGGCACCATGGTGTGGCCCGTGCAAAACTCTTGGTCCAATTCTTGAAAAATTAGTTGCTGCGACAAAGGGTCAAGTCATTTTGGCAAAGGTTGACGTTGACAAATGTCCACAAATTGCGCAAGCATTTCAGGCGCAGTCGATACCTGCTGTCTATGCCATGAAAGACGGAAAGATCCTGGATGGTTTTGTTGGTGCTCAACCAGAACATGTTGTGAGTGAGTTTATAAATAAACTTCTGCCAGAAGTTGTCGCTATAGATGTAAAAGCGTTGCTAGCCATGGGTGATGAAGCCAGTTTGCGCAAAGCATTAGAAACCGAGCCCGCAAATGAGGCGGCAGTAATTGCGCTAGCCGAATTATTGGTGGCTCGCAATGATTGTTCGGCGGCTCTAGAAATTCTAAAGACAATCCCCGAGACTGAACGAGTACGTGTTGTTGTTGCTGCGGCGCGAGCGGCATTTGTGCCAGCCGACGATTATGACAAGGTACTAACAGAGTTGTTAGAGCGAGTGAAGTCTGATGACGTGGCAAAACAGAATTATCTTGACGTTTTAGAAAAAATGGGACCGAATGATCCACGAACCACTGACTACCGCAAAAAGTTGACCACAAGGCTTTTCTAAAAAACATTTTTTGTTAAGCCTCATCTTGAGGCTGTTGCCCACATTGGGTAATGAAACTAATTAGGTCAACCCTTGTAAAAGTACAAACCACGATCAAATGGTTTGGTTTGTCACGCTTAGTGGGCTCTGTTTTGAGTCTGATCACAGTTGCCTTGGCGGGTTGGTGGTTGTTGAGGGTTCCACCACCTCCACCCGAAGACTCGATTCCGATTGCCAGTACCGCCACGACTTTAAATTTTGCCGTAACTTCGCCGCAAACGACAGATTTGATCACCGAGATGACTGTGCATATCGCTGGTGAAGTTAAGACGCCGGGGGTTTATCAGTTTCGTTTTGGGGCGCGAATTAATGATGGTGTCATAGCTGCGGGTGGCGCCACTCTGCAAGCAGATTTAGATTCGGTCAATTTAGCGATGTTACTAAGTGAGGGCGAACAGATTTATATTCCAAAGCGAAACGAAAAACCACACATAATTGTTGAACCCAGGTTCACAAATTCGAATAGCTCAAATAACGCGATCAATAATGACTTGCAAATCAGTATCAACATCAACACTGCAACGGCGATCGAACTTGAACAACTTGCAGGGGTGGGGCCGTCGACAGCAAAAGCAATAATTGAATTTCGCCAAAAAAATGGCGTGTTCAAAACTGTCGAAGATTTATTGAACGTTCGCGGAATCGGACCAGCAAAATTGAGTGAAATCCTGCCGCAAGCACGCGTGAACTAGTGCTTCAGATAACCCCGAGTACGGCCGCAGCGAGAGCGAGCGAAATTATTGAACCCAATACAACGCCAATTGCTAATGGTCGAAATTCTCGAAGCCATTCTTGCCAACTAGAAATCGCTGATTGAATCGCTCGGCGTG
This sequence comes from uncultured Acidimicrobiaceae bacterium, assembly GCA_937890395.1. Lineage (GTDB taxonomy): Bacteria > Actinomycetota > Acidimicrobiia > Acidimicrobiales > Ilumatobacteraceae > BACL27. The sequence goes on along the minus strand of CALACK010000188.1, from coordinate 5,773 downwards.
CTGCGTAATGACCGATAACCCACCACAAAAGAAGACTCGAGATCAGACTCAAGAAGTAACGGACAAAACCACCAGTTGCAGGCACTCCAAAAAGGGGCAAAGTTGGCAAGGCGATTACGGTCAATACAAAACCCAGAACGCCGGTGATCGAGCCTGGTAACACAAGCAACAATAAGCCGACAAGCAGAACCGCGATCGAAAGCGCGATTCCAAAAAACCCACCCATTTTGCGCACCGTATTGCGGTGAGCATCTATGCCGTCAGGTACCGTTGGCGAAGTTTTTTGAGGTGTTCTTCTTGCGACTTTTGCCATGACTCAATCGTACGATCTTGGGCGATCTGATTGGTTCATCGTTGGATTAGCGATGTCAACAGTGTGTGCGACTCGCGCTGTTGAGAAAACTTTGATCGCCGTACTGATTTCTGGTGTCGCGATTTGCTTGATATTTATGACGATGGTCATCTCTAGAAGTAAATCAATTTTGTTCGCAATTGTCGCAGTTTTTGTTGCTTTGGGTTTTTTGAATAGTTCGAGAGCGATTGGCGAACTGCGTCGCGTTGAGCTTGGTCAATATTCTGGGGTTGCTCGAGTGATCACCGACCCACAACGAGTCGGGGCGGCTACTCAAATAGTTCTCGATATTTCAGGCGACAGATTTATTGTCTATGCCTATGGGAGACCGTCTTGGCGGTTAAGCAATACAAACGTGGGCGAAACTATCTTCGTATCGGGCTGGCGAAACAAACTCTCGCCAGTTCAAGCTCAACGCTTGGTTTCGAAACATATCAAAGGAAATTTTGAAATCGAATCTGTCGGTGAGCGCAGATATATTGCATCACCTATCTATCGCAGTGCCCAGCGGGTGCGAAGACTTATATCTAGTGGCGCAAAATCGTTTCCGTTCGATGAGCGTTCGCTATTTACAGGACTCGTAATTGGTGATGACTCAAAACAACCACAACAAATGATTTCGTCTTTTAGAAAATCAGGGCTCGCGCATCTTGTCGCCGTGTCGGGGCAAAATGTGGCATTTGTGCTCACTGCGCTTTCGCCATTGCTGCGTCGGTTGCGAAGAACAGTGAGATTAATCGTGACACTCGGAGTGTTGATTTGGTTTGTGGTGATCACTCGAGTTGAGCCGAGTGTGATTCGTGCAGCGGTGATGGCAGGGGTTGCGACCCTGTCAATTTCGCTTGGTCGACCAACGCGGACATTGCGAATTCTTGCGATGACCGTGATCGTTACAATTTTTCTTGATCCATTGCTTGCTTGGTCTGTCGGTTATTACATGTCGGTCGGCGCAACGACGGGATTATGTTTACTATCAGGTCCTCTCGCGCGCGTAGTTCCTGGCCCGCGCTGGTTGGCATCACTAATTGCAGCAACTATTTCTGCACAAGTCGGTGTGGCACCAGCGGTTATTTTTGTTTTTGGAGTTCCTGCCGCAATTGGAATTCTTGCCAATATTTTGGCTGTTCCGATAGCTTCTCTAGTGATGCTGGCGGGTCTGCCGTTGTCGCTATTTGCAGGTGCGATTAGCGATACCGCGTTCGCTATGTTGGGCACGATTGTTATGTGGCCAGTGCTAATTGGTGTGCGATGGGTCTGGTGGGTAGCAGCGCTCGGTGAGAACTTGAGCGCAACAGGCTCCGTAAATTTCGGCATGTGGGTTGCGGTTTTGGCATTTATCTTGTTGTTGTTACGTAGAGATGCGAGAGTAGAGGGGTGACGATTCATTTGATTACGGGTAGCGACCCGAGGCTTGTCTCAGACAAAGTTACCGAGATCACTCGTGGGTTGATCAAGTCGATGAATTCACAAGAGAGTCGTAGCACAATCTTAGAAACACATGACGCAGGCGCGTCGTCGGCCGATCTTCGTGAGATCGCGATTCGTCAGGCAGTTGCTTCGGCGGAAACGATGTCTCTGTTTGGTGAAGAGCGTGTTGTCGTGATTAGAGAAATTTCTGAAGCAACTGTTGGCGAACTTTCAACACTCGTTAAATATCTTGAGCATCCATCTGATAGCACGCATTTAGTTGTTAGCGCTTCTGGCAAATTGCCAAAATCAATTAGCGATGCGCTCAAACGATCTGGAGCGACGGTGATTGCGACTGAGCCACCTGCGCGTCGACAAGAACTTGTGACATGGTTTTTAGAAAAGTTCACAGAATCTGAGTTGAGCGTAGATGCAGTTGCATTGAACGACATCATTGACTGGTTGGGTGAAGACCAAGCACGTTTGCCAGGATTGATCGACACGTTGGCGTCTGCGTATGGCACATCCAAGAAATTAACCAAACAAGACGTGGCGGTATTTCTTGGCGACGCAGGCAGTGTCAAGCCTTGGGATCTAACTGATGCGATAGATGCTGGTGACTCGCCCTTGGCATTAGAGATGTTGACGCGAATGGTGCGAAGTGGAGATTTTCATCCACTGCAAGTGATGGCGATTCTGCACACACATTATTTGAAATTGATGCGACTAGATGGGCCAGAGTTGCACAGCCCAGCAGATGTGCTGACTTTAATTGGCGGCAAGAGCGAATTTCAAGGTAAAAAATATCTCACGCAATATCGACGCATTGGCAGTGCTGGGATATCTCAGGCAGTGCAATTATTGGCACGTGCTGATGTTGATTTGCGAGGAGGTAAAGATCTTGGCGAAGAGTTGACAATGGAGATTCTTGTCGCTCGATTGTCTCGCTTGGTGTCTTCAACTAAGTCGAGCCGGACGAACCGAACTTTTTCGCCTAAGCGAAACTAAAACTTATTTCGCAGCGGCTGCGGTTGCGTTAAGTTTGCGCATTAAGCGGCTCTTACGACGAGCAGCCTGCTTAGGGTGAATGATGCGCTTTCGGGCTGCAGTGTCAAGACGTTTAACAGCAAGGCGAAGTGCCTCGGCATTTTCAGGTGTGCCTGCGGTCTCATTTGCGGCTTTGACTCGTGAACGCAATTCACTACGGACAGCCTTGTTGCGGTCGTTAGCTTTGGCGTTGGTAATGATGCGTTTCTTCTGAGATTTGATATTTGCCACGTCGCAAGACTAACAGCGAGTAAGGGCTTGCCAAACATAAGCCGTGTAGAATTTGACTGCTTCGCGTTCGTCTTATTTGAGACCTGCGTCGCGAAGATCAAAGTCTTAAAAGAAATGGCCTAATGGATTTAGCTTTAATAAGAAATTTCTCGATCATCGCCCATATTGATCACGGTAAATCAACCCTTTCTGATCGAATTTTAGAGATGACCAATGCAGTTGAGGCGAGAGCGATGCGAGCTCAGTATCTCGACACGATGGATCTTGAGCGTGAGCGGGGCATCACGATCAAAGCCCAAAATGTGCGCGTTAGTTGGAAGGGTTCAACGTTGCACCTAATTGACACTCCTGGTCACGTTGACTTTGGATATGAAGTAAGTCGTTCGTTGGCTGCATGTGAAGGTGTTGTGTTGGTAGTTGATGCTGCTCAGGGAATTGAAGCGCAAACTTTGGCCAATTGTTATTTGGCTCTTGAAAATAATTTAGAGATTGTGGCGGCCTTAAATAAGATCGATCTTCCGGCTGCAGACCCTGACCGCTATGCGATGGAGATTGAAAAAGTTCTTGGCATACGCGCTGAAGATATTTTACGAATCTCGGCGAAGACTGGCGATGGTGTACCCGCATTGTTGGATGCAATCGTCGAAAGAATCCCGGCGCCGAAAGGCGACCCAGAGGCCGCGTTGCAGGCGCTGATTTTTGACAGTCAATACGACCAATATCGTGGCGTGGTTTCATCTATTCGGGTGATGAATGGTCGAATACGCAGCACCGACAAGTTGCGATTTATGCAAACCAATGCCGTACATGAAGCACTTGAGGTTGGCGTGCGACGCCCAGTGCCTTCGCCGGTTGATGAACTTGGGCCAGGTGAAGTTGGATATTTAATCGCTGGAATCAAAGATGTCGGTGAAGCACGAAGTGGTGAAACTGTGACCCATGAAGCACGACAAGCGACTGAGGCTCTAGCTGGTTATAGCGATCCGAAGCCGATGGTTTTTTGTGGGCTGTTTCCGATTGATGCTGATGATTTCGAAACATTGCGCGAAAGTTTGCAGAAATTAAAACTAAATGATGCATCAATTAGTTATTTACCAGAGTCTTCAGGCGCACTTGGTTTTGGTTTCAGGTGTGGCTTTCTCGGTTTGTTACATATGGAGATTGTTAAAGAACGACTTGAGCGCGAATTCAACTTGGCGCTAATTGCAACCGCACCGTCGGTGCAATATCAAGTCACAAAAACAGACGGCACGTTAGAAATTGTTGATAACCCTGCAGAGTTACCTCCGACTGTGTATATCAAGTCAATTCAAGAGCCTTATTTTAAAGTGAACATTATTACTCCAAAGGACTACACCGGAACGTTGATGGACCTTTGCCAAACTCGTCGCGGCGAACTCGGCAAACTTGAGTATCTTTCGCCAGAGAGAGTCGAGTTGCACTATTTGATCCCACTTGCTGAAGTAGTTGTCGACTTCTTTGATCAAATGAAGAGTCGGTCTCAGGGCTATGCAAGTCTCGACTATGAACTCGATGGCTACCGCGAGTCAGATCTAGTAAAAGTTGATCTTTTTCTAAATGCAATTGCTGCCGATGCTTTCAGCACAATCGTGCATCGCGATAAGGCTTATGACTATGGCAAACGGATGTGTGAAAAGCTCAGAGAATTGATTCCACGGCAGATGTTTGACGTGCCAATTCAGGCGGCGATTGGTGGCAAATTTATTGCTCGCGAAACTGTTAAGGCGAAACGTAAAGATGTTTTGGCAAAATGTTACGGCGGAGATATCTCGCGTAAGCGCAAACTTCTTGAGAAGCAAAAAGAAGGCAAAAAGAAGATGAAGTCAATCGGACGCGTTGAGATACCTGGCGATGTGTTCATCTCGGCGTTGAAACTTGACGACTGATTGTGTTTTAAAACTCTATGCCTGATAATCGGAGCGGTATTTTTCGCTCACTTAAATATTTCAATGCGAAGATTTTCTTTACAAGTCTTCTAGTTTCAAATATCGGTAGTTGGCTTCAACTAACTGCTTCTTCACTACTGCTTTATCGCTTAACTGGAAATGCGGCAAATCTCGGATACAACGTAGCGTTTCAGTTTTTACCGATGTTGTTTTTTGGTACTTGGTGCGGGGCTTTGGCTGATCGTCATAATCGTCGACGCATTGCGATTGTCACCCAAAGCGCGCTTGCGGGCCAAGCATTCTTGCTGGGCGTGCTTGATTTGGCTGGATTAGTAAACGTACCGATTGTCTACGCACTGTCACTTTTGCTTGGCGTTATCGGAGCATTTGATAATCCTGCTAGGCGCGGGCTTGTCACCGAACTTGTGCCGCCAGTTGATTTGCCAAACGCGATGTCTTTAAATACAGCGGTGATGACTGGCTCTCGCGTTTTTGGTGCGGCAATTGCAACTTTTTTGGTCGGCCCGCTGGGTACCGGTTGGTTATTCATCCTTAATGGTGTTTCGTATTCAGCAATGATTTATGGCATATCTGGTTTGCGAAAATCTGAGATGTATCCGCCGATGCAACGGCCAGCGGGTGGCTCTCCGGTTCGTGAAGTGTTTAGATACGTAGCCGGTAATCGTCGCTTAGCAACAATGTTTTCTATCTATTTGATTGTTAGTACCTTCGCATTTAATTATGGCGTGGCGTTGCCAAAACTCGCCGACGTTCGATGGGGTGATGCACGAGCCTTTGGTTGGATAATGGCTACGACTGGTATCGGCAA